>JBDTQM010000259.1:0-5165 GCA_039932175.1 Specibacter sp.
TAGTTGGGTCAGCCACGGCGCGCCCGTTTGCCCATTGCTGGGCTGGGTTTCGCCGTGGCTGCCCGCCGAACCGGACGTGCGACTCTCACCGCATCCGGCTCTCCATGCATCATTACCCGGTGGTGATGCTGAGGTTCAAGGGCTGTTGATGCCACGGGTTCGGGATGTTCTTGCCGCGGTAACGGTATCGTGTAACCGTGACGGTTGAGGCCCCGGTGAAACGTGTTGTTGCCGTGGCAAATTGCCATCCGTTGATGCAGAATCTACGTTTCATTTCCCGTATCTTCATGCGTCCGTGTTTCTTCTTCAACCATCTCCAGACTCGTTGCCACGCGTAGTTGTCAATGTTTCCAAAGACACTCTTCGAGACGCCGTGCCGGAAATAGTTGGCCCACCCGGTCAGGATTTGATTGAGCCGTTTTAGGAGCTCAGAAAAATCCTGATGCAGGGTTGATCTGTAACAGGTTTGTGCGATCTTTGACCGCACTGACTTGATCGATTTCTGCGACGGCACAGTGTAAACGTAGGACTTGTTCGTCCCGCGCTTGTGCCGTCGTTGAATCGTGAATCCGAGAAAGTCGAATCCCTCATCGATCGTCACTATCCCGGTCTTATCTTCCGAAAATTCCAGCCCCAATGGGGCCAGAACCTCACCGATCTCTGTTTTCAGCGCTTCCGCATGCTCACTCGTCCCTCTGATAACGCAAACGAAATCGTCAGCATAACGGATAAGTTTCCATGTGGCATCGCCCTTGGAAACCAGCTTTTCCCGCTGGTATTTCGTGCCCATGCGTGTCGACCATGCCTTCGCGGCATACTCATCAAGCACGTTCAACGCAATATTTGCCAGCAGCGGAGAGAGAATCCCGCCCTATGAGCAGTGCTGGGTTATGTGCAGTGCTGGTGCGTCAGCGTTGGCGGGGGCGGTGACGCGGTTCAGACACTGCTCATAATCCTGGTGGATTCTGGTTATGCGGGCCCGGCACCGTGCCGGGCCTTCGTCATTGGAGGTGCTGTGATGGTTGCCGTATCGGAACTGGTTTCTGGCCTGGATGCCGAGCTGGTTCGTCTGGGCTACAAGGATTCAACGATGAAGTGGTATCGGGGCAACTGGGGCCGGCTGGAACTTTTCTTCGTATCCCGTGGGGAGCAGGAGTTCTCGCTGGAGACGGCGATGGCCTGGGTCGATGAGAGCTGCGGGGGTTTCTTCATGAAGGAACAGGCTGGCACGCTCAAGGGCACTGAGGTGTACTTGTTCCGGGTCGCGCAGATGCTCGATGATTTCTCGGTGCACGGGGCGGTGCTGCGCCGCTATTCCCGCACCGTGAGCTGGAGCGTCCAAGCAAACTGTCGGCCGGTGACGCCGATGTCGTTGCCCGGTTCCAACAGTGGCTGCAGGCTCGTGGTTGCGCCGTATCGACGGTGCGTGCCTATGCGACGGTGGCCGGCGAGTTCTGCGGATTCATTGGCACGCGGGGCGCCCTGGCTTCTCTGGATGGCATGTTGGTTGACGCGTTCGTGGCCACACTGGCCGGATATCAAGCCAAGACCGTGGAGCACAAGCTCTGCGCGGTGCGGTCCTTTCTTCGCTTCGCCCAAGGCGCCGGACTGGTCGGTTCGGCGGTGCTGGAGGCAGTTCCCGCTGCCAAGTCAGTCAAAGGGGCCAGGGTTCCCTCGGTGTGGGATCCGGGGGATGTGAGGAAAATCTTGGAGGCGATCGACCGGGACAACCCCTGCGGCAAGCGGGATTACGCAATCATCTTGCTCATCACTCGTCTGGGGCTGCGCGGCATCGACGTGAAGAGACTTGAGTTCAAGGATCTCGACTGGCCGGGAAACAGCCTCTCGGTGGTGCAAGCCAAGACCGGCTCCAGGGTGACGCTGCCTCTGCTCAAGGACGTTGGCTGGGCACTGATCGAGTATATTCGCTCCGGCCGGCCCACCACGGAATGCCCGCAGGTGTTCGTGCGGCACACAGCCCCGATAGTGCCGTTTTCCGATCAGGATCATCTGTATCAGATCCTGATCAAACACGCCCGGGTGGCGCATGTGCCGCTTTGGGAGAAACAACGCCATGGAATGCACTCGCTGCGACATACCCTGGCCGCCCGGCTTCTGGAAGAGGGCACACCCATCGAGGCGATTGCTGAGATTCTCGGTCACCAGTCGGTTGCATCAACTGGTGTGTATTTGAAATCGTCGCTGAAACTCTTGACGCAGTGTGCCCTTGACCCGGACGTACCGGTTACGGGGGTGACACCATGAACGTCGGCAGCGCACTGACCGAGGCGATGACGGCCCTGGTGGGCCAGAAGCGTGCCGTTGGCTACAAATACCTCGCCGAGGCGCATACGCTGGCCCGGTTCGAGGCATTTTGTCGGACCGAGTTTCCCGGGCTGGAGACGGTGAGCGAAGAATCCGTGCAGGCATGGATCGCCGCCGCTCGGCGGCGCGGCGTCAAGCCCTCCACGGTGCAGAACCTGGCCACACCCATCCGTGAACTGGCCCGCTGGCTGAACCGCCACGGCACCAAAGCGTACGTGTTGCCCGCCGGGATGCTGCCCCAACCCGCCCGCTACGTCCCGTATATTTACACCGACACGGAGCTGGCAGCGTTCTTCACACAAACAGACCGGTGTCATTACTGTTTGCAGGTTCCGCTGCGCCACCTCATCATGCCCGTGCTGTTCCGCACCATCTACGCCTGCGGCCTGCGCTGTTCCGAAGCCCGCCTGCTACGCGTCGAGGACGTCGATATCACCACCGGGGTGCTGCAAATCCGTGACGCGAAAGGCGGCAAAGACCGGCAAGTCCCGGTCTCCGAGGCGCTGCGCGTCAGGCTCGCCGACTACCACGACCGGGCCTCGGCACACCCAGCCTGGCGAGGTGAATGGTTCTTTCCCGGCCACTCAGGGCGCCCGCTCACGCTCGTCAACATCTACCACAACTTTCGCCGGTTTCTGTGGCAGGCCCGCATCCCTCACCGCGGGCTGGGCCACGGCCCCCGAATCCATGACCTGCGGCACGTTTTTGCGGTGAACAATCTTCGGGCATGGTTCGCCCAAGGCCAGGACGTCGCGGCATTGCTGCCGGTTCTGCAAACCTACATGGGTCATTCCTCCATAGCCGACACCGCCTACTACCTGACCCTGACCGCCGAGTCCTACCCGGACATCACCGCCCGGGTGCAACAGGCCATCGGCGACGTGGTCCCACCTATCACTGAGGAGCAGGGCCATGGCCACTGACTTCGCGATCCATCTGCACCGTTTCCTCACCGACTACCTGGCAGGACTACGCGGCTACTCGACCAACACGATCCTCTCCTACCGGGACACGTTCAAGCTGCTGATCTGCTACCTCCGCGACCAGCGATCCATTCCGCCAGAGAAGCTGACCCTCGAGCAGATCGATGCCCCTGCCATCACCGGGTTCCTTGACTGGCTCGAAACCAGTCGGGGAAACAGCACCTCTACCCGCAACCAGCGCCGGGCGGCCATCGACTCGTTTTTCACCTGGATGCAAACACAAGACCCGACCCGGATGGCCTGCTGCCAGGACATCCTCGCCATCCCCGCCAAGAAACAGGACCAGCCCGCTGTGGCCCATCTGACCGTCGAACAGACCCGAGGACTGCTGGCGTCGCCAGACCGGTCCACCCGGCAGGGCAGGCGCGACGCGACACTGCTGGCCACGTTGTATGACACCGCAGCCAGAGTCCAGGAACTCGCCGATCTGACCATCGGCGACATCCGCCTGGACGCCCCTGCCATGGTCACACTGACCGGCAAGGGCCGCAAAACCCGTCATGTCCCGCTGACCGGCAACACGGTGGAACTCCTGGCAGCGTACCTCGCCGAACACCACCTCAACAGTGCAGGCCATGACCAGCAACCCCTCTTTTTCAACCAACACCAGTTCAAACTCAGCCGCGGCGGAATCACCTGGATCCTTCACAAATACCAGAGGCGAACAGACAACCCGGAGCTCACCAAAGCCCGCCTCAGTCCGCATATCCTTCGCCACAGCAAGGCCACCCACCTCTACGACGCCGGTGTTCCCCTGCCATATATACGCGACATCCTCGGCCGCGCCGACCTCTCGACAACCGAGATTTACGCGCGTGTCTCGATCGAGGCCAAACGCAAAGCACTCGAAGCGGCCTACAGCGACATCGTCACCACCGACCTACCCGAATGGAACCAGAACCCAGAACTGCTCACCTGGCTCGACAACCTCTAACCCGAGAACCGAAGATTATGAGCAGTGACTGTGGAGCGCCACCACCCCCACCAACGCTGGGGCACCAGCACTGCACATAACCCAGCACTGCTCATAGGGCGGGTTATGCGCAGCTGCGCATAACCCGCCCTGGGGAGTGCCGGGTTTCGACCCGATCAGAGAACCATCACGGGTCATGATTCCAGCCTTGAGGAATGCTTTGATCAGTGCCAGCACCCGCTTGTCACCCACCCGACGGCGCACTTGACCCATCAACGCGGTGTGATCAATACGATCAAAACACGCCTTGATATCAGCCTCGAGCACCGTCTCGTACCCCGCGATAGCGAAGTGGTGAATGTCAGCGATAGCGTCCTGTGCCCGCCGATTCGGCCGGAAACCATACGAGAACGGTTGAAAATCCGCCTCGAATATCGGTTCCAGCACCAGCTTCAGCGAAGCCTGCACCACCCTGTCAGCCAGCGTGGGAATACCCAGTTGCCTGATCTTCCCACTAGCCTTGGGGATTTCCACCCGCCGTACCGGTTGCGGCCGAAACGAATCCGTCCTCAACAGGCCACGGATGTGATCTATGAATTCCTCTACCCCCACCCAGAAATTGATGGTTTCTTTCGTTACCCGATCAATCCCGGGCGTCTGCGCACCACGATTCGCGGCCACACGTTCCCACGCAACCAACAAAAAATCGGGGTCACAGACAAGGTTGAACAGATCATCAAACTTCTTACCGGGATCGCTCCCGGCCCACCGATGTAGCTTTACCTGCATCCGTTGTACTTTCACACGTGCCGCATCACTGCGTGCACGCATGTCATCACCGGTATTCACCAGTGAACCTCCAACCTTTTACACGATTCCGCTACCTGAAACACTGCCGCCCTTCGCCATGTGACCGGCTTTCCCGGCCTCGGACTACTACGGCG
>JBDTQM010000260.1:0-5120 GCA_039932175.1 Specibacter sp.
GGGCGTGGCGGGCGACGTCGATGTCCTCGTCCCCGGTCACGGCTCCATCGGCGGAGCTGATCAAGTACGTACACGGATCGACCAGGATCGGGCGTACGTGCACGCCTTGCGCGACGTCCACGTGCCCAGTGACCCCCGGCTCGGCCCATCGGCCAAGCCCGGCTGGGAATGGGTGAACGACGTGCACGCATGGCAACTCGAGCTTCTCACCCAAAGAAGCAAGCGAGACTGAACACCCGGCTAGCGATCGCCCAGCGGGCACTGTGGACCGTTTCGCCACAGGCCTGTGTGGGGGCCGGATTCAAGGAACCACACATTGCCCCGGACCACGATATGCATTCTGCTGCCCTTGGGAACATGCGTAGCTCACTGCGATTTATCAGCCCCCGACCGTTTATCGGTCGCGAGGGCTTCATGGCGCGCGCCTAAGTCCTTGTGACGGACCGGATCGGGAGATTTTCCACCGATCCAAGCCAAACCAAGGACTACGAATGATTATCTACCTCTCCCCGGCCTAACTCCACGATTCGCTATCGCTCCGTGACCTCTCCAATCCGGAACACGGCCCACACGCCATGCAGGATCTGCTGAGCCAAGTAACCACTGCCCTCACGCAGTCCTGGGGCGTAACTTCCAGAACTGTGCGAAACAGCCCGCTGGTGTCCGTGAGTGACAACTACGACAAACTCGGCTTCGCCCCGTCGACGGTAACCCGCGACCAACGGTACTCGCGATACGTGAGTCCCACAGTGATGCTGCGCAGCCACACCTCCGCCTCCGTCCCCTCCCTGCTAAGAAACTTGCCGCAAACCACCGCCATGGATGAGCTCGCCGTCATGCCGGGGTTGGTGTATCGCAGGGACGCCATTGACCGGACCCACGTCGGCGCACCCCACCGGTCCGATCTGTGGCGGATATCGGCGGCTCCAACGCTGACGCCAAGCGACTTGGACTCCATGGTGGCTGTCCGTGTCGAAGCGGTCCTGCCCCACGCCCAATGGCGCACTGTGCCGGCCGTGCATCCCCATACGGCCAACGGGCTGCAGGTGGATGTGTTGATTGACGGCGAATGGTTGGAACTCGCCGAATGCGGCCTGATGGCACCACACCTCTTCGCCGATGCACGACTTGATCCGGAACAGTGGACGGGCCTTGCCCTGGGCATGGGCTTGGATCGTGCCCTCATGCTGCGCAAGGGCATGCCCGACATTCGTCTCCTTCGTGCCGGCGACGATCGCATCAGATCCCAGATTCTCAATCTGGAGCCGTGGCAGCATGTCTCCCTGCTTCCTCCCACACGCAGGGACATCTCCATAGTTGTACCTGATTCCTGCGATGATGAGATTTTGGGTGATGAAGTCCGCCAAGCCCTGGGACCACGCATGGATAACCTTGAATCCGTCGAACTCCTGGACCTGACGCCATTCAAGGATCTCCCTGCAGCGGCACAGCACCGGCTGCAGATCGAACCCGGGCAAGCCAACGCGCTCATTCGCATTGTGCTCAGACCAATTGAAAGGACCCTGACAGCGACGGAAGCCAACGGCATTCGCGACGACATCCATAAGGCACTCCACCAAGGTCCGGACATGGAGCTCATCGCCGGCCAGCATTGGTAGGTCTCAGTCGTCTGCCCATCGGTGAGGAGCGGGGCGGGTGGAATGTCGAGGACCGTTCCGTTGCGATCCTCGACGGCAGCTTGGCCTATGGCCGCCAGCTCGGACGACGACGGCCCTGGCGCCGTGGCGGACGATCCCACCGCGAGCTGCCCGGCTGTCTGCTGGCACCCGACAAGGGCCAACCCAAGCAGTGCCGCGGCGGAGGCTGATGTCCGCAGGCTTTTCAGCATGGGCTCCACGGGCGTGAACGCCTTCACAGCCTGCCCTGCCGGCACCATCCAGTCAATGGGTCAGTGTTGTCCCGGTCAACGTTCGCCCAGTCAGACCGATCCCACTCGAGTCAGACGTTGCGCAGCGCCCCATTGGCGGCGTTCCGTCAGACTCAGCGGGAACATCGCCGACTGCCGGCAGCTACTCGGGGCGGTTGTTCTTGCCGTCCAGCCAAAGCTCGGTGGATTCATCCCGGTGGGTTCCGTCTGAACCAACGTGTTTTTCACTCATGGTGGGCCCGTTCTTGATCACGTGCACCAGGGCCATCGCGTGGCCGCGGCCCAATCCGTAGTCTTCCTTGAGCCAGTCGATGATCGCCCCGGCTTTGACGGGCGCTTCATCCAGACCGCGTTGATGTGCCAGCGCCAGAAGTTCCCTGGGAGTGAGGCCGGTCTTGTCTTCGATTGTGTCGAGGTACGCCTGAAATGACATGGCCTGATCTCCTGTTGGGGCGGCTGGTGGTTTGGGCACTAAACCGTACTGTAGCCAGACCGGAACGGCCGCGTCCAGCACTTTTCCGTCAGGTGCGCACGCTGTAGGGGTGCAGGACTCGATCCCGCCATGAGGGTGAGGAATGGGCGGCCCTGTTCGGCAGCGGCCGCGCGTTGCTTGTGGAACCCGTGTTCGTTGATGGCCATGGATGCCGCAGGCCACGCAATGATGGCGAACTTCCCTCACCCTGGCACGTCGAGAAGCAGCACACAGGCCACGGCAGCAACCAGGATGGCAGCAGACACATATCGAAAGGATCCCAGGTGACGAAGCTGCCAGTGGCACCGCGAGCCAGAGGCATCCTGAACCCCGGAATGGAACACGGCCCCGTGTGCCATCTGCCAAGCTGAGGGAATGGAAATAGGCCCCGGAAGCTTCTGGTCGTCACGGTGTTTTAGTGGTTAACTTGAAGCGGAAGGTTATGCCATGCGCCAGCACCCCGGTCCGGCCGGTCAAAACAGAAGGGTCTCCACGAGGACGGCACCTGCCCGTCTTCTGATCCAATGCGTGTTTGCCACCCTGGCACTTGTCATGAGTTTTCTGGTTGCCGCACCTGCGGCCCTGGCCGCCACACTCAGTGGCCATGACATTTCCTGGCCGCAATGCCCGGCTGCAGTGGGCGGGTTTGACTTGCCGCTGCCGCCCACCAGCACCCAATTCGTGGTGCTCGGGTTGACCAAAGGCCTGCCGTTTACCGAAAACCCCTGCCTGGGCAGCCAGCTCACTTGGGTGCGCACAAACTCAAAGCCGGCCCAGGCCTACACCATGGCCGCGTTCCCCACGGCGAGCCAGCTGGTGAGCAACGGCGCCAAAGGTCCGTGGTCCGCAGCCACCCGGGCCGGACAGCTGTCCAACGTTGGATATTCGCAGGCGTCCTTCGCGGTGGCCACCATGGCGCGCAACAGCTTCCGCCCCGCGATGGTATGGATCGACGTCGAACCCCGTCCGGCCCAGCCGTGGCCCACCGCAACGGCTGCCGCACAACGTGAAAACCGCCTCGTCATTGAGGGGCTGATGCGCGGCCTCAGGGCGGCCGGGTTCTCGTACGGCCTGTATTCCTTCACCAGCGGATGGGCATCCATAACTGGCTCCTGGTACCTTCCCGGCGTGCCTGTCTGGGCCACCGCCGGTCGGCTCGACTACCCCACCGAAGCCCAGGACCGCTGCGTCCAACCAAGCTTTTCCGGTGGCCGGGTCTACTTGTCCCAGTGGTACGACGACGTCCGCGACTACGACATCACCTGCTCCACCTATGCGTTCACGGCACTTCCCATGCCCGGATCCACCCTCTCCGGCTCCACAGCCGATTTCAACGGCGACTGGAACAATGATGTACTGGCCCGGGTGGCAGCGACGAATCAGTTGCGCCTCTTTCCAGGCACCGGCAAAGCCGGCTTTGCCTTCGCCGCCACTATTGGAACCGGTTGGGGCGGTTTTAATGTCTTGGAGACCGTTGGTGACTTTTCCGGCGATGGCCATGGCGATGTGATCGCACGTGAACAGGCCACTGGCCTGTTGTGGCTCTACCGCGGCAACGGCACAGGCGGTTGGTTGGCACCGCAAGTGATAGGGAACGGCTGGAACGGTTTTGACGCCATTGTTGGCCCCGGCGACATGAGCGGTGACCAAAGGGTTGACATTCTGGCCCGTGAAACAGGCACGGGACGGTTGTGGCTTTACCCTGGCAACGGCCGCGGGGGCTGGCTCCCCCGGGTACTTGTGGGTGCTGGCTGGGGCGCATTCAACACCATCGTGGGTCCCGGTGATTTCAATGGTGACGGAACCGCCGACATTCTGGCCCGGGAACGCAGCACCGGGCTGTTGTGGCTGTATCCGCGCACCGCTGCGGGCGGCTGGAATCCGCCAGTCCGCATTGGAAACGGCTGGAACTCGCTCGCAGCGCTGATGAGCCCCGGAGACTTCAACGGTGACAGAACTGCCGACATACTTGGCTATGACTCCACGGGCAGGCTGTGGCTCTACCCGCGCACTGCACAAGGAACATGGGCGAGCCGCATTCAGGTGGGCAGTGGCTGGAATACCATCAACGCGATCTTCTAGACAGCGACGGCCCAGACAGGCTCTTCACAGAAACACCGGCGCACACAAACGTCAGAGCAGGGTTGCCGCCTGGCGAAGCCACCGCTGTTGGCCGGGTGTCTCGACGGCGCGGGGATGGTAGTTCGCCCGAACCCAGCCCACGGCGTCGGAAGCGCCAGTTCCGGCCATCATGGCCAGCAGCGCAAGAGCTGTGCCAGTTCTGCCAACGCCGCCGCGGCAGATGATCTCAACCCGCTCCCCCGGTGACCGCTCGAAGGCCTCCTGCAAAGCGTCAACAGCATCCGTGCTCGACGCCGGCACGCCGAAGTCCCGCCACTTGACCCAGCGGTGCTCCGGCAAGGGGTGACGGGGTGCGCGACCCAACAAATAGACGGCGAAGTCCGGACGCTGCGCTGTTCGGCGGGAATCGCGCAGGCTCATGCCCCGTATGCGCCGGCCATCAGGGAATTCCACCACAGACGCCTGATCAGTCCACGTGTTCATCTCAACACGGTACGCCAGGGCGTGACAAGAGCTGAAGGCCCCCTGGTGCGGCAGTTCCCGCGTGCAGGAGTGCACGCGGGACCTGCCGCAAGGCCACAGAGGCTAGCGCTGGCCGGGACCGAGCGCGAGCGGCTCAATCGGCTGGTCATTTGCGGTCAGGTCGATCCCGAAGTCCTTGGCAAAGACAACGCGCGT
>JBDTQM010000261.1:0-5115 GCA_039932175.1 Specibacter sp.
AGACCGGGTCGATGCCCTGCCACATGAAGTGGGAGGGGTCCCAGTTCAGCCCAAACGCGGGGCGGTGGCCGATGGCTTCCAGCGTGCGCACCGTGGTCCAGTAGTCGTAGGCGATTTCGGAGGGGTGGACCTCGTGGGCGAAGCGCACACCGCATTCGTCAAAGACGTCAAGGATGGGGTTCCAGCGGTCGGCGAAGTCCTGGTAGCCGGCCTCGATCACCGATTCCGGCACGGGCGGGAACATGGCAACGTACTGCCAAATGGAGGAGCCCGTGAAGCCCACCACCGTTTTGATGCCCAGGGCCTGCGCCAGGCGGGCGGTGAGTTTCATTTCCTCGGCGGCACGCTGGCGCACACCCTCGGGGTCGCCGTCGCCCCACACCTTGGTGCCAACAATCCCCTGGTGGCGGAAGTCGATGGGGTCATCGCACACGGCCTGGCCCTTGAGGTGGTTGGAGATGGCCCACACCTGCAGGCCGTAGCGTTCCAGCACAGCCAACTTGCCGGCGACGTAGCCGGGCTCGTCCCAGCGCCACGGGTCAAGGTGGTCGCCGGAGCAGGCGATTTCCAAGCCGTCATAGCCCCACTGGGAAGCAAGGCGGGCCACGTCTTCAAAGGGGAGATCGGCCCACTGGCCGGTGAACAAGGTGTACGGGCGGGGCATGGCGTTAGTCCTTCGAGACGAGTTGGGGTGCTGCGGTGGGAACAATGGCGCCGCCGGCTGCCGAGGAAGTTTCAATGGCGGCCAGGACGCGCTGCACGCCCAGGCCTTCCTCGAACGACGGCGACGGGTCGGTGCCGTTGGCAATGTTCAGCAGGAAGTCGCGGATCTGGTGGGTAAAGCTGTGCTCCCAGCCAATCACATGCCCCTGCGGCCACCAGCCGGACATGTAGGGGTGTTCGGGTTCGGTGACCAAAATGCGTCGGAACCCCTGGACCTCAACGGGCTCGGTGCCATTGAGGAAGAACAGTTCGTTGGGGTTTTCCAAGTTGAAGGTGAGCGACCCGGCCGTGCCATAAACTTCCAGGCGCAGCGCATTCTTTTGCCCCAGCGCCACGCGTGAAACATCCACGCTGGCCACGGCGCCGCCGGACATGGTCAACGTGGCCCAGGCGGCGTCGTCGACAGTCACCGGTTCGGGGCCGTCGGGGCCGGGCCGCTCGGTGACAAAGGTGTGCAGCCGGCCGGAGACGTCGGCCACGGTGTCATCGAGCAAATATTGCACCTGGTCCACCGCGTGTGAGGCGATGTCGCCCAAGGCGCCGGAGCCGGCCGTTTCCTTGCGCAGCCGCCAGGTCATGGGGGCTGAATCGTCAGCCAGCCAGTCCTGCAGGTACGACGCGCGGACCTGGCGGACGGTGCCCAGCTCACCGGCGGCGATGAGCTTGCGGGCCAGCGCCAGGGCCGGCACACGGCGGTAGTTGAAGCCAACCATCGACCGCACGCCAACGGAGCGTGCCGCCTGTGCCGCCGCCACCATGGCCCCGGATTCGGCCATGGAATTGGCCAGCGGCTTCTCCACCAGAACATGCTTGCCGGCGGCAAGGGCCGCCGTCGCAATCTCGGCGTGCAGCCAGCCCGGGGCGCAAATGTCCACAATGTCTATGTCCTCGCGGGCAATGACCTCCCGCCAGTCCGTGGCGGATTCACTCCAGCCGTACTTGTGCGCGGCTGCTGCCACAGCGGCCGCGTCGCGTCCCACCAACACTTTTTGTTCAAAGTCGGGGACGTCAAAGTGATTCGCCACTGTGCGCCAGGCGTTGGAGTGCGCCTGGCCCATAAAGGCATATCCAATGGCGGCAACACCCAGGGTGCGGGACCCGGAGGTCTGGGGGGAGGTCATGTCAGCGGTTCCTAGAGGGTTGCTTCGGTGGGGTTCCAGTCCACGGGCAACGCCGGTGAAGCTGGTGCAGTGCTGTTGACGGTGACGAACTCGCCGCTGTCCACGGACTCGGCGATCGACACCATGGCGTCAAGGACGTGATAGGCCAGTTCGCCCGGGACCCGGTGCGGGATGCCGGCCCGCAGGGAGCGGGCCATGTCCAGCACGCCCATGCCGCGGCCGTTGGCGGGGCCCTCGGCGGCGACGGTTGTCCAGTCGTCCTCGCCGCGCTTGCACAGCTGGATTTCGCCGTCAAAGTTGTTCGGGTCTGGCAGGGAGATGGTGCCCTCGGTGCCGGTGATTTCCACAAAACCCATGCGGGCCTTGGGGGATTCGAAGCTGAACACGCTGTGTGAGGAAGCCCCGGAATCAAACTGCACCATGGCGCTGACATGCGTGGGAACCTCGACGTCGAACACCTCGCCTTCCTTGGGCCCGGAACCGATGGTGCGGGTGGGGAAGGCGGTGGAGCCCACGGCGGCGACCTTGGCGATGGGGCCAAAGGTTTGCACCAGTGTTGTCAGGTAGTACGGGGCCATGTCGAACAGCGGGCCCGCGCCTTCCTGGAACAAGAAGGCGGGGTTCGGGTGCCAGGACTCCGGGCCGGGGGACTGGAACATGGTCAGGGCCGTCAACGGGGTGCCGATGGCGCCGGCGTCAATGAGCCGCCGGGCCGTCTGCAGGCCCGCGCCAAGGAACGTGTCCGGGGCGCAACCCAGGCGCATGCCGGCAGCCTGGGCTTCCTTCAACAAGCCCAGCCCGCTGTCGCGGTCCAGTGAGAACGGCTTTTCCGTCCACACATTCTTGCCCGCCTTCACAGCCGCCGTGGCAACTTCAACGTGGGCGGCCGGGATGGTCAGGTTCACCACGATCTCAACGTCCGGGTGGTTCAGGGCAACGTCAACGCCGCCGGAGATTTCAATCCCGTATTCGGCGGCACGTGCGGCAGCCGCCTCCTCGAAGAGGTCGGCCACCACAAGGACTTTCACATCCGGGAATGTGGTGAGGTTGTCCAGGTACTGCTTGCTGATGTTTCCGGCGCCAATGACTGCTACGCCGACGGGTCCTGTTTTTGCCATGGGGTTCAGGCCTTTCCGCGGTTCAGGAACGCCAGGCTTTGGGCGATGCCGTCAAAGATGTCGCCGTCGTAGTCGTCAAATTCCACCACGCCCACTTCCAGGGACTTGGCCGCACCAATGACGTCCCAGATGGGCACCTCGCCCTGGCCTGCGGGAAGCTGTGCCTTGGTGTCATTGTTCAGGGGGCCGTCCTTGATATGGATGTACTTCACGCGTTCCCCCAGGCTGCCCAGGATGTCCACGGCGCTTTCGCCGCCCACGGAAACCCAGTAAGTGTCCACTTCCAACACCAGTTCCGGGTCCAGCAGCGTTTCAAAGTATTCCAGCGCCGTGGTGCCGTTGATCTTGGACTCCAGCTCCCAGGCGTGGTTGTGGTAACCCACCCGGACGCCGTATTCGGCACCCTTTTTTGCTGCGGCGTTGAGGCCGTCCGCAATCTTTTGGATGTCTTCTTGGGTTTGCCACTGATCGGCGGCAATGAAGGGGTCAATGACTGTGGTGATGCCCAGCTTGTTGGCCGCGGCAAAGATTTCATCCTGGTCTGTGCTCAGCAACGGGGCATGGCCGGAAGGGGCCGTGATGCCATTGTCCTTGAAGGCTGCGGCGAGGGCGTCGGCCGTGGCCACAAAGTTGTAGGGCTCAACCTTGGTAAATCCAAGCTCTGCCACTCGGGCAATGGTGCCGGCCAAGTCCTCTTCGAGTGGCTTGCGCACGGTGTAAAGCTGCAGGGAATACGTCACTGGGGTCTCCTGGGAAGCGTGGATGGGTGTTCCACTCCAAGCTAGGTGAACTTTTGACGATCGTCAAGCAAAAGTTTGTGGAACGTGGCCCTGCTATCGGATTGTGACAGATAGAAGCCTGTGTGTTATTTATTGTGAATGCCAAAGACACCAGTGCAACCCCTGCCTCGCGGCGCATCATCAAACAGCGCCCCGGGCCCTGATTCCAGCGGGCAGCCCTATGGCTACTCACGTGCGGGGGACGTATTTCAACTTTTGCGCGACGGGCGGGCGCGGACCCGGGCGGAATTGGCGGAAATTACCGGCCTTGCCCGCTCTACGGTGGCCGCCCGCATTGACGCACTGACCGCGGCCGGGCTGATTGGCCCCGCCGGCGAGGCCGTGTCCTCAGGCGGACGTCCGCCGTCGCGCTTTGCCTTTCAGCCGTCGGCACGGGTCATCCTGGCCGTTGATGTTGGCGCAACGCACGTATTGACTGCATTGCTGGATCTTCGCGGCACCGTGCTGAGCGAACTGCGCGAAACCATTGACATCTCTGCCGGGCCCACGCTGGTGCTGGATCAGGTGCTGGAGCTGTGCGGCCGGCTTTTCGTGCAGGCAAGCCGCCACGAACGAGAACTGGTGGGCATGGGGATTGGCCTGCCCGGCCCGGTTGAGCACTCAACCGGGAAGCCGGCCAGCCCGCCCATCATGCCTGGCTGGGATGGCTTTGATGTGCCGGCCTATGTTCAAAAGCGCTTCTCCGTGGATGTGCTGGTGGACAACGACGTGAACATCATGGCCCTCGGGGAACGCGCGTCCTACTGGCCCGACGCCGAGAACCTCCTGTTCATCAAGGTGGCCACGGGCATTGGTGCGGGCATCATCAGCGGGGGGCTGCTCCAGCGCGGTGCTGACGGAACAGCTGGCGACATTGGCCATGTGCGCGTCCCCCGCGGCGGCGAGATCATGTGCCGCTGCGGCAACTTCGGCTGCCTGGAAGCCATGGCGTCAGGTCCTGCCGTGGCGGCGGCGCTGGCGGCTGCGGGCGTTCCGGCAACGAGTGGTGAGGACGTGCTGGACCTGGCCCGGCGCGGAAATCTGGCGGCCATTGCGGCCATGCGCCAGGCCGGCCGCGACATTGGTGATGTCCTTGCGGCGTGTGTGAACCTGCTCAACCCCTCGGTCATTGTGATTGGCGGCGGACTGGCCTCGGCCGGGGAATACCTCATGGCCGGCGTGCGCGAAATTGTGTACCAGCGCTCCTTGCCGCTGGCCACCGCCCGGTTGCGCATTGTGCAGTCCATGGCGGCCGGCCACGCAGGGGTGCTCGGCGCCGGGCACATGGTCATTGACCACGTGCTCTCCGCCTCCAGCGTGGAGCACCTCCTCCAGCAGCAACAGCAGTAGGAGCTGCCCCGTGGGCAACGTGAC
>JBDTQM010000262.1:0-5027 GCA_039932175.1 Specibacter sp.
GGTCTTCCATGGCTGCCTCGGAGATGCGGTCATCGGCCCGGGTGGCGCCACGTTCTGTCAGGGTGGAGGCGGCAACTTCGCGCACTACGTCATGGACTGTTGTTGCGTCGGAGGCCACGGCGCCGGTGCAGGACATGTCCCCCACTGTCCGGTAGCGGACCTGCTTGATGACGACTTCCTCATCGGGGCGCGGCGGGGACACTTCGCCCACGGCACGCCACATGCCGTCGCGCTCATACACTTCACGGTCGTGGGCGTAGTACAGGCCCGGAAGTTCAATGTTTTCGCGGGCAATGTAGCGCCAGATGTCCAGCTCGGTCCAGTTGCTGATGGGGAATGCACGCACGTGCTGGCCTACTGTGTGGCGGCCGTTGTACAGGTTCCACAGTTCCGGGCGCTGGTTGCGCGGGTCCCACTGGCCAAACTCGTCACGCAGCGAAAGGATGCGCTCCTTGGCGCGGGCCTTGTCCTCATCGCGGCGTCCGCCACCAAAAACGGCGTCGAACTTGTTCTTGGCAATGGCGTCCAGCAGCGGCACCGTCTGCAGCGGGTTGCGGGTGCCGTCGGCGCGCTCGGCCAGCTCGCCGCTGTCGATGAACTCCTGCACGGAACCCACCTCAAGGCGCAGGCCCAACCGCTCCACAGTCCTGTCACGGAACTCGATGACCTCGGGGAAGTTGTGGCCGGTGTCCACGTGCAGCACCGGGAACGGCACCTTGCCCGGCCAGAACGCCTTGGTGGCCAGGTGCAGCATGACCACGGAGTCCTTGCCGCCGGAGAACAGCAGCGCCGGGCGTTCAAACTCTGCCACCACCTCGCGGATGATGTGGATGGCTTCGGATTCGAGCAGGTCCAGCGAGTTCAGCTCGGCCGAAGCGGTCGATGCCGCCCCGGGAGTGGCATCGAGCCTGTTTGAGCCGCTGGCGTGGTCCGCAGGACCAACGCCGCGCGTCGAAGGGGCGGGGGCGGCATCTAGCGCGTAGGCCGAGCTGACGTCGGTGGCTGTTTGGGTGCTCATACGTGTAGTCCGCATTCTGTCTTGGAGGTTCCGGCCCAGCGTCCGGACCTGGGGTCGGCGCCGGGGGCCACTTTCTTGGTGCAGGGTGCGCAGCCGATGGACGGGTAGCCCTGGCTGAGCAGGTCATTCACTGGCAAAAGGTTCTCATCCGAATAGCTGATGAGCTCCTCGTAAGTCCAGGTGGCCACGGGATTGACCTTGACCAGGCCGTTCTTTTCATCCCACACCACCAGCGGGGTGTCGGTCCGGGTGGGTGCCTCGTCGCGGCGCACACCCGTGAACCACAGCTCGTAGCCACTCAGTGAGCGGCTCAACGGCTCAACTTTCCGCAACGCACAGCACTGGGCCGGGTCGCGGGCAAACAAGTCCTTGCCGAGCAGTGAATCCTGCTCCGCAACAGTGTTCACCGGCAGCACGTCCACCACGTTGACCCGCAGGTTCTCCGCCACCTCGTTGCGCGTGGCGTAGGTTTCCGGGAAGTGGTAGCCGGTGTCCAGGAACAGCACGTCGACGCCGGGGAGCTGGTCGGCAACCAGGGCCGGCAGCACGGCGTCGGCCATGGAACAGGCGACGGCGGCCGCACCGGTTGCAAAGTTGCGCGACACCCAGGCGATGACCTCCTCTGCCGACGCGTCCCATGCCAGTTCGGCAGCGCCGGCCTCGGCAATGGCCTTGAGCTCGTCGTGTGAACGGAGGGTTGTGTTGGTCATTTCAGCAACTCCTCATCGGCGCGGTGGGCGAACTCGGCGAATGTCTCGCCGTCCGTGCGGGCGCCAACGTACTGGCGCACCACGCGCTCCACGTAGTCGGGCAGTTCGGCGGCAGTCACCTTCAGGCCGCGGATGGTGCGGCCCAGGCCGGCCTCAACCCGGTTGTCGGTGGCCAGCCCGCCGCCCAGGTGAACCTGGAAGCCGGGGGCCGTGCCGCCGTCGTCCGTGGGAAGCATCATGCCCTTCAGACCGATGTCCGCGGTCTGGATGCGGGCGCAGGAGTTGGGGCAGCCATTGATGTTCAGGGCGATCGGCTGGTTCAGGACGCCAGTGTCGACCAGGTCGGCCAGGCGTGTCTCCAGCTCACTGATGGCGGTGGCTGCCGTGTCCTTCGTGTTCACGATGGCCAGCTTGCAGTACTCGATGCCGGTGCAGGCAATCGTGGAGCGGCGGAACAGTGACGGGCGGGCGGAGAGGCCCAGGCCGTCCAGGACCGTGATGAGCGGTTCCACCTGGTCCTTGGGCACGTCGAGGATGACGAGCTTCTGGTGCGGGGTGGTGCGCAGGCGGAACGATCCGTGGGCTTCCAGTGCATCGGCCAAAGCCGTCAGGATGGTGCCGGAAACGCGGCCCACCGTGGGGGTGACGCCAATGAAGAACTTGCCGTCCTTTTGCTCGTGGACGCCAATGTGGTCACCGGGCGATGTGGGCTTGGGCGCGGGGTCGCCGTCGGGCAGCGTGTGGCCCAGGTACTCATCCTCCAGGATCTGGCGGAACTTGGCCGGGCCCCAGTCGGCCAGCAGGAACTTCAGGCGGGCCTTGGTGCGCATGCGGCGGTAGCCGTAGTCGCGGAAGATGCTCGTGACGCCCAGCCACACCTCGGCGGCAACCTCGGGCGAGACAAAGACGCCCAAACGTTCGGCCAGGCGCGGGTTCGTGGACAAGCCGCCGCCCACCCAGAGGTCGTAGCCGGCGCCCAGTTCGGGGTGGATGACGCCAACCAAGGCAAAGTCGTTGATCTCATGCACCACGTCCTGCGAGGGGTGGCCCGTGATGGCTGTCTTGAACTTGCGCGGCAGGTTGGCCAGCTCCGGATCGCCAATGAACCGCGCGCTGACCTCCTTGATCAAGGCGGTCGGATCGATGATCTCGTCCTTGGCAATGCCGGCCACCGGCGATCCCAAAATGACGCGGGGCACGTCACCGCACGCCTCGGTGGTGGACAGGCCGGCAGCTTCGAGCCGGTTCCAAATCTCCGGCACGTCCTCAACGCGCACCCAGTGCAGCTGGACGTTCTGCCGGTCCGTCAGGTCAGCAGTATCGCGGCCAAAGTCGGTGGAAATCTGCCCAATGACGCGCAATTGCTCGGTGGTCAGGGACCCGCCGTCGATGCGGACGCGGAGCATGAAGTACTTGTCTTCGAGTTCGTGCGGCTCCAGGGTGGCGGTCTTGCCGCCGTCGATCCCCTGCTTGCGCTGGGTGTACAGCCCCCACCAGCGAAAACGGCCGTGCAGATCGGTTTTTTCGATGCTGTCGAACCCGCCGGCGGCGTAGATGGTCTCAATCCGTTCACGGACGCTCAGCCCGCCGTCTTCCTGCTTCCAGACCTCGTTCGGGTTCAGCGGCGCCGTGCCGTCAACCTTCCACTGGCCGTGCGGTTTCGCCGCGGGCCGGGTACGTACGGGACGCGCCGGCACTGTTTCGGATGCGGAGGGCGCCTGTGCGGTCGCTCCGGCTAGAGCTGTCTGTGTCATAGAAAGAGCGTAGGTTGCCGCGGCGTGCCCACCAATCAAGAACGAAACGCTGCTTCACCTTGGGCAACAATTCGTCACACGCCCCATTTTTGCCTCGGGTGTGCTTGCTGTCCGTTAAGGAAATACGACGCCGGTCCCGCGCACCTTGGGTGTCCGGGACCGGCGTCGGCCGTGGTTCAGCGGATCATCCGGAGGGGTTATTTCTTGGCAGCCAGAATCGCTGCGGCAAAGTCGGTGAAGGTCCCCTCCTGCCACTGAAAACCGTCCATGAACACTGTCGGCGTGCCTGCCACGCCGTGGGTGGAGGCAAGGCCCGTGGCAAATTCAACGTAGGGCCTGTACGTCTTGTTGTTTACACAGTCCGCAATGTCAGCGGCCCCGGCGTCTTGTGCCAGCCGGCCCAGCGCGGCGGCGTCCAGGCCTTCAGTCTGCTCGGCCGGCTGGCTGGTGAACAGTGAATCCAGGAACATTTTGTACTTCTCCGGGGAGGCGTGGGCCACACAGGCTGCCGCGGCGGCTGAGCGCGAGGAGTAGTTGGTGCCTGCGGAGAAGCGGTCCAGATACGCGATGGGCCGGTATTCAACAGTGATCTTGCCTTGCTCCTGCAACTTCTGGATCTCCGGGCCCTGGGTTTGTTCAAAGGCGGCGCAGTGCGGGCACATGAAATCGATGAACACCACCATTTGCACGGGTTCACCATTGGCTGATGCGGCGATGCCAATGTTTGCCGGCTCCAGCGGCTGGCCGCCTTGTGGCGGCACTTGTGCGAGGTCCACGCTGGTGTCGGAGGTGGTGGGCGGGACCAATGCGCCGTCCTTGCCAAAGGTGATGCCGCCAAATGCGTTGGCGTTGGCCGGGACTTCCCCCGCGCTTTCCACGCTGCCCTGTTGCGGGGAGCCGTTCGGACTGCCTGCGGCATTGTCTGCCGTCACACCCAGAGCGAACAAAGACACAAAAAGCACAATTACGGATGCGATGGTGGCCAGCGTCATCAGATAGCCGATCACGAGCCCGGCAATGGCAAGGCCCCGGCCTTCTTCCCCTGTCCGCTTGATCTGGTTCAAGGCAATGTGCCCGGTAATGACTCCGGCCAGGCCCACAAAGAAGGATGAGACCAGGGAAACGATGGCCAAGGTGTTGGTGCCGCCCTTGCCGCCATGGGCTTTTAAGGGCGGATACGGCTGGTGGCCGGACGGGGGCTGGGGCTGGCCGTACGGTGGCTGTTGCTTGCTGAACGGCAGCTGGCCGTACTGCGGCTGGGGCGCGACGTACGGCGGTTGGCCGGGTGGCGGCTGCTGGTCCTGGGGCTGTTGCCCGTACTGTGGCGGCGACCAGCCTGGCGGTGGTTGTTGTGGATCTTCTGGGCCTTGCACCGGGTTTTCCCCCACAAAAATGCCTTTCGCTGGCTGAACTTTCCACCCATCATCTCAGGGACCTCCCGGACAGCGGCTGCCGCCACCCCCTGGGTGCAAATATTCCCGGCCCCGGGCCCTGGGGCACCAGGGCCTGGGGCACCAGGGCCTGGGGCACCAGGGCCTGGTGCCC
>JBDTQM010000263.1:0-4983 GCA_039932175.1 Specibacter sp.
AGGCGGCCGTTTGCGTATGCGCTGCGGTGAAGCCTGCCAGTGCGCAGCTGTCACACGGGCGCAGTGCTGGCCATCACGGCGGCGCAGAATTTGCCGAGTTGATTCATCCCCAACCTCTGCTGTGCAGCCACTTGTCCACATTGACGACGCCGGGGCTGCCGCGGCGGCCGCTGTTTGGACACCATGGGGGCATGGCAAAACAAGGTGAGGTGAAAAGCGGTCTGGTGGTGGCCGAAATTACCCGGCGTGGAAAGGTCGCGCGGCGCAAGGACCTGCTTGTCAGCGGCTGCACGGACTGGGCCATCAGCGTGGCCGAGCGGGAGGGATTGATCAGAAGAATTGGTCGTGGCTATGTGGCGCTGGCCGATGCAGACCCACTGGATGTTCGGCTGGTGCGGCACAGAGGCGGAAGCCCTGGTGGTTTTGGAATCTGCCGTGGTCCTCAAGAAATGCAGCATTCCCCAACTGCGGGCTGCGTTTACAGGGCGGACAGGGGCCAAAGGACGGGTCATCATCGAGATGCTTGATCCACAATCCATGTCCATTGTGGAAACCTTGGCCAGGTATTACCTGCGCCAGGAAGGCTACAACGTGCAGAGCCAGTTCTACGTCAAGGGCGTGGGGCACTTGGATCTGCTGATAGAAGGCCTGCTTGGCCTGGAAACCGACGGGGAGCGGTACCACAACACGCCGTCGGGGTGGGCCGATGATTTGGTGCGGAACAACCTGCTGGTCATCGAGGGCCGGAAGTGCCTGCGCGTGAGTGCACAAATGGTGCTTCACCGGCCCGACCTCCTGTGCGACCGGGTGCGCCAGGCGCTTGCAACCATCACTTCGGAAACAAAGTGACCACTGGGCCTGCCATTCAGGCTGTTTTTCTTTGCGCCTGCGCAGCGCTGGAGTCTGCCAGTGCGCAGCTGTCACACGGGCGCAGCGCTGGCCGCCACCGCTGCGCATGACCGCGGGCCTGCGCCGAGGTGAGTGGCCCGGCGTCGTTCTGGTAGGATTATGCAGTAAACCTTGGCGAGGGACACTTGCGTGAGCAAGCGTCCGTGATCGACTAGGTCTTCTACGCTCCTTGCATTCGTGTGGTGGATTGTGTTGACCTGTTTAGTCCACGCCCACACTATTGAATGAAGGAGCTTTTTTCATGACTGAATTGAACCTGCTCGGTGAAGCACGCAACGAATTCGGCAAGGGCGCTGCACGTCGCATCCGCCGTGCCAAGCAGATCCCCGCAGTCATCTACGGCCACGGTGTTGCTCCCTTGCACATCGTTTTGCCGGAGCGCGAAACCGTCCGCGCGATCCGCGGCGCCAACGCCCTGTTGACCGTCACGGTTGACGGCGTCGATCACCTCGCCCTGGTGAAGGATGTTCAGAAGGACCCCGTACTGCAGATCGTTGAGCACATCGACCTGTTGACCGTCCAGAAGGGCGAGAGGGTTGACGTTGACGTTCCCGTTGTCATCGTTGGCGAGCCTGCTCCCTCCGTTGTTGTCAACCAGGAAGAAATGACCATCAGCCTCTCCGCTGATGCAACCCACGTTCCCGTCAAGATCGAGGTTGACATTGCAGGGCGCATCGCCGGTGCGCACATCCACGCTTCCGACTTGGTCCTGCCGGCCAACTCCGTGCTGGTTACCGAAGGCACCCTGCTGATCGTTCACTTCGCTGAGCCCGCCGTTGTCACTGAAGCTGAAGCAGCTGCAGAGTAATAATCACTCATGAGTGAAACTTGGCTTGTAGTCGGGCTCGGGAATCCCGGGCCCGGCTACAGCCGCAATAGGCACAATATTGGTTACATGGTGGTTGAGGAACTGGCCTCCCGCATGGATGCCACCTTCAAGACCCATAAAGCCAAGGCACTGGTGGCCACGGGCAGGCTGTCCGTGGGCGGGCACAAATTGATCCTGGCCAAGCCGGCAACGTTCATGAACCTCAGTGGAGGCCCGACGGCGTCCCTTGCGAAGTTCTACAACCTCGCCCCCGATCATGTGATCGCCGTCCATGACGAGATTGACATCCCCTTTGACACCGTCAAGGTGAAACTTGGCGGCGGCGAGGGCGGCCACAACGGCCTGCGCGACATCTCCAAAACCCTTGGCACCAAGGACTACTACCGCGTCCGTGCCGGCGTGGGGCGTCCACCCGGGCGCGCCGACGCCGCAAGCCACGTGCTGCGGGATTTCTCCACAGCGGAGAACAAGGCGCTGCCGTTCCTGGTCGACAACGCGGCCGACGCCGTGGAGCTTCTGGCCGGCAGCGGACTGTTGGCTGCCCAGGACAAATTCAACTAAACCCGGTGCATGATTCGTCCCCGGCAGCCGCTGGATGCTGGTCAGTTTTGCCGTGATCTAGTACAACTGTGTTATGGCAAGCGTCCGGAGGGAGTGGCCCCCTGCCTCAGGCACCAAGGCACACCACGGCTCCAGTCGGCGCGACATGGGAGCTGCGGAGCGGCGCCGCTGGTCCTCCTTCATCCGCCAGGACCTGGTGGTACTGGCCGTTTCGCGCCTCGCCGACAGGCAGAGCCACGGCCTTGTGGTCACGGGGCCGCCGGGAGTGGGAAAAACCACGCTGGCCCGGTCCGTTGAAGCCCGCATCGCCGCCACCACCCATTGTGTGAAGCTGTTTGGGTCAAGCGCCGAAACGGCAGTCCCGTACGGCATGTGGGGTATTCATCTGGCCAGGCTGGAGCGCAGCAGCCTGCAATCGCCTGATTCGATCATCCTTGGAATTGCTGAACTGGTCACGGCGGACGCGGCAGGGCGCCCCGTGGTTCTGGTCCTGGATGAGCTGCCCGCCATTGATGCGTCGAGCATGGGCGTGGTCATGCACCTGCTCCGCAATGCCGGGGTACACGTGCTGGCCCTGGCCCGGTCGGCAAATGACGTGCCCGGGGAACTGGTGCGGCTGCTCAACGACGGCCTGCTTTCCGGGCTGGCACTGGAAACGTTCACCAGAAATGAAGTGCAGACCCTGATGTCAAAGGCGCTGGGCGGTTCCGTGGCCGCAGCCGTGGTGGCGGCGCTGCACGAATCCAGCCGTGGAAGTCCGCTGGTCCTGCACGCGCTGATCCAGGAAGAAATCAATCGCGGGCATCTTGTCCAACACAATGACACCTGGGTGTTCACCAATGATCGTCCCGCGCCCCCCTCAAGCCTGTTGTCGGAGCTGGTCCAGGCCCGGCTCGCCGGAGAATCGGGCCAGGTGCGCCATGGCGTTGAGATGATGGCGCACATGCAGCAGGTCCCCTTGTCAATGCTGGCGGAGGTGCTGGGCGCCGCCACTGTGGCCCGGATGCAGGAACGCAAGCTGCTGGACATTGCGCAAGACGCTCGCCGCTCCACATCGCTGACGGACCCCTATGTGGCTGAGACTGTCCGGGCCATGATGGGCAGGGCAGCGAAGGCGCGCCTGTACCGTGAGTTGACGGACGTTGTGCCGCTGGCTGGGCAAAATCTCTCACGGCTTGAGCTGTTGGCTTTCGCCGACTGGGCCCACGACGCCGGGATGCCCCTGGCTCCCGGGGAGGCCCTGTCCGCGGCAAAGACTGCCTTGTTGTGTTCGGATCCGCTGCTTGCCCTGAAATTCGCCGCCGCTGCGACCGGCGGTGCATCCATGGCGGTTCAGGCGGCGCTGTTGCGCAGCGCCGCCCACTCGCTGCTTGCAGACTACCCCGGGGCTGTGGCGGAACTTCTTGACTCCAGGGAACTGGCTGATGCGTCGCTGGACGTCCCCGGCCATGCCGCCTGGGTTGCTGAACTCTGCGGGGCATTGCTGTGGGTTGATGGGGGAGCGGCACAAATTCCTGGGCTGCTGGTCGCTGAGACGGCCCGGCTCAGCGACCACGTCCGTGACCCCGGGCAGTTGGCGGCGGCCCGGCGGAGTCTGGCCTTGGCCATGGTTGAGTATCAGGTGCATAGCGGCCTGTACGGCGACGCAGCATTGGTGCTGGAAGCCGGCTACCGCGAAATGGAGGATGTTGACCACAGCCTTTATTGCGGGAGCCTTCTGGTGCTGGTGTGGGCAGCTGGCGGCAGGGAACTTGACGCGATTGATTTGGCGGGCGACATTGCTGCGGAACTCGATGGCCCATCCCGGTTTCTTCGGCAACCGTTCGTCCACCTGCAAGGCTTGGTCCTTGCGCTGATTTGGTCCGGTCAATGGCATCAGGGTGCGCAGCTGCTCACACAGATGCTCTCCACGCTTCGGCGCCGCTCCGAGCACCCCGGCTGGATCCTGGAATTGTGGCTGGGGATTGCCTACGTGTGTGCGGGCAAATCAGGGGAGGCTGCCGAGCTGCTCGTGGTGGCCGTGGCGCAGCTGGAAATCCGCGACACACACGGCTGCAGGCAACTGGCCTATTCGGCGTTGGCCTATGCCCTGGCCCAGGCCGAATACGATGTTGAAGCAGACGAGTGCCTGGCCCTGGCGGGTGGTTTGGTGCCCAACACGGCGTGGGTCAATCTGGCCATGACAAAGTTCTTCACCCTCATGGCCCAACGCCTGCTGGGCGACGCGAAGGCAACACAGGCCCTGTCGACGTCGGCGCAGGAAGACCTTGCGGCCGGCAGATCCACAGTGGCTGCCCTGAGCTTGTTTGGCGCATCCGGCAGCCCCCGGGAGAACGACCTGGCCCTCCTGGCGTCGGCTGCGGCACTGGGGCAGGGGCCCATGGCTGAATTGTCCCTGCTCCTGGCCCACGCTTTGTTGGACCAGGATGCGGAACAGGCGTTGCGGGCTGCGGCCGTGGCTGAAGTACTGGACCTTGCCGCCGTGGAATTGCGCTGCTCCCTGCTGGCCTTGGAC
The DNA here is from genome assembly GCA_039932175.1 of Specibacter sp. GTDB lineage: Bacteria > Actinomycetota > Actinomycetes > Actinomycetales > Micrococcaceae > Specibacter. Next base: position 4,815 of record JBDTQM010000263.1, read on the forward strand.
CTGGCCCGTTCCGCTGGATACGGCCGGCAAGTCAGGGAGGCAGAGCTGAGAATTGACCGGTTGGCGCCGACATCCCCGGTTCGTCACTTGATGCCGGCAAGCCAGGGCGCCACGTTGACCCAGCGCGAACTTCAAGTGGCCAGGCTTGCCGGCCGCGGCATGGCAAACC
>JBDTQM010000264.1:0-4914 GCA_039932175.1 Specibacter sp.
GTTGGACCCGTCAGCCCCGGCGTCGCGCGCATCAATGCTGGCCTGAAAGGTGCCGTCCTCATCCCAGTACTTCAGGACGAGTTCTTCCACCTTCGGGAAATTCACGGAGGAGGGAACGTGCTTGGATTCGGCGTGGAGGCCGGCGGCGGCAGAGGCCTTCGGGAAGTGGGTCATCACATCATCCTGGTTGTGGGTGTTCTTGATCAGGATGCAAGGACGGCTTGCGCCGCGGTACCACCTCGCTTACCACCCCTTCGCCTTTCGACGCCGGGTGCGGCCGCTCATTAGCTGCTGTGACGGGCTTACCCGTCCGGTTCTACTGGCCCCCTGGTGCACGGGGTGTTCTTCCGGAAGCTCACCGGTGATGGCCGGGTCAACGCTTTGCTGGCAAGTCTACTAGATGCGGCCGCCGTGCACGGACTGCTGTCTACTTGCGGATGAGCTTGTGGTTGGCGGCCTGCGCCACGGGCCGGACCACGATCTGGTCCAGGTTGATGTGGTGCGCAAGCCCGACGGCGTAGCCCACCACGTCCGCCACGTCCTCACCGGTCAGGGGCTCAGCCACGCCTTCGTAAACTTTCTTGGCGGCTGCGGCGTCGCCGGCCAAGCGGTTGAGTGCAAATTCCTCGGTCTGCACCAGGCCGGGCACCACCTCGATGACGCGCAGGTTGTTGGCCACTTCTTCCAGCCGGAGGGCACTGGTGATGGCGTGCTGGGCAAATTTGGCAGCGTTGTAGCCGGCACCGCCCTCGTAGGCGGTCAGTGCCGCGGTGGAGGTCAGGTTCAACACGGTGCCGTGGCCGTGGGCGCGCAAAGCTGGCAGGAAAGCCTGGACCATTTTCATGGTGCCCAGGACGTTGACCCGGTACATCCAGTCCCAGTCTTCGGCCTTGGCGGTGGCCAGCTGGTCAGCACCCCGGGCGCCGCCGGCAATGTTGATGAGCGTGTCCACCCCGCCATTGGCAGCCACGAACTCCACGAGGGCCGTGACGTCGGCATCCACTGTGACGTCGGCGGCGAAGGCCAGGGCGCCGGTTTCCCGGGCCAGCTTTTCAAGGCGGTCGGCGCGGCGGGCCACGGCAACGACTGTCCAGCCGTCGGCGCGGAGTTTACGGACGGTTGCGGCGCCAATGCCTGAACTGGCGCCTGTGACAACTGCATGCTTGGAAGTGTTTTCAGCCATGACTTAAATGTAGCGTGCCGGCCATGGTGTGTTGGTTCACGCTTACTTGTTCACGCCTGGCGGTTGAGGAAGTCCAGCAGCACCGCGGCCTGGTTGTGCTGCTGATCCTTGGCACCATAGAGCAGCACCACGTGCCGGTGCGCGGAAATCACCTCACGCAGTTGGGCCACGGCCGGATTGTGGTTCAGCTCGGCCGTGTAATCCCGTGTGAAGGCGTCAAAGCGCTCTTCCTTGTGGCCAAAGGCATTGCGCACTTCCGCACTGGGTGCCACGTCCTTGAGCCAGAGGTCAATCTTGTCCTTCTTGACTCCGCGCGGCCACAGCCGGTCCACCAGGACGCGAAACTCCCGCGGATCAGGCTCCTCGTAAACACGCAAAATCCGTACTATGCCCATGACCGCATCATAGCCCCGCGTCTCGCCAACCCGGTTGGTGCCCGTGAACTTATGCGTCCGATTCACCACCAGTTCAACGCATAAGTACAGGGGCATGAACTTATGCGCTGAACTCGCCGTGGGTTGCGCGCATAAGCACTCATGCGCAGAACTCGCCACGGGTTCAGCGCATAATTTCACGGAGGGTCCTGCCTGCCGGGTCAGGCCGAGTACAGCTCCTTGACCCGCGCCACGGCGGCATGGTGCGGCAGGAAGTACCCGCACTGCCATTTTTGCGTGCGCCGTGCCTGTGCACTGGTGGTCAGCACGTCGGGCGCGTAGACACGCATGGCCCGTTTGCCACCCTTCGCGTCAACTGACACCACGCCATGGCGGGCCAACGCCTCAACAGGGAAAACGAACTGGCCCAGCCCCGCACCCAGGGCAACCTGAACAACAAACAGTTCAACGCCGTCGTGCATGTCAAAGGGCCTGATGGGACCTTCCACGGAGCGCTGCCACAGGGTGACGAACTGCCCAACCTTGGTGGGTGTGGTCTTGGCAACACGGAAAACGGCTTGGCGGCCACCCAGCGTCAGCCGGTGCGCGCAATACTCTGCGCTCTCCGGCTCGGGCAGCACGTCCGCGCACCTCAGGCCCGCCGGATCCCAGACGGACTCCTGCATGGCGAGCAGCGTCGGATCTGTCATGGTCAGCCGTCCCTTCCGCTCGCAATTGTTGTCGCAGGCATCGTATCAACCCGCCGCGTGCCGCAGGGAGAATCCCAGTTCTGCGGCAAGTCATGAAAGAATTGAAAAATGGCTGAAATCATTCCGGGCACAGACACGCCCGCACCCACCACAAGCAACGTTCCCGACAAGCCCGTTTTGGAGGGCCTCGAGGAGTCCCTGACCAAGCGCTGGCTCGCTGAGGGCACCTACAAGTTTGACCGTGAGACCACCCGGAAGCAGGTGTACTCCATTGACACTCCCCCGCCCACGGCATCCGGTTCCCTGCACGTGGGCCACATGTTCTCCTACACGCAGACCGACGTGCTGGCCCGCTTCCAGCGCATGAACGGCAAGAACGTCTTCTACCCCATGGGTTGGGATGACAACGGCCTGCCCACCGAGCGCCGCGTGCAGAACTACTACGGCGTCCGCTGCGACCCGAAGATCTCCTACGACGCCGGCTACCGCCCGCCGGCAACGCCCGCCAAGAACCAGCGCGACTTCGACGTCATCTCGCGCAAGAACTTCATTGAACTGTGTGAAGTGCTGGCTGTTGAGGATGAGAAGGTCTTTGAGCACCTGTTCCAGACCCTGGGCCTGTCCGTTGACTGGGATCTGACCTACCGGACCATTGACGACCACTCACGTGCCGTATCCCAGCGGGGGTTCCTGGAGAACCTGACTGCGGGCGATGCGTACATGGCTGAGGCGCCCACGCTGTGGGATGTCACCTTCCGCACGGCTGTTGCCCAGGCGGAGCTGGAAGACCGCGAAATGCCCGGCGCGTACTACCGCTACCCGTTCCATGCCGAAGACGGCACCAAGATTTACGTTGAGACCACGCGCCCTGAATTGTTGGCCGCATGCTCGGCACTGGTGGCCAACCCGGACGACGAGCGTTACAAGCCGCTCTTTGGCAAGAAAGTCACCTCACCCTTGTTCGGTGTTGAGGTGGAGGTTCGCCCGCACGCCCTGGCCAAGGCCGACAAGGGCTCCGGCATCGCCATGGTCTGCACCTTCGGCGACCTCACCGACGTCATCTGGTGGCGTGAACTGCAGCTGCCCACCCGCGCCATTGTTGGCCGCGACGGCCGCATCCTGGGTGACACCCCCGAGTGGATCACCACGGAAGAGGGCCGCGAGAACTACGCCAAGATTGCCGGCAAGACAGTCTTCAGCGCCAAGGAAGGCGTTGTGGACATGCTGACCGCCGCAGATCTGCTGGACGGCGAAATCAAGAAGATCATGCACCCCGTGAACTTCTTCGAAAAGGGTGACAAGCCCCTGGAGATCGTTTCCTCCCGCCAGTGGTACATCCGCAACGGCGGCCGCGACGAGGACCGCCGCGAACGCCTGATCAACCGCGGCAAGGACATTGAGTTCCACCCGGCCTTCATGCGCTCGCGCTACGACAACTGGATCTCCGGGCTGAACGGCGACTGGCTGGTCTCGCGCCAGCGCTTCTTCGGCGTGCCGTTCCCCGTCTGGTACCCGCTGGATGCCGACGCCAACCCCGACTACGACCACCCCATCCTGCCCACCACGAAGATGCTGCCGGTTGACCCCGCAGCGGATGCGGCGCCGGGCTACACGGAGGACCAGCGCAACGCGGCCGGCGGTTTTGTTGGCGACGCCGACGTGCTGGACACCTGGGCCACGTCGTCCCTCACACCGCAGATTGTTGGCGGTTGGGGCGTTGATGAGGACCTGTTCGGGAAGGTCTACCCGTTCGACCTGCGCCCCCAGGGCCACGACATCATCCGCACCTGGCTGTTCTCCTCAGCGGTGCGCGCCGACGCCCTGCAGGGCAATGCGCCGTGGAAGCACGCCGCCATCTCCGGCTGGATCCTTGATCCGGACCGCAAGAAAATGTCAAAGTCCAAGGGCAACGTGGTGGTCCCCACCGACGTGCTCAACGACTTTGGCGCCGACGCCGTGCGTTACTGGGCGGCCTCGGCCAAGCTCGGCGCCGACACCGCGTACGAGATTGCGCAGATGAAGATTGGCCGCCGCCTGGCGATCAAGCTCCTGAACGCCTCAAAGTTCGTGCTGAACCTTGGCGCCACCGAATCCAACGTGCTCACTGCTGATTCGCCCGTGCTCAGCAACCCGCTGGACCGCGCGTTGCTGGCCCAGTTGTCGGAGGTTGTACGCAGCGCAACCGCAGCATTTGAGAAGTACGACTACGCCCGGGCCCTGCAGCTCAGCGAGAGCTTCTTCTGGCACTTCACCGACGACTATGTTGAGCTCATTAAGGACCGTGCCTATGGTGCGGCGGGCGACGCCGGCCAGGCTTCCGTTTTGGCCGCCCTGGCCACCACGCTGGACTCCCTGCTGCGCCTGTTCGCGCCGTTCCTGCCGTTTGCAACGGAGGAAGTATGGGGCTGGTGGCGTGCAGATTCCGTGCACCGTGCCGCGTGGCCGGTGGCTGTTGACGTGCTCGACGGCGACACCACCTTGCTCGCCACGGTCGGGGACGCGCTGAGCGGCATCCGCAAGGCCAAGTCCGAGGCCAAGGTCAAGCAGCGCACCCAGGTGCTCTCAGCCAATGTGAGCGCACGCGAGGGTCAGGCCGCTCAGTTGACGGCCGGCCTGGGTGACTTGAAGGCTGCCTCCAACGCCCTGG
>JBDTQM010000265.1:0-4914 GCA_039932175.1 Specibacter sp.
ATGAGCTGCACGTAGTCGGCACCGACTTGGTCCAGAACCCCGCGAATGCTCGCTGGATGCGCCGTGTCCAGGTCGAGAACCACTGCCGATCTGTTCCGTGCCAACACCCGCAACGCCGCAGCCAGGGTGTAGTGCACCTTGGATGCAGCGGGCGTTCGCCCGGTTCCCAGACCCTGAACCCGCAACAGCTTGGCCAGCGGGAGCAACACCGATCGGTTGGCTTCGCCCAGCAGCATCCATTGGGGTTCAATTTTTTGCACGTCACCGTGAAAAGCCGACCCATTGCACATGACGACGGAAATCTGCCGACCCTTTGCGCCCCTCAAGGCTTCGGCCAGGGTCAGCTGTGAGGCCTCCACTCGTGCCAGTTCATTGACGTGGTGCTCCAAATCCAGCTGCTGCGCCTCATGCCACTGGGTTTCCAAGTCACCGAAAAGCAGTTCCCATCGCATGGCGTCACGCTAGGCGCAGGGTTGGCTTGCCGTCAACCGGTTGTCCACAATTTTCCGCCCGGCTCTGGACACCCGCCCCTGGAGGGGTCCAAAATGAATCATACGCATTCTCTAGCTATCAAACGATGCCAAACAAGTTCAAAGGAGAACTTCGGTGAAACGGCAAACTCGAGCCGACCTGGCCATGACGGCGGCAGTACTCTTCCTCGGCGCATCGTTGGTGTTCAGCGGAACCTCGCTGCTGCGACTGCACTGGCAAACCATCGAATCGGCACAACCCCTGGATCTGGCCGAACTGCTGGGAGTGGCTGGCGCCGGTGCGGGCATCGCGCTGCTGTGTTGGTGGTTGCTTGCCATGGCGTGCGCCTGCGTGGCAGCCGTGGCCCACGCCCGGGGGGCCGCAAAAGTGGCAGCCTTTGCGGCAGCTTGCTCGCCAGCCTTTATGCGCCGGGTTGTCGGTGCGGTGCTGGGCCTGAATCTCTTGGCGGCACCTCTGCTCGCCGCCGCGGCCGCGCCTGGCGTTGATCCCCTCTGGCGGGCCGACACCGTGGTGAGCTCTGCGGGCCCCAGCACTCCGGCCCCCAACCCTGCAGGGCCCACAACCACCGCAGACCCCCTCCCGCCTGTTTTGGCCCAGCCCCTGGAACCCCAATGGGTCCCCCGTGCCCCGGCGACAGCCCCGGACCTTTTGGTTCGCCCGTCAACACGGCCGGCACCAGGGAGCGCCGGTGCGAAGAACACTACCGGGGGCACACCGCCGGCATCCCCCTCAACAAAGGAGCCGGACAGCAGCAGCTTGGAGGTGGTGGTGAAGAACGGGGACAGCTTGTGGACAATAGTGGCTGCCGCCCTGGGGCCCTTTTCAACCGATGTGGAGGTGGCCCAGGCCTGGCCGCGGTGGTACAGCGCCAACCGGGACACCATCGGAGCCGATCCCAACTACATTCTGCCCGGACAAGTGCTGCACGCACCGTCCAGCTAAGGACCGCACAGCCACTTGCCGTGCAATTGAGTTCAGTGCAATTGAGTTCAGCGCAAAGGAGCATCCCATGAGTACAGCAGCCATCCCCCGCACCGCGGCCGCGTCCACCATTCTGGTGGTCAAGCCGGTTCCCCTGTTGACATCCCCGCCGGAGCCGGGCGGCAACGTGGTGAAGATGCCCAGCCGCATCAGGCAAAGTTCGGTTCAGCCCTCTCCGCGGCAGGCACAGTCCCCCCGGACCGTGCCTGCCCTGGACCCGGAAGCTTCCGAGCGCGCCACCGTCACGGCCATGTCCGGCAAGATCGCGAAGTCAGCACTGGAGGTGCTCAACGGTGTCAGAAGCGTCCACCAGCTGTCCCGATGGCTCGACGCACGCTGCCTGAGTTCACTGGCAACCCGGGCCCGGCTCCATTCGGAGGCCAGCAAGGCCGCAGCCCGGCGGGGTAGCCATGAGGCGCAGGACAACAACGTCCACCCGCTGCATCCCCAGCCCGTGGTTCATTCCGTCCATTGCCGTTGCATCTCCCCCGGAATCTTTGAAACGGCCGTGGTGATTGCCGACAGGACACGGTTCCGTGCCATGGCCATGCGTTTTGAACTCACCCACGGCCTCTGGAGGGTCACAGCCCTTCGCATTGGCTGATCTGCCGGCAGGGCCGACCGGACAACAATGGCGGCCCGCACGCGAGCCGCCATCGAGTTAAAAGCGCTAGGTGAAGTGCACCTGGTTCATGTGGTTAGCGCTTCTTCTTGCCCTTGTTCTTGTTGCCTGTGCGCTTGGCCGACGGCGGCAGGCCACCGGCGCTGCGGCGCTCAACGTGTGTTTCCACGCCGCCTTGTTCGTCAGGGGCCGTGAATCGCAGCTGTGCGGGCTTCGCGGGCGCTTCCAAACCGGGAGCGGTGATGCGCGGGGCCCCGGCGTCGCCGGCACCCCCGGATCCGGCCACACGGTCCATCAGGGCCGCGGGCTGGTCGGCGACAACGCCCACGGCCGTTGCCGGTGCGTTCTCCACCTGAACTTCAAGGTTGAACAGGAAACCAACGCTTTCCTCACGGATGGCAGCCATCATGGACTGGAACATCTCATAGCCTTCACGCTGGTACTCCACCAAGGGGTCGCGCTGGGCCATGGCCCGCAAGCCTATGCCCTCCTTGAGGTAGTCCATCTCGTACAGGTGTTCCTGCCACTTGCGCCCCACCACTGAGAGCACAACGCGGCGTTCCAGTTCACGCATGGTCTCCGCGCCCAGGGCGGCTTCACGTTCCTGGTAGGCGACGCGGGCATCCGAAAGCAGCTCGGTCTTGAGCGTCTCCGGGGTGATGCGGCCAATGCCGCCGGCCTCTTCGCCAATCTCTTCCACCGTCACAGTGACGGGGTAGATGGTGCGCAGATTGGTCCACAGCGCATGGAAGTCCCAATCGCCCGGGTGGCCCTGGCCCAGCGACGCGTCAATGATCTCGTTGACTGTGTCCTCCAGGAAGTGCTGGACCTTTTCGTGCAGGTCGCCACCTTCCAAAATCCTGCGGCGGTCGCTGTAGATGGCTTCGCGCTGGCGGTTCAGGACGTCGTCGTACTTGAGCACATTCTTGCGCTGCTCGGCGTTGCGGCCCTCAACCTGGCCCTGGGCCGAGGCAATCGCCTTGGACACCAGCTTCGATTCCAGGGCAACATCGTCAGGCATCGAGGAACGCGACATGAGACGCTCGGCGGCACCGGAGTTGAACAATCGCATCAGGTCATCCGTCAGCGACAGGTAGAAGCGGGATTCGCCGGGGTCGCCCTGACGTCCGGACCGGCCCCGGAGCTGGTTGTCGATGCGGCGGGATTCGTGGCGTTCGGTGCCCAAAACGTACAGGCCACCGGCTTCCAGCACTGCCTCATGCTCGTCCTTGACGGCCAGCTTGGCCGCCTCGAAAGCATCGTGCCAGGCTGCCTCGTACTCTTCCGGGGTGTCTTCCGGGTCAAGTCCTCGTGCGGCCAGCTCGGCGACGGCGTTGAATTCGGCGTTTCCGCCGAGCATGATGTCAGTACCGCGGCCAGCCATGTTGGTGGCCACCGTGACGGCTCCGCGGCGGCCAGCCTGGGCCACAATGGCAGCCTCACGGGCGTGGTTCTTCGCGTTCAGGACCTCATGCTTGACACCGGCTGTCGCCAGCTTTTTGGAGAGGTATTCGCTCTTCTCAACGCTTGTGGTGCCGACCAGGACCGGCTGGCCGGTTTCGTGGCGTTCCACAATGTCAGCGACGACGGCGTCAAACTTCACCACCTCATTCTTGTAGACAAGGTCGGGCTGGTCGGCGCGCTGCATGGGCTTGTTGGTGGGGATGGGAACAACACCCAGTGAGTAGGTTCCCATGAACTCGGAAGCCTCCGTCTCGGCGGTGCCTGTCATGCCGGAGAGCTTCTCATACAGGCGGAAGTAGTTCTGCAAGGTCACTGTGGCCAGGGTCTGATTTTCAGCCTTGATCTCCACACCCTCCTTGGCTTCGATGGCCTGGTGCATGCCCTCGTTGTAGCGGCGGCCGGACAGAATGCGGCCGGTGTGCTCATCCACAATGAGGACTTCGCCGTCCATGATGACGTAGTCCTTGTCGCGTTTGAACAGTTCCTTGGCCTTGATGGCGTTGTTCAGGAAGCCGATCAGTGGCGTGTTGGCTGATTCGTAGAGGTTGGTGATGCCCAGGTAGTCCTCAACCTTTTCGATGCCCTCTTCAAGGACACCCACTGTGCGCTTCTTCTCATCAACTTCGTAGTCCTCGTCGATGTTCAGGCGCAGCACCACCTTGGCGAACTCGCCGTACCAGCGGTTGGCGTCTCCCGAGGCCGGGCCGGAAATGATCAGCGGCGTGCGAGCCTCATCAATGAGGATGGAGTCAACTTCATCCACAATGGCAAAGTTGTGGCCGCGCTGGACCAGCTCATCCTTGCTCCACGCCATGTTGTCACGGAGGTAGTCAAAGCCAAATTCGTTGTTGGTGCCGTAGGTGATGTCCGCGGCGTACTGGGCGCGGCGGACGGCCGGATCCTGGTTGGAAATGATGCAACCGCTGCTCTGGCCCAGGAACCTGAATACACGGCCCATGAGATCGGACTGGTACTCCGCCAAGTAGTCGTTGACTGTGACCACGTGCACGCCCTTGCCGGTGAGCGAGTTCAGGTAGGCCGGGGCAGTAGCCACCAGGGTCTTGCCTTCACCAGTTTTCATTTCGGCGATGTTGCCCAGGTGCAGTGCCGCCCCGCCCATGAGCTGAACACGGAAGTGGCGCAGGCCCAGGGTGCGCGAGGATGCTTCACGCACGGCGGCAAAAGCTTCCGGCAGCAGGTCATCGAGCGTCTCACCATCTTCATGGCGTTGCTTGAGCTTGTCTGTTTCCTCGCGCAGCTCAGCGTCGGTGAAGGTCTGGAAGGGTTCCTCCAGCGAATCAATGGCATCGGCAAGCACATTGAGTCGTTTAAGCGTTTTGCGATCGCCCGTGCGA
>JBDTQM010000266.1:0-4823 GCA_039932175.1 Specibacter sp.
TGGGCGACATCCAGGACAGCATCAACGAGCTCAAGTACTACCGTGAGGCTGTCTTTGTGCCGGCACCGGGGCCCGACACCAACACCGCCAAGAAGATCGCAGCCAAGTACTAATCCCAAATTCCTCATGTTTACGCGGAATTTCCGCCACAAAAACGCGATCTAGCTCACAAAGAGAACAAAAGGGCCTGTTTTGGTTTTGACCACCCCGCAGCTCGTGTAGACTATTCGACGTTGCCAAAAGCGCAGAGGACATTCCAAAAGAATGCCGCTGCAATTGTGGCGGACATGGTGGGATTAGCTCAGTTGGCAGAGCGCCTGGTTGTGGTCCAGGAGGTCGCGGGTTCAACCCCCGTATCTCACCCCGAAAGTGGTTCCTTTGGGAATCACAAAAACACCCCGGTCATTTGATCGGGGTGTTTTTCATTGCCCCGATGATGCAAAACTTGAGCCTGAAAAGGAAGCCGTCATGACCATCCTCCCCGTGACCATTTTGGGTGAGCCAGTGCTCCACCGCCGCGCCGATGAGGTCAAAACCTTTGACGAGGACCTCAAGAAGCTCGTGGCGGACATGTACGAGACCATGGACGCGGCAAACGGCGTGGGCCTGGCGGCACCGCAGGTTGGTGTTGGCCTGCGCCTCTTCACCTACAAAATGGAGAACGACGACGACGTCCCCGCCCGGGGCGTAGTGGTGAACCCCACGCTCACGGTGGGAAAAATCTCCGGCAACACCCCGGATCCCGACGATGAAGTGGAAGGCTGCCTGTCGGTGCCCGGCATCGACTTCCCGCTCAAGCGGGCCGAATGGGTGCGCGTGCGCGGATTCGACATGGACGGCAACCCGCTGGACTTTGAAGCCACCGGCTGGTTTGCCCGTTGCATGCAGCACGAGTACGACCACCTGGACGGCAAGCTTTATGTGGACAGGCTCAATGCCCGTTACGCGAAGAAGGCCAGGCGTTCAGCCAAGAACAACGGCTGGGGCATGCCCGGCCTGAGCTGGATGCCCGGCGTGGACCCGGACCCGTTCGGGCACTGATCCCCGGACCGGTAGTTTGATTCGTGGCCCTATCCGCCCCCTCCCTCCTGCTTGTGGCGCAGCTTCCATGAGTCATTTGTCACGGGATTGTGCACAGCATATTTTGTCCGGCCATTGGCTGGCATGGAGTACCTTGGCATAGAGATTATTCTGAACTTTTTGTCGACCCGGCCAGTAACCTTATGAGTGACGGCCACAAGGGGGAACCATGTCCAGCAACAGCACTCCACACCCAGCAGCAAAGGCCATACCCCGCAAGGTGGTGGGTCTGGCCATAGCGGGCGCAGTGGGCGGCTTCCTCTTTGGCTTTGACTCCTCGGTTGTCAACGGTGCCGTCGATGCCATCCAAGGCGATTTCAAGCTGGGCGACACCCTCACAGGCTTCGCCGTCGCCATTGCACTTCTTGGCTGCGCAGTGGGAGCCTTCATGGCCGGCAAGATCGCCGATGCCAGGGGCCGCATCCCCGCCATGAAACTTGGCGCGGCACTCTTCCTGATCAGCGCTTTGGGCACCGGGCTGGCGTTCAACGTCATCGACTTGATCTTCTGGCGGCTGGTGGGAGGCCTGGGCATTGGCCTGGCCTCAGTGATCGCCCCCGCCTACATCTCCGAAATTTCCCCGCGGCGCCACCGTGGACGGCTTGCATCCCTGCAGCAACTCGCCATCACCATTGGCATCTTCGCTGCCCTGCTCTCGGACGCGTTGTTTGCCAATGCTGCCGGAGGCGCGGCACAGGAACTGTGGCTTGGGCTTCCCGCGTGGCGCTGGATGTTCCTGGCAGGCATGGTCCCGGCCATTGCTTACGGCTGGATTGCCTTTGTCCTCCCCGAGTCCCCGCGCTTCCTCGTCGTGCAGGGCAAGGAAGAAGAGGCCGCAAAGGTCTTTGCGACCATTGCCCCGGACGATGACACCGAGCGCAGCATCCGCGAGATCAAGGAAGCAGTCAAGGAAGACTCTCTCTCGGCCAGAAAGGGCTCCCTGAGAGGAAAACGCCTTGGCCTCATGCCCGTTGTATGGATAGGCATCATCCTCTCCGTGCTGCAGCAGTTCGTTGGCATCAACGTCATCTTCTACTACTCCACCACCCTGTGGCAGGCAGTGGGCTTCCAGGAGCAGGACTCACTGACCATCTCGGTGGTCACGGCCGTGGTCAACATTTTGGTCACACTTGTGGCCATCGCCTTGGTGGACAGGATCGGCCGCCGCCCCATCCTGCTCACGGGCTCCATCGGCATGGCCGTCTCCCTGGGCACCATGGCGCTTGCCTTCTCGGCAGCAACTGGCACCGGCTCCGACATCACCCTGACCGGGGCCTGGGGCCCCATTGCCCTGGTCGCGGCCAACGTGTTTGTTGTCAGCTTCGGCGCATCATGGGGACCGCTGGTTTGGGTGCTTCTGGGCGAGATCTTCCCGTCACGCATCCGTGCCCGCGCCCTTGGTTTGGCCGCTGCCGCCCAGTGGGTGGCGAACTTCCTGATCACCTTGACGTTCCCGGCCATGGCCGCCGCATCACTCCCGCTGACCTACGGCATGTATGCGCTGTTCGCTGCCGCGTCCTTCTTCTTCGTCATGTTCAAGATCCCCGAAACCAACGGCATGTCGCTGGAACAGGCCGAAACGTTGTTTGTGAAGAAGCCCAAGGCCGAGCAGTAGCCACCATCTCCGGCAGTACTTATGCGCAGGACCCACCTTGGATTCTGCGCATAAGTGTTTATGCGCAGAACCCAAGCTGAGTTCGGCGCATAATTTCATGACACATGCGCTTCACATGATGCGTAGTGCTCGGACGCGGTGGTGCCAGTGCATGGGCAGGGGGTTCGCTAAACTAGCCCAATGACCTCGCGCACCGCCATGAGCCCAGACCTGACACTTGACTACCTGGGCGTCGGCCCCAATGACCGCGCCGGCTGCCTGGCACTGCTGGAGGCCCCGCTCAGCCCGGCCGCGGCCACGGTGCACGAGTACTTGGCGGAGCGCCTTGGCAGCGCGGATGATTCGGTGCCGGACCTTGGCACCGATGAACTCGCGGTGACGGAGCACGACTGGCTCGCCGGCATGCTCTTTTTTGTGCCCGCCATCTTGGAGTGGCACGCCGGGCGCACCATCCCCGACGCCGTCTCCCGCGCCACCCTGGCAGACTTTGGCCGCCAGATGGCCATCAACCGCCGCGTCCACAACCGCTTCGGCATGGACACCTACAAATGGCTCAACCATCTTTTTTCCGGCCGCATCTACCAGCTGGGCCGCCTGCAGTACCTGATCCACCAGCCCGCGGCAGCCATCCCCGGCGTTGGCGCCGATGAATGGATCCTGGGTGTTCACATCCCCGAGGGCGGCGGACTGGGTGCGGCCGCGGTTCAGGAGAGCCTGGCCCTGGCCCGTCCGTTCTTTGCCGAACACTTCGCGGACAAGCCGGCCAGGACAGCCAACTGCGAGTCCTGGCTGCTGGACCCCTACCTGTCCGAACAGCTGGAGCCCGGTGCCAACATTGCCGCCTTCGCAGCGTTGTTCACCCCCTACCGCGAGCCCCGCGACGAGCCCACCGACGCCGTCTACTTCACCTTCCGCACCCGCAGCATGGACAACTTGGATGCCCTGCCACGGGCGACGGCGTTGCAAAGGATTGTGCTGGAGCGCATCGACGCCGGAGGTGCCTGGCAACTGGGCTTCGGTTCCATGGAACTGCCACGCTAGATCGCTGCACCCGGACGGCACCGTCGGGCGACTCCCGCCGCGCCAACGCGGCGTTGCGGGAGTGGCTAGGCGCCGCCGTCGTCCCTGCCAACTTGCTGCCTGCGCACTGCGGTAAACTTGATAGTTGGTGTCTTGCCCCTGCTTGACCATTCTTTTCGCCGCTAGAAAGTAGTCTTGTGTCCTCTCCGGCCCAATCCCCCGCCCGCGCCACCGAAATCACCGGCCAGGCGGAACGTCGTCGAACCTTCGCCGTTATTTCGCACCCCGATGCGGGCAAGTCCACGCTGACGGAAGCGTTGGCGTTGCATGCCAAGGTGATTGGAACCGCCGGAGCCACCAACGGCAAGTCCAACCGCAAGGACACGGTCTCCGACTGGCAGCAGATGGAGAAGGACCGCGGCATCTCGATCAGCTCCGCGGCACTGCAGTTCTCGTACCGCGACACCGTCATCAATCTCCTGGACACCCCCGGCCACGCCGACTTCTCCGAGGATACGTACCGTGTGCTGGCGGCCGTGGATTGTGCTGTCATGCTCGTCGACGCCGGCAAGGGCCTGGAAACCCAGACCATGAAACTCTTTGAGGTGTGCCGCCAGCGCAACCTGCCCATCATCACCGTCATCAACAAGTGGGACCGGCCCGGCCTGGATCCGCTGGAATTGATGGATGAAATCACCGAACGCACGGGCCTCACACCCATGCCGCTGACCTGGGCCATCGGCATTGCCGGCGACTTCCGCGGCGTGTGGGATATCCGCCGCAACGAGTTTGCCAAATTTGCCCGCAACAGCTCCGGCGCACAGATCGCGCTGACCGAGTACATGACACCCGAGGCGGCCGCCGAATCAGAAGGCGACGCCTGGACGGACTCCACCGAGGAAGCCAGCCTTGTGGTTGACCCCGACGCGCCCTTGGATCTGGAGGCGTTCTACGCCGGCAAGGCCACTCCCCTGCTCTTCTCCTCCGCCGCACTGAACTTTGGTGTGAAGCAGATTTTGGACACTCTGGTGGACTTCGCCCCGCCGGCCTCACCGCGCCCCGATGTGAGCGGCGAAACCCGTCCCGTGGAAGCACCGTTCTCAGGTTT
>JBDTQM010000267.1:0-4817 GCA_039932175.1 Specibacter sp.
AGCCACGCCTTGGCCGCCCCGAACTTTGACAGGGCCGCGCACCTGATGGAGCTGGCTGCGGCGGGGATCCGGCGCAACCGGCAGGATTTCATGATGCACGCCTGGCTCAAGGAGCTACCCGCGGACGTCATCCGGCGCAGCCCGGTGCTGAGCGTCTTCCGCGGCTTCATGCTCTTGACCGTAGGCGAGCTCGACGGCGTGGAACCCCACCTTGCGGACGCTGAACGCGCGCTCGCGGCGGCACCTGCCGGCGCAGACTCCCCGTGGACAGATATTGAGGAGTTTCAGATTCTGCCGGCGTCCATCGCCATCTACCGGGCCTCCCTGGCCCAGGCCCGTGGTGATGTGGCGGGCACGACGGCGCATGCCCGGCACGCGCTTGACCTTGCCGGTCCCGGCGATCATTTTGTGCGCGGCGCCGGGACAGGGTTCCTTGGACTGGCCGCCTGGGCGCAGGGAGATGTTTCAACGGCGCTGCAGGCGTTTGGGCAGGCGTCGGCCAGTCTGCACGCGGCAGGGAACCGGGTGGATGAGCTCAGCACCACCGTGATTATCGCCGACCTGTGGCTTGCGGCAGGCCGGCCCGGGCGGGCCCGCCAACTCCTGGACCGGGCATTGGCGGTGGCGGCGGCCCTGGGCGAGTCAGCCGCCCGGGCAACCGCCGAGCTGCATGTGGGACTGGGAGAAATTGACTGCGAAGCCGGGGACGCGGACGCCGCCGAGGCGCACCTGCACGCCGCCAGCGGCTTCGTCGAGCATGGTCCCATGATTGAAAGCCGCTACAGGTGGTTTGTGGCCACCGCGTTGCTGGCCCAAGCCCAGGGAGACCCGGTCCGGGCCATCGAATGCCTCGAGCAGGCTGAGCCGCTGTTTCGGCCGGGCTTCTTCCCGGAGGTGCGCCCCATCGCAGCCATGAAGGCCCGGATCTGGATTGAGCAGGGACAACTGACACAAGCAGCAGACTGGGCCCGTGAGTGGGACATTTCGGCAACTGATGACCCCGGCTTTCTGGGTGAGTTCAACCAACTCACCCTGGTGCGCCTGCATCTTGCCCGGCACCGGGCGGCCGCACAGCAGGCACAGGCCGGCACCGTCCCTGCCCGCCAGCTGGAAACCATTGTGGGGCCCTTGCTCGAACGGTTGGCCGCGGCAGCTGAGGCATCCGGGCGGGATGGCAGCCTGCTGGAGATCCGCATGCTGACTGCCCTGGTCCACGACGCACAGGGGCACCGCGGGCCTGCGCTCGCAGCCCTGGGCAGCGCCTTCGCCGAAGCTCCGGAACCCGAAGGCTGTGTGCGGCTCTTCCTGGCCGAAGGGGCACCCATGCTGGCGCTGCTCCACGACGCCGCACGCGACGGCACCGCCAACCCCGAAGCCGCCATCCCCAAGGCCGCCGGAGACCACGCCGCCCGTCTCCTCAGCCTGGCCCATCCCCAAGCCAACGCCGCCCACCCGGGCAGGGGTCCGGCGTCGAACCCCGCGGCGTCGAACCCCGGGGGAATGGGCACTGGAAAATTGAGCACGGGGGGAATGGGCACTGAACCTTTGAGTGAACGGGAACGCCAGGTACTCCGGCTTCTGGGCAGCGAACTGGGCGGGCCGGCGATCGCCGGCGAATTGTTCATCTCCTACAACACGCTGCGCACCCACGCCAAACACATTTACACCAAGCTCGGCGTGACCGACCGCCGGGCCGCGGTGCGCTCTGCCCGCGAGCGCGGCCTGCTGTAGCAGCGGACCCGCCAGATCCGGCGAGCGCGGTTTTCTCCAGCGTGGCCCACTCTCACCCAGACAGTCACATCATGGGGTGATGCCGGCTCACCCAACCGGTTCCTATCTTTGAGTTATCCCGCGGCACACCGCCACGGCGATCCGGATTCAAGGAGTCGACATGTCCATCACCACCACAACCCTCACCCGTGCGGCCGGCCTGTGTGCCGTCGGGGCGGGCCTGCTGTTCATTGCCGTCCAGATCAACCATCCGCAGCTGGACGCAGATTTCGCTACGACGACGGAGTTCACCGTCCGCCAGGGCATGAAGACGGCCATGGCGGTGCTGGCGCTCGCCGGCATCACCGGGATGTACCTGTCCCAGGCCAGGAGGATGGGCGTGCTGGGCTTGATTGGCTACCTGGTGTTTGGTGCCGGGTACCTGATCATGATGAGCATCGAAGTCATGGGTGCCGTGGTTCTGCCGGCGCTGGCCCGCAGCAATCCCGGGTACGTCAATGACGTGTTGGCAGCAGCCACAGGCGGCCACCCGGTGGGCGACATAGGACTCATGCTGCCTCTGAGCCTGGCGTCCGCTGCCACGTACCTGGCCGGCGGCCTCATCTTCGGCATCGCCTTGTTCCGGACCAACGTCCTCAGCCGCTGGGCTGCGGCGCTGCTGGCAGTCGGTGCCGTCGCTACCATGGCGATCCCGCTGCTGCCGCAAATCAACCAACGGCTGTTCGCCATACCAACGGCTGTGGCCCTCATTGGCTTGGGCGGCTCGCTGTGGCAGGGCCAGCGGGCCGTCTGCCTCCCGGCACAGGCAAAGGCCGAGGCCCCGCTGGGATCCGGCCCGAAATGACGCTCAACGATCCGGGGCGGGCTTGCGGGGAACCGGCAAGCCCGCCCGTGGCTGTCCCACCCGGCACTCACTACAAGTTCCGGGTATCCGGGCACCTCGGCGACCGCTGGGCTCCCTGGTTTGGGGGCCTTACCCTCACCCACGAAGCCGACGGCACAACCAGTCTGGTGGCCCGGGTGCAGGACCAGGCGGCCCTGCACGGGCTGCTCTGCCGGATTCGGGACCTCCGGCTCACCTTGATCTCCCTGGAGGCAGTGGAGCTGCCGGCCAACAGCAACACCCTTCGACCCTAGCCATTTCGGCTGCGGCGGCGCACAGTAGTAGATATTGAAGGGATTGTCATGAGCAATGATCCGATTCTGGCAAACAAGGCCCCGCAACCGGGCAACGTCAACCGCGCGGGGGCGGGCGCCATCGTGGCACTGATCGTGGGGACGATGCTGGCAATGCTGGGCGTGGGAGGTCTTTTTGGCGGCACAGCCTCAGCCGTGGTGGCATCGCGCCAGGGCGCCGACGGCTACTTCACCTCCGCTGAGCACGCCTTCTCCACCGGTTCCTACGCACTTACTTCTCCCCCTGCCCAAATTGGCATCGACAAGATCCCCTTTGACCTTGGCAGCATCCGCCTGGATGCCGCCTCCACCACACCCGGAGGAGAAATTTTCCTGGGCATTGGCCCCAAGGCTGAGGTGGAGAACTATCTCAACGGAGTGCACACAACCCGGATCACGAATATTGAAACGTCACCGTTCCGCGTCAGCTACAGGGACGTGGCGGGGTCCGCGGCACCCATGCCGCCGCTTGGGCAGGATTTTTGGGCGGAGTCGGCAACCGGAGCCGGCACGCAGCAGCTCACCATGGAGGTGAGCGGAGGCGACTGGGTCCTGGTGGTCATGAATGCCGACGCCAGTGCAGGTGTCAACGTGAGCATGACGGCCGGCTACCGCTCCAACTTTTTTGGGGTCTTCACGACGGCGTTGCTGATTGCCGGGAGCATCGCCCTGGTCATCGGGGCCGGGTTGATAGTTGTTGGCGCCATGGGTGTTGGCAGGGGGCTTCCCGCCTCCGTGCAGGGCCGGTCGGGGGGCGTGGCCGCAGCGAAAAACTATCCGGCCAGGCTGTCCGGGCACCTTGATTCGCAGCTCTCCCGCGGTTTGTGGCTGGTCAAGTGGCTTCTGGCCATCCCGCACTTCATCATTTTGTTCTTCCTGTGGTTCGCCTTCTTCTTCACCACCTTGTTTGCCGGATTCGCCATCCTGTTCACGGGCCGGTACCCGCATGCCCTGTTTGGCTTCAACGTGGGCGTCCTGCGCTGGAATTGGCGGGTGTCCTTCTACGCCTATTCAGCCCTGGCCACAGACAAGTACCCGCCCTTCACCCTGGCTTCCACCGACTATCCTGCCGACTTTGAGGTGGACTACCCCCAACGGCTCTCGCACGGGCTGGTTTTGGTCAAGGGCTGGCTGCTGGCCATTCCCCACCTGGTGATAGTTGCCATTCTGACGGGCAGCGCCTGGATTCCGTGGGGCGGGAGCGACTCGTGGGAACAGAACTACGGACGCGCTGCCGGGTTCTCCCTGCTCGGGATCCTGGTGCTCATCGCAGCCGTCATGCTCTTGGTCACGGGCCGGTACCACCGCCCGCTCTTTGACCTGGTCATGGGCATCAACAGGTGGGTCTACCGCGTTGCCAGCTATGCGTTGTTGCTCCGGGACGAGTACCCTCCGTTCCGCCTGGATCAGGGCGCCGATGAGCAGGCCGCCACGGAGCAAACCCCGCCCGGCGCCGCTGACCAGCAGTGACAGTCACCCCGGCCGGAAGGAAAACAGTGAACGATTTTAGTTTGGGGCCGGTGGGCCAGATATCCCGGCGGGTGGGCAACATTGAGCAGGCGGTGCACTGGTACCGGGACGTCCTGGGGCTGGCCCACCTGTACACGTTTGGCGAGCTTGCGTTCTTTGACCTGGCCGGCACCCGCTTGTATCTGACCACCCAGGACCAGGACCCCGGGAATCCAGGAGAATCAGTCATCTACTTCACGGTGGAGGACATCCATGGCGCCCACGAGGCTCTGGCCGCCCGCGGGGTCAGCTTCAGGGGCGCCCCGCACATGATCTTCAGGCATGAATCGGGCGTTGAGGAGTGGATGGCGTTCTTCACCGACCCCGAAGGCCGCCCCCTGGCGATCATGGCGCAAACCCCCGCCGCCCCGGCCTGATCGCGGGCACAATCCGGCGGGCGC
>JBDTQM010000268.1:0-4812 GCA_039932175.1 Specibacter sp.
CGGCAGGGTCCGGGCAGAATGAGATGACTGGAATTGTGACATAGCTCAATCGCGCTTGCAGCACGCCCGTTTTGTCAACCGGTTGTCAATCTATTGCCAAAAATGATTGGAGCCGCGCCGAAGCGCCCCGTCAGGTCATACTCACGTGCCTCGTCATGGCATGCCGAAGGGACCCGTGGAGCCCCTGAGTACTAGTTCCGTTGACAGGGCGGCCAGTCCCGGCCGGGCCTCCACCTTGTCCACGGCGTCAAGGACGCGTTGTAGGGCTGCGCCGCCCAGCTCGTGCAAGGGGGACTTGATGGTGGACAGCGGCGGGGTGGTGAAGTCCGAGCCAAAAATGTTGTCAAAGCCAAGGATGCTCAGCTCCTTCGGGATCACCATCCCGGCTGCCTGCAACTCCCGCATCAGGCCGATCGCCATGAGGTCGTTGTAGCAAAAAACGGCGGTGGCGGATCCGGAGCGGACCGCCGCGGCTGACTGGCGACCGCCGTCGACCGTAGGTGGGCTGGATGCGACCACTGTGGCGGCCACGCCATGCCAGTCGCATCTGGCCTTAATGCTCTCCCACCGACGCTGTGACATCCACGACCGATCCGGACAGGCCACGTACGAGATGGAGCTGTGACCCATGGCCACCAGATGCCGGACGGCCTCGGTGACCCCGGCGTCCGTGTCCGCTACAACGGATGACACCCCGGCAACGTTCCGGTTGATCACCACCACGGGTTTCCTGGCTGCAAGCTCGGCAATTTCCGCATCGGAGAGGCAGGGGCTGGCGAGGATGAGCCCGTCAACCGTGGCGAGCATGCGCATGGCCGCGGTGAGTTCCAATTCCGCTGACTCGGCGGATTCGGCCAGCATCAATGTGTAATCACGGGCCGAGGCCGCGGATTCAGCACCGCGGATGACGTCAAAGAACGCGGGGTTGGTCATGTCGGAAACGATCAGGCCAATAGTCTGGGTTCGCCCTGTGGGCAGTGCCCGGGCGAAGACATTAACCTGATAATTCAACTGCTTTGCGGCGTCTTCAATCTTTTGGGCCGTCTTGGCACTGACCCGGCCGGGCTTGCTGAGCGCGCGGGAAACCGTGGATGGGTTCACGCCGGCAAGCTCGGCAATGTCATAGATGGTGGCCGAGGACTTCTTCGTTCGGCGCCCTTCGGCGGGCTGCTCGGGAGTCTGGGTCATGTCAGTCAAAAGATCCTCCGAATGTGGCGCATTTGGCCAGCTTAACCCACAACCGGCCGGTGTCCTGACGGGACGGCCCGGCCGCTTGATCATGGTCGCATGATGATGACCCTATACGCGTTCTGCATACTTCCCCTCGTCACGGATGCGGTCGCTGAGCAGGACCAAGAACTCGTCCTCGTCGAAGTCGAGGCCTACCTCCATGCCCTTCCAGCTGGAGAGGTGAATGGCATTTGCCAGCCGGACGCCGTTGATGCCGTCCGAGCCCGGCGCAGCAGAACAAGACCATACTCGGTGTGAGCTGAATATTTTTTTTGGGGGGGGGTAAGGTGCGCCTGTCGGGTTTTTCGTGTGGATCGTTAGGAATTGATGTAGGCAAGGTATTGAGGTGGCCCAGCGCGGGTTTTTGGATGTGGAGGCTCTGGCCGGGGAGTTGTTGGCCCCGGGCAGTGCTTACGCTTTTTTGGCTGAGCACCGGGGGACGTTGTTTCCTGATTCGATGATGGAGGACTTGTTTCCGTCGAAGCGGGGCCTGCTCCCTATTCCGGCATCGGTGATCGGTTCGGTGCTGGTTTTGCAGGCGCTGGAGGGGCTCTCCGGTCGGGGAACGGCGGAGGCGTTGACGTTTGATCTGCGCTGGAAAGCGGCGTGTGGGTACGGGCTGACGGAGACAGGGGCGGTCCACCCCTCAGCGCTGACGCATTGGCGCAAGCGCCGGCGTGAAAGCGAGAACCCGCACCGCATCAACGAGGCCGTCGCACAAGTCATCATCGCGACCGGGGTGTTGAATGGGTGGCACCGGCGGGCAGTGGATTCGACCGTGCTCCAGGACGCGGTGGCCCGCCAGGACACCATTACCCGGTTGATTGCCGCGATCCGCCGCTTCGGCAAGTCCCTGGCACATGGCGCCACTTTGATGGCGGTCCACGCCCGGAACTATGACTACACCCGGCTGGGCAAAACGAACATTGCTTGGGACGACGCCGAGGCGAAAGAGGCCCTGATTTCAGGGCTGGTCACGGACGCACTGGCCCTGCTCGGCGCAGTGGACCCACAGGCCTTGAAAGAGGACTCCCCGGCATACCAAGCCTATGTTTTGTTGTCTCTGGTGGCCGGCCAAGATGTGGAAGCGGCCGAGGGCTCCGATGGTACCGACGGGCGGTGGCGGATCGCCCGCAAGGTCGCCCCTGATCGGCTGGTCTCCACTGTTGATCCGCAGGCCCGGCACGCCGATAACTCCCGCTCGGTGATGATCGATGGGTTCAAGGGCCACATCGTGGCCGAACCCGTCACCGGGCTCTACACCAACGCCGTGCTGACCGCCGCTTCCGGACCCGGTTCCAGCGACGCGGAAGCCGGCATGGAACTGATAGCCACGGATGGGACCATGGCTGACGCAGACACGCAGTACCAGGTGCTTGGGGATTCCGCGTACGGCTCCGGCCCCATGCTCGAAGCCCTCGAGAGTGCCGGGCACCAAGCGTTAGTCAAGCCCAAACCCTTGCGCCCGGCAGTGCCCGGCGGCTACGCCCTGGATGACTTCGCCCTGGATGAAGAGAACAACATGCTCACCTGCCCCGCCGGTAAAGTGCACACGATCAGCGCCAAGGGCAATGTGAACTTCGGTGTTGCCTGCAAAGAATGCCCACTGCGGGAAATGCGCACCACGGCCAAGAGTGGGCGCAAAGTTGTCATTACCAAACACCACGGGCGCCAACGCGCCCGCCGCGCCGCCGCCCGTGAAGAAGGGTTCCGGCACGATTACCGCACCTACCGGCCCCTCGTGGAGCGATCCATCGGCTGGGTCGTTGCCGGCGGGAACCGGCGCCTGAGATGTTACGGAGTGGAAAAGAATCTTGCCTGGCTGCAGCTACGCTTCGCCGCCTTGAACCTTCGGCGACCGCTGAAACTGGGCCTCACCGGCCAAAATGGGGCTTGGGTCCTGGGATAGGCCCCCGGGCAGGGGCCCGATCCGCCCCAGAGCAGAACCTCCCCGACAGACCTCTCCACGAAGAACATCCAGCCCGCCAAAACAGTCAACCAGAAATACCGAAAGGCCAGAAAGGAGAGCCTCGCCGAATGCCGCGGGGCCGGAGAATCCGCCAAGTTCATGCTGGGCCGCTAAATGCGGTTCCAGTGAGGCGAAGCCCGTATAGCCGTCCTGGCTGAGGGCCGCCAGCGTCTCCACCAGCTGCTCGTCACCGCGGCCGGTGGGGACCACCTCTCCGCTGCCAGCCATGGCGTCCTTGACCTGAAGATAGACCAGGTACGGGCCTACCATGGCGTAGGCGTACGTGTACGGCTTGACGCCCACCTGAACAAAGTTGGCATTGTCCCAGGCGGCCAGCAGCGACAGGCGCTCCATGATGGCGTCGCGGATGTCTTCGGGCGTCTGGTCCTCGGCGCGGAAATTGGAGAACTTGCGGATGTAGCGGGTTTCCAGCGTCTGGGCGACCTCAATGATGCGGCCCAGGCGGGTAATCTCGTGGGCGGCCGGCAGGGCGACGTCAACCTTCCCGATGGGACTGGCGACGGCGGACACCTTGAGCCCGGCTGCGTCCGGAATTGACTTGAGCCGGGCCACCTGTGCATCGTCGAGCTCCACGACATTGACTCCCCACGCACTGCGCACCTCCATGTATGGGGCGCCCAGAGCCAGCATGACGGCTGCCTGAATCTTGGGATCGGGACCAATTCATCGCCGAAGCCGGAGAGGGTCCAGGTGGGGTTTTCGGTGCTCGTCATTGGGACCTCCGGGGTTGGCGTCACAAGCCCAAACCAGCCTGTGGCTGCCCAGCATCGGCGACTCACTATACTCGTTGCGTACCTTGGGAAGTTTAGTGCCGATACAAGCCAATGACAACCGATTGCCATTTCTAGCAATAAACCGTATTCTTGCGACTAGGGATAGCGCTGTCCGTCGCGCTTGCAGTCTCCGGCGACGACGGCACGCGAAGGAACCCACATCGCAAGGAAGTGCCCCATGAGTCGGCCTTCCAGCTACACCCCCGAGGCCGGCGCCGGTGCCACCCCGGTGAAGCCTGCCACCATTCACGATGTCGCGGCACTCTCCGGGGTGGCCGCATCAACCGTCTCCCGTGCCCTGTCCACGCCCGCACGCGTCAATTTCCGCACGCGTGCCCGCATCGAGGCGGCCGCCGCGCAGCTGCTCGTGGACGCGGAGGAGTCCGAAGAGAATGAGGTCAACACCATTGAACAACTTCAACACACAGCCGACGGCGTCATCCTCACCGCCTCCCGTCTCAGCGACCAGGCCCTGCTCACGGCGTCGCTGAAGATCCCGCTCGTGACGATCAACCGCGACATTGCAGGGGTTGCCTCAGTCATGCTGGACACCCCGACAGCCACCAACCAGGCACTGGATCACCTGATCTCCCTGGGCCACTCCCATGTTGCGTATCTGTCCGGCCCCGACACTTCCAGCTCCAGCCAGAGAAGATGAGCGGCTCTCAGTGCGGCCGCCGAGGAGCGCAGCGTTACCGTGGTCCGGTTGGGGCCGTTTGCGCCCCGAAAATACTCCGGCGCCGCTGCGGCGGATGCACTGGTGCACTCCGGCGCGAGCGCGGGCATTGCCTTCAATGACCTCATTGCCATTGGCATGCT
>JBDTQM010000269.1:0-4799 GCA_039932175.1 Specibacter sp.
CACCCAAGACAAGATCGGCAGTGCCGTTCACAACAAGTGCCGCCAGTGCAATCAGTTCGGCAGGATTCATGGAACCGTCACAATCGCAGAAGGCGACCAGATCTGCGTCCGCAGCTTCAAGCCCTGAGTGCGCGGCGGCACCGAATCCGCGCCGTGATTCCCGGATGACTGTGGCGCCCAACTGTTGGGCCAGCTCGCCGGATCCGTCGGTGGAACCGTTGTCCACCACGATTGCACGGAACTCCAAAGGCATGGCCGCCAAGACTGTCGGCAACGCCTCTGCCTCATTCAGGCACGGCAGAACAATGTCCACCGAAGGCCTCAAACCTCCGGAATTCCATGGCAAGTTCACTATATTGTTCACCCTTTGACCATAGAAGAAGGGCCCTCCCAGCGTGGGCGTAATTCCTTACAGAATCGGGACAAAACCACGCAAATGGCACAGGATGGGTCACATCGTCTGGCACCGAACCTATGATGAAGAAGTGACTACCGCGAAGAATCACACCATCCCCGGCGAGCTGGGCAGCCGACGCATCTTGCTGGTGGAAGATGAGGAGCTGATCGCCAACGTGGTGCGCGGATACTTGCAGCAGGCGGACTTCCTTGTGGACATGGCAGCAGATGGGTTCACGGCCCTTCGCCTTGCCAAGGAGCATTCCCCGGACCTGATCATTTTGGACAGGATGTTACCCGGCCTGGACGGTGCAGAGGTCTGCCGCAGGATTCGAGAAACAATGTCCACGCCCATCATTCTGCTGACCGCGTTGGGTACGGAGGATGACCGCATCCTGGGCCTGGAGATGGGGGCCGATGACTACGTCACCAAACCCTTCTCCCCCCGCGAATTGGTCTTGCGGGTAAAGTCCCTCCTGCGGCGCAGCATCCGTGATTTCACCCCTGAGCCAATCGTGGAGCTGGCTGGATTTGTCCTGGACCCCGCCGCCCGGGTCATCACCGCCCACAGCGTCCCCTTGGGCCTTACCGTCCGGGAATTTGATCTCCTGGCCTTTTTCTTGCGCCACCCCAATCAAGTACTTAGCCGGTCGGAACTGATCCGGGGTGTGTGGGGGTGGGACTTCGGAGACCTCTCCACAGTGACGGTGCATGTGCGCAGAGTGCGGGAGAAAATTGAGGACAACCCCACAAAACCGCTCCTGCTCAAAACTGTTTGGGGTGTAGGTTACCGCTTCGATGCGGTTCAGGAACCACACGCAGCTGAAGGTGGGATTCATGTCAGCCCATGACCTGTTGACAGTTGTCAGACTGGTGCTCGTCTGGGCCGTCACCATCGGTGCAGCCACGATGTTCTTACAGTGGTTTCTGCGACGATCCTCGATCGTACTGCAAATTTGCTTGGTGGTTGTCTCCGCTGTTGGCGTGCTTGTGGCAGGCATGGTGGGAGCTTTTAACGCCATGTTCATCTCCGCTCACGATCTGGAAGTAATGTGGTACATCGTTGGTATTGCTTCCGCGCTGGCTGTGCTGGTCGCCGTCGTACTCGGCATGGGAGTGGCCCGCAATACCAGGGCATTGATCAGCGCAGCCCGCAGCATAGGACGCGGTGAAACTGTGGCCACAACCCGAAACGTAAGTTCGGAACTGGCAGCGCTTGCGCAGGAGATGAAATCGACCAGCGAAAAACTTGAAGAATCCAGACGCCGGGTAGAAGCAGTGGAGATGGCGCGTCGTGAATTGGTCGCCTGGGTCTCCCACGATCTACGCACACCGCTGGCCAGCATGCGGGCCATGACCGAGGCGCTGGAAGATGGCGTGGTGAGTGATGTTTCTGACTATCACCGCAAAATCATCGCCCAATCCGACCGCATGGCTGTCATGGTCAATGACCTGTTGGAACTTTCCAAAATCCAGGCTGGAACGCTGGCGGTCACCATGGAGACCATGGACCTTTACGATCTGGTTAGTGACGCCATCGCAGACCTGGCCCCGCTGGCCCAGCGACGAAGCGTTGACGTCAACGGCGACCAGGTGAAGTCCACCCTGGCGTCAGTGGACAGCGCGTCACTGGGCCGGGCTGTCCGCAATGTGATCCTCAATGCACTGATGTATACGGAGCCCGGAACCACTGTCCACATTGCCTTGGATACTGAACCTGGGTGGGCAACGGTTGCTGTCCAAGACGCATGTGGAGGAATACCGGAAGCGGATCTGCCCAAAATGTTTACTACCAGTTGGCGCAGTGCCACCGGCCGCAGCAGGAGCGCATTCAGCGGTGCCGGGGTGGGGCTGAGCATGGTGGCAGGCATTGCGCAAGCCCACCACGGCAACGTGGCGGTGGAGAACACGGGAGGCGGATGCCGAGTCACCTTGCGCATACCAACCACCAACGGTTTGGTCTAGTCACCCCTCAAGGGAGCAACCAAAAATTCCGCCATACCCTCAGCAAAGCCGTGGCGCGGCGCCCAACCCAGTTCTGTTTTGATTCGCTGGGACGACGCCGTTATGTGGCGGACGTCGCCCAACCGGTATTGGCCTGTAATCTGAGGCTGCGGCCCGCCGCTTGCCGAGCTCATGGTTCGGGCCACCTCCCCCACGGTGTGCACCTCATCAGCGCCAACGTTGTAGGCACGGAACGGGTGTTGAAAACCGGCGGACAGCGCCTGCACCGCTGCGACGTTGGCCTCCGCAATATCACCCACGTGGACAAAGCTGCGGCGTTGCCCACCATCCTCGAACACCCGGGGAGCCTCGCCGCGGGACAACGCGGAGCGGAAGAAGCTGGCAACCCCGGCATAGGGGGTGTCTTTGGGCATGCGGGGCCCATAAACGTTGTGGTACCGAAGTGCCATGGCCACTCCGCCTGTAGTGTGGGCCCAGACCGAGGCAAGGTTCTCCTGGGCCACTTTAGAGGCCGCATAGACATTCCGCGGATCCAGAAGCGCATCCTCTGTGACCAG
The DNA here is from genome assembly GCA_039932175.1 of Specibacter sp. Lineage (GTDB taxonomy): Bacteria > Actinomycetota > Actinomycetes > Actinomycetales > Micrococcaceae > Specibacter. The sequence goes on from JBDTQM010000269.1 coordinate 2,919, forward strand.
ATCCGGCACCAGCAAATGCCCAGTTACCGGCTCGCGCGGGTCGAAAATGCCGGCATCCAGGTCTTCCCGACGCCGGGGGCCCGGCCTCACCAGCGCACCGCTTCCGTCCCTGTAGGCACCTTCGCCGTACACAACCATCGACGACGCCAGGACCAGCCGCCCAATACCGGCCTTGACCATTCCGGCGAGAAGAACTCCCGTAGCAAAATCGTTGTTGCGTATGTAAGCCGGGGCATCGAAGAAATCCACTCCGAGACCCACTTTGGCGCTTTGGTGGAGAACCACGGCGACGCCGTCAAGTGCCTGGGCCACGATGGTCGGGTCGCAAACATCGCCTTCAATGAAGTTGATGTCTGGCTCAACGGCAGGTCGTCTGGGATGTGCTTCCTTGGCGAGTGAATCCAGCACGCTGACTTCCCAGCCGCGAGCCAGCGCGGCTTTCACAATGTGGGATCCGATGAATCCGGCGCCTCCAGTGACAAGAACCTTCATGGCCGCAGCTGCAGGTGCGAATCTTTCCCGCCTTCCCTGCCGGATGGCGGGAATTCAAGCACTGCGGACACGGCGGCAGGATCGATGAGCTGTGGGGCTGCGTAGTCGTCGTCGAACAGTTCAGTGACGGTCGCCAGCACAGCCAGGATTCGAGGCTGCGCCGCCGCCAGCCTGGCCAGAACGATCTTAGCCGTTACGGGAGCGGAGCCATCGTGTCCGGTGTCTGCATCCGTAACGTATGACAGATTGGCAAAACCCATGTTCAATTCTGCGGCCAAAACCGGCTCGGGATATTGAGTCATGTTGATCAGGTGCGCGCCGCCAGCCACCAAGACTTCAGACTCCGCCCGGGTGGCAAACCTTGGGCCGTTGATAACGGCCAGGGTTCCCTGGGGACTGAAAGTCTCGCCATGCTGCGTCAACGCCTTGATCAGCAATTGACGCAGGCGCGGACAATACGGTTCGGCAGCCGGGAGATGGTGCACGCCGGTAGGCAGTGAACCGTCAAAGTACGTGTCGTCCCGCCCCCACGTCCTATCGATCAACTGGTCAGGGACGGCAAATGAGTCTGTCCCGTGGCTGGCGAGCAAGCCACCCACTGCGGAAGAAGAAATGACTGCTTCCACCCCCAGGGACTTCAAAGCCCACATGTTGGCGCGGTAGTTGATCTGCTGCGGGGCAACTCCATGGGCCCGGCCATGGCGGCTCAAGAAGGCAACCTCTTTGCCTGCGAGCAGGGCAATCGTAATGGGCCCGGACGGTGAACCAAAAGGCGTGCGTACGTCCAGCTCGTCTCGAATTTCAACACCTGGCAGCTCGTAGAGGCCCGATCCGCCCAGAATGGCGATCCGCGGCCACCCAGCGGACTGGGCGCGGGTGGAAGCGTTCGGATCATGTTGTATTGACATGTTCCTCATCATGCCAAAAGTCCTCAAATTAAGGCACCCGAATACCTTACGAAATGGGAACATTGCGAGTAGGGCGGCGGCGGCGCGAACGTGACCACCACGCACGGAAATGCCGTTTTCCTCATGCCCGGTGCCTGACCAGTCCCATCCACCGGGAACCCCAGTTTCCTGTCCGTTTAGCTGGTTCACGCCATTGATCCCAAGGCGAGGGCATCACCATGGCCAAAACGGTTGGGTCCTGCACCGCTAGACGAAGGAACTAGAAGCAACGCGACCGAATCACACGACTAATAACACACCCCACCTCACGTCGTTGAGGCTCCGTCGCACCACGAAAAGGGGAAAGCAACCCCTCATCAGTCAGCAAGGAGCCAGCACAAACCAATAATCCAATCAGCATCGGCCAGACCGTCGCTGCCTAGAAAGAGCCCGCAAGAAGGCACCTGTCAACGTGCTGTCAACACTTGAATATGAAAACCTC
>JBDTQM010000270.1:0-4780 GCA_039932175.1 Specibacter sp.
AGTCCGGCGATAATAACGGCCGTGCCGCCTGCCCGCAATGCCGCCCGGTTGCTGTCACCAGTCGCGGCTTGGCGCGGTGCAGGATTGATGTGCTGCTCGTTTGTTGCACTCATGGTGCACTCCTTTGGGCAGGCTCCGCTCGGCCGCTCGGCCGTGCGGCCGTGCTGTCACGGGTTGGCGACGCAATAAATGCTACGCGCCGGGCCGGCGGTGCGGAAGTGTCACGCGCGAACCACGGGGAGGGGCCCGCCGTCGAGCCTTAAAATAAACTGACCCGCAGCAGTGGCTGAAAAAACGCGGAAATCGCGCCTTTTTCGACCACTGCTGCGGGTCAGTTTGAAAAAAGAGTTAGCGGCCCTTGACGGGGATGCCGTTGCGGGTCATTGACTCGGCGTAGGCCTTGGCCGACTCCAACAGCCACTGCTCCTGACGCTCGGGTGAGCCGGCAAAGCTGCGGCCCGACAGTGAACGGACCTTGTAGATGCCAAAGCCGCGCTTGTACAGCATGGGGCCCTGTGCCTTCAAGAGCTGGTCGGCCAGGCGGTGCGCCTCGGTGCCGTGAGCCACGAGCGCCGATGCGCGGGGGACAAGCGTCATGAACTTCACCAGCGGGCGCAGGCCCTGCTCAATCTGCGGTGCCGTAAGGCGGCCGTTGGGCTCGCCCGGGGTGAACCAGGGGTGCACGTTCCACGGCATGACCAGGCTGGGACGCAGGCCGATCTGCCAGTGGATGCCCAGCAGGCGGGTGGCTGCCTGCTCGTCGCCGGCGGTGATGAAGCCGGAGCTGTCCATCTCGCCAACGTTGGAGAACAAGCTGATGATCTTGCACTCGTCGACATCGTGAACGGGGTCCACATAGGCCACCTGCTGCTCGGGCCGGGCTTCCGCCAGGGTGTCGCAGAGCTCGGTGATGGGTGCAATGTTCTCGTCGTAACGGCGATTCCAAAGCTGGTCACGCAGTGATTCAGTGGCCACGGATGTCATTGAGGCGTTGTTCTCCTTTGAAGAATGAGAGTGTTGGCGGCAGCTGCCCGGCAGGGGGCCATGTCCGACCTCTTAGCTTAGCAATCTTCTCCGGTCCATGGGCCGCCCGGGGGTGTGCTAAGGGGGCGGAGAAAGTTTTGATTGTGAGAAACACGACAGCCCCGAAATCGCTTCACCAAGCCATTTTCGGCCCTGATGTTCGACGCCGCAACCCTTGCGTTGGGTGCCTGGCTCCCGCCCGGTTCGGCACTGGCCGGCCACATTCGACACCGCCGAGGCGGTGGCGGCAAAATGATGGCATGGTGAACACTGGGCAGTCCACCGCAGAACAGCAAAACACCCCAACCCACCAGGGGTGACGATCTACCCACCAGGGGTGCCGGCCGACATTGAACTGCCCACGGAGTCCCTGGTGGCCATGTTTGAGCATGCCGTTGACGAAATGGGAGGGCGCCCGGCCATGGAATTCTTCGGCCGCCGGACCAGCTACGGCCACGTGGGGTGAGCAGGTGGAGCAGGCGGAGCAGGTGGAGCAGGCGGCGCAGGGACTGCGTCGCCTGGGTGGCAAGCCGCTGGAGCGGGGCGGGGAAATGGGGCTGGCCGCCGTCGTGCTGGAGCCGGGCACCGCACCGGACGAAGCGGCCCTGCGCGCGTTCTGCCGCGAACGCATGGCCGGCTACAAGGTCCCCGTCCGGATTGTGCAAGTCGATGGCATGCACCGTTCCATGCTGGGCAAGATCCGGGGCAAGATCCTGCGCAAGCCGGTCAAGGAAAAGCTGCTGCCCACCCTGTAAAGGCAGGCAAACCCCCTGTTGCCTGCGCCAGCCGGAGCCTAGGCTGGACTGTGGATGGGACCAACGGTGAAGGGAAGCAGCAATCATGTTGGAAAACAGCAAGGCATTCAGCGGGTTCTCCGTGGACAGCATTCCCGCGGCCCAGGATTTTTACGGCGGCACACTGGGCCTGGAGGTGGGCGAGCAGGACGGCATGCTGACCCTGCACCTGCCCGGCGGGGGACGAGTGCTGGTTTACCCGAAAGGCGAGAGTCACGAGCCGGCATCGTTCACCGTCCTGAACTTTCCCGTGCCGGACATCGAAGCCGCGGTGGACGCCCTGGCGGCTTCCGGTGTCGAACTTGAGCATTATGCGGGCACCCCCATGGAGACCGACGCCAGGGGCATCTTCCGCAGCGGCGGCCCACTGATCGCCTGGTTCAAGGATCCGGCCGGGAACGTGCTCAGCGTCATCCAGGAGTGACGGCAGCGGCCTCTGCACCGTGGCACGCCTGCGGCCAAAATGTGGACCGTGCCGCTGTTTGCCCCGGCGCATATGTGAAGATGGAACCTATGCGCCCCATGCAGTTTTCTTCCAAATTGGCCAACGTCCGCTACGAACTTCGCGGACCGATCCTGCACGCCGCCCAGAAAATGGAGGCGGAGGGGCACCGGATCCTGCGCATGAACCTTGGCGACACGGCCCCCTTTGGCCTGGAAGCCCCGGAATCCATTGTGGTGGACATGATCCACCACCTGCGCGGCGCCCAGGGCTACAGCGATTCCAAGGGCATCTTCTCGGCCCGCACAGCCATCTCCCAGTACTACCAAACCAAAGGCTTGATGACCATTGGCGTGGATGACATCTTTGTGGGCAACGGCGTCAGCGAACTCATTTCCATGACCTTGCAGGCATTCCTGGAAAACGGCGACGAGGTGCTGATCCCGGCCCCCGACTACCCCCTGTGGACGGCCTCGGTGACGCTCACCGGCGGCGTGCCCGTGCACTATCTGTGTGATGAGGACAATGAGTGGTGGCCCGACATGGCCGACGTTGAAGCCAAGATCACGCCCAACACGCGCGCCATTGTCATCATCAACCCGAACAATCCCACGGGCGCCGTATACCCCCACCACATTCTGGAAGCGTTTGTGGAGCTGGCCCGCAAGCACGACCTGGTCATCTTCTCCGACGAGATTTACGAGAAGATCCTTTACGACGGCCGCACCCACATCCACATGGCGGCCATGTCCAAGGACGTCTGCACGCTCACCTTCAGCGGCCTGTCCAAGGCCTACAGGATGCCCGGCTACCGGTCCGGCTGGGTTGCCTTGTCCGGCCCGCGCTCCGCCATGGCAGGATTCAAGGAGTCCCTGGAGCTGCTGGCGTCGCTGCGCCTGTGCGCCAATGTGCCGGCCCAGCACGCCATCCAAACGTCCCTGGGCGGCTACCAAAGCATCAACGACCTCACCAAGCCCGGCGGACGGCTGCGTGAACAGCGCGACCTCGCCTCCAGGCTGCTCAACGCCCTGCCCGGGGTGTCCTGCGTTCCGGCGGCAGGGGCCATGTACCTGTTCGTGAAGCTGGATCCGGTGATGTACCCCATTGAGTCGGATGAAAAGTTTGTGATCGACCTCCTGCAGGACCAAAAGATACTTGTCAGCCACGGCACAGCCTTCCACTGGCCCACACCGGATCATTTTCGTTTTGTCATTCTGCCTTCCGTGGGCGACATCGAAGAGGCGGTGCGGCGCATCTCCTCCTTCCTGGCCGTGTACCGCAGCAAGGCCCCGCAGCTCGCCCAGTAGCCGCCCGGGAATAGAATCCGCCGGGCCCCGGTTTTGAAAGTAGATGCAAACGCATATTCATAGCCGGGGTGCTTGATGCCCCGGACTTTCCGACAGAAATGGACGGTATTGCCATGGCAAAAGGCACCATTGAGCTGGGGCTGGACACCTTTGGCGACATCACAGTGAATGGGAACGGCGCGCCCAAGCAGGCCGCGCACGTCATTCGCGACGTCGTCGAGCAGGCTGTGCTGGCCGACAAGCTGGGCCTGGACTACTTTGGTGTGGGGGAGCACCACCGGGACGACTTTGCCATCTCCGCCCCCGACATGGTGCTGGCCGCCATTGCGGGCCAGACCGAGCGCATCCGCCTGGGCTCGGCGGTGACGGTCCTGAGTTCGGACGACCCCATCCGCGTGTTCCAGCGTTTTTCCACGCTCGACGCCGTCTCCAACGGCCGTGCGGAGGTCATCCTGGGCCGCGGCTCCTTCACGGAGTCCTTCCCGTTGTTTGGCCTTGACCTGGCCAAGTATGAGGAACTCTTCGAGGAAAAACTTGAGCTGTTCAACGAGGTGCGAAAGCAGGGCCCCGTGAACTGGAGCGGCAACACCCGCCCGGCCCTCAGCGACCAGATGGTGTACCCGCACACCGAGTCGGGCACCTTGAAGTCCTGGGTTGCCGTGGGCGGCAGCCCGCAGTCAGTGGTCCGTGCGGCCCGCTACGGCATGCCATTGATGCTGGCCATCATTGGCGGGGAGCCGCTGCAGTTTGCCCCGTTTGCCGAGCTGTACCACCGGGCACTGAAGGAATTTGGCCAACCGGAGCAGCCCATCGGCGTCCACTCGCCCGGCCACATTGCCGACACCGACCAGCAGGCCAAGGATGAGCTGTGGCCGCACTACGAGGCCATGCATAACCGCATTGGCCGTGACCGCGGTTGGCCGCCCATCACCCGCGGCGACTTTGAAGCCACGGCCGGTCCGCGCGGGGCCCTGATGGTGGGTTCCCCGGAAACTGTGGCCACCAAGATCACCACAGTGGCCAAGGCGCTGGGCCTGTCACGTTTTGATTTGAAGTACAGCCACGGCACGCTGCCGCACCAGGCCATGATGAAAAGCATTGAGCTCTATGCCACGAAGGTGGCCCCCATGGTGCGTGAAAACCTCCGCCAGGGCTAGCACCAATGCCGTGAAGTTAAGGGTTTGGTGCTGGCGTCAACCCGGGATGTAGGGCAG
>JBDTQM010000271.1:0-4751 GCA_039932175.1 Specibacter sp.
AAGCAAAAACATGACCTAAAATTCACGGCTTCGCCGACTTAGCCCTCTAGTTGGGGTCTGGCCTGCAGCGGAACAGTGGTTGGCGCTAAGCCTGCGAGATTGGCTTTAGGTTGGTGTCATGCCAGTTGAATTTCTCAGTGATGACCAAATAGCGGTATATGGCCAGTTCTCAGGTCCGGTATCGCCGGCGGAGTTGGAACGGTTCTTCTTTCTAGATGATCAGGACTTGGAGCTGGTGGGGCGCCGTCGTGGCGAGGGCAGCCAGCTGGGCCTTGGGGTGCAATTGGGAACACTGCGTTTTCTGGGAACGTTTCTTGATAATCCGGTGGCAGTACCGGAAGCCGTTATCAATTTCGTGGCAACACAACTCGGAATCGTCGATAGCTCCGTTTTGGGCAGTTACGTGGAGCGGTCAAAGACGCCCTATGAGCACCGTTGGGAGATAGCCCGGGCATATGGGTACCGGCGGTTCTCAGAACCCGAGACTGCGGAAGAATTTAGAAGCTTCTTGACGGCTCGTGCGTGGACGCGGGCCGAGCGACCGACCCAGCTCTTTGATCAAGGCGTAGCGTGGCTTCGTGCGGAACGAGTGCTGTTACCGGGTGTGAGCGTGTTAGCCAGACTCGTCGCCGAGGTCAGAGCGATGGCCGGGGATCGGTTGTATTCGGTGTTGTCCGGACGAGTGTCACCGGATCTTGGCCGCTGCCTTGATGGTTTGCTCACGGTGCCGGCCGATTCCAGGTCTTCGGGGTTGGAGCGGCTGCGTCGGGCTCCGACCCGGGCGTCTGGGCCGGAGATGGTCCGTGCCTTGGAACGTGTTGCGGAGATCGCCGGGCTGGGCGCCGGCGATGTTGATCTGAGCGAGATTCCGGCCGGGCGCGTTCAGGTGCTGGCTCGCCAGGGCCTCTCATCGGATGCGGCGATGCTGCGGCGCATGCCCAAGCATCGCCGTTGGGCGACGATGGTTGCCACCGCCGGGGTTTTGCGGGTCTCCGCGGTCGATGATGTCCTTGATCTATTTTCGGTCCTCATGGCGACCAAGCTCATCGGACCCGCGGTGCGGGCGACGGCCAAGGATCGACTGCGCTCCTTGCCCCAATTGAGGCGGGCATCGGTGACGTTGGCAGCGGCGGCAAAGGCCATGCTCGAATGCGCCGAGGGCGAGGGAGTGGACCCGGCCGAGGCGTGGACCCGGTTGCAGACGAAGGTATCGCGGGAGGGGCTCATGGCCGCGGTGGCGACGGTTGAGGAGTTGGCTCCGGACTCCGGGGATGACGCGGATCAGGGCCAGGCGGAACTGGTGAAGCGATACGCCACCGTCCGGCCCTTTGCGGCGCTGATCGCCAAGGTTCTGCCGTTGGCTGCAACGCCTGCGTGCACCCCGTTATTGAACGCGGTGAAGGGTCTGGGAAACCTGGTAGGACGCAAGCGGGTTACCAGAGCGGAGATCGTCGATGAGGTGGTGGCCGGGTCGTGGCGCCGTCTGGTGTTCACCACTTCGGAATCGGCGGATGAGCTGGTGGACCACCGGGCCTACACCCTGTGCGTGCTTGAGGCGTTACATCGGGCGCTGCGTCGCCGGGATCTCTACGCCGTCGATTCTCTGCGGTGGGGCGACCCGAGGGCCCGACTTCTCGATGGTGAAGCGTGGGAGCAGGCCCGGCCCGAGGTTCTCACCGCGCTGCGATTGCAGGACCCCGTTGACACTCACCTGGGCAACCTTGCTGCGCGGCTCGACACGGCCTACACGGATCTCGCCGCCCGGATCCTCCCCGCTGAAACAACGTCAAGCACCGTCCCAATTCGTTTGGAAAAAGGCCCCGATGGGCGCACCCGGGTGCACCAGTCGCGGCTGGAAGCGGTGCCGGAACCGGAAACGCTGACCGTGTTGCGAGACACCGTCGAGCGCATGCTGCCCCGGGTGGATCTGCCCGATGTGCTGCTGGAAGTGAACGCCTGGACCGGGTATTTGGATGATTTCACGCACTTGGGCATGACCGAGCAGGCATCCGGTTCCCGGCTCACCGACCTGGCGACCTCGATGGCCGCGGTACTGGTCGCTGAAGGCTGCAACCTCGGATTCGCGCCGGTGATCAAGCACGGACATCCCGCTTTGAGCCGGCGCCGGCTTTCGCATGTGGCGCAGAACTACCTGCGCAGCGACACCCTCGTCGCCGCCAACGCCCGCCTGATCGATGCCCAGGCTGGTGTTCCGACGGCCCAGGCATGGGGTGGCGGCTTGGTTGCCTCCGTTGGCGGGTTGCGGTTCGTGGTCCCGGTCCGCACCCTGGATGCCGGCCCGAATCCGCACTATTTCGGTCAAGGCCGTGGCGTGACGTGGCTCAACGCCATCAACGATCAGGTCTCCGGCATTGGGGCCGTGGTGGTGACCGGCACGATGCGCGACTCCCTGCATGTCCTGGATGTGATCCTCAACCGTGATGGCGGGCCCGCACCACAAATGATCGCGACCGATACCGCTTCCTACTCCGACATCGTCTTTGGGCTCTTCCGTCTGTTGGGTTACCAGTTCAGCCCGCGTCTGGCCGATATGCCCGACCAGCGGCTCTGGCGCCTCACCGTGCCCGACGGGCGGGCTGCTGATTACGGTGCCCTGAACGCTGTCGCGACGAACAAACTCTCCGCCAAGCGCATCCGGGCACAATGGGCCGACATGTTGCGCGTGGTGGGATCCCTGCACAGCGGTTCGGTCGCCGGTTATGACCTATTGCGGATGCTGGGCCGCGACGGCAATCCCACCCCGCTCGGGGCGGCGTTCGCCGACTATGGCCGTGCGGCCAAGACCCTGCATCTGCTGGCCATGTATGACCCGGACGATGAGAGCTATCGCCGCTCGATCCACGTTCAACTCACCGTCCAGGAATCCCGCCACCGCATGGCCCGGAAAATCTTCTACGGCCAGCGCGGGGAACTACGCCAGCGATACCGTGAAGGACAAGAGGACCAGCTCGGGGCCCTCGGGCTCGTGTTGAACGCGGTCATCCTATGGAATACCCGCTACATCGACGCGGCACTGACCGTTCTGCGGGAGCAAGGGCATCCGGTGGATGACACCGACGTGGCCAGACTCTCTCCCCTGGGAGATGCTCACATCAATGTCCACGGACGGTACGCCTTCACCACGCTTTCGGATGCGTCCCTCAGGCCGTTGCGTGATCCGGAGAGCATCACCGAGGACGAATAGCGACGTCCACAATCGACCGTTGGTGGTTTGCGTCTTCTTCTCGACGGGCAGTCATGCAGCCCAAGTACCACAGTTGATCTCTATCCATGAGGGAAAACAACGCTGACTTCAACGAACCGCAGATCGATCCTTCTTGGACGGATCGTGGGGAAAGTCCGCAGAAAGCCCCTGACGGAGGATGATGAGGAAGGACAGGGGTATCAATTTAAGGAACCGAGGAGAGGATTTTATGATGATGGGTTACGGATGGGGCATGGGTGTTGGCAGTTGGATTGCCATGGCGATCTTTTGGATCGCCCTATTGGTCCTGATCGTGTGGTTGGTGACGCGGGCGTTCAGCCCAGGCAGCAACCAGCATAAGTCTCTTGAGGACCGCGGATGGCAGGAGAGCGCCGACCAGGTACTGGAACGTCGTTTTGCCGCCGGTGAGATTGACGAGCCCGCCTACCACCGCATGCGTGAAGTCCTGCGGTCAGGGCGTACGCAGCACACCACGGAAAAGTGAAGATTCCCATGTCAAGCAGACGGAAGAGAGTCGGGTGGAGTCGCGGATGGTGGGTTCCAGTGATCGCACTGGTCGCGCTGCTGGGTTCCGGCAGCTGGCTGGTCGCCCAGCAGTCACCTTACAGTTGGGGTATGGGGTCCAGCTGGAGTGGGAACGGGATGATGGGCGGTTCCGGTTACGGAGAGATGATGGGCGGAAACGGATGGTTTGACGGGGATGCCGAACCGGTTCAGGACCTGAATCAGGCCAGGGAGCGCGCCGCAGGTTATGCGGATTTTCTGCAGCCCGGGTTGGTGGTGGGTGAGGTAATGCGCTTTGAGAACCACTACTACGCCGACCTGCAGGAAGCTGACGGGTCCAAGGTCACCGAAGTGCTCATCGACAGTCGTTCAGGGGCGGTGCGGCCAGAGATGGGTCCTGCCACGATGTGGAACACCCGGTTCGGGATGGTGGATCGTGATGGAGGGGCGGAGCCGGCCATCAACGCCGCCCAAGCCCAGCAGATTGCCGATCGTTGGCTGGCAGATCGCGGCGAAGGGCTCACCTCCGATGATCCGGTCCTGTTCCCCGGATACTATACTCTGCACACCATGCGCGACGGTGAGATCACCGGAATGCTGTCGGTGCATGCAAGCACCGGTAATGTGTGGCCTCACTCTTGGCACGGTGACTTCATTGAGATGTCCGAGCACCCGTAAGTAGCTCGATCCGACCGTAGGACCGGCGCTCGGAGGGGGTGTGGGTCCTACTGGTGGAAGACGATCTATCCATTTCCGTAATAGCCATCCAGCGCCGCTGGCGCGCCGTTACGGGGGAAAGTTGGGGCAGGTTTCCCTTCGCGATGGCAGGGGTTTGGGGTGATGATAGTGGCGTCTGTTGTGGTTGATGTCGAAACCAACTTGGTGCCTTGTGCCCGAGTGTTAGCCTGACACGGAGGGTGTGCGGGGACCGTTTATTGTTGCCATGGAGCACGAGTGTCAGATTCCTGATTTTTCCCAGCCCTCTCCGCAGCAGACACCATATATCCATCAATGCTGTGTT
>JBDTQM010000272.1:0-4749 GCA_039932175.1 Specibacter sp.
ATCCGGACTGGGTGCGCGGTTATGTTGCCGAGCATGAGAGCCAGCTCAGCCCGTTGTCACGACGTGAAGCGCTCAAGCACTTCTAAGCCTTCAGGACTGCGTCGCGGCTAGGAAAGCTTGTGCCGGGCAAAGTCCGGATCGCGCCGCGGCACAAAAAGGCCGCGGGTCTTCTTATCCAAAAACATCACGTACAGGACACAGATCACGCCCACGGAGATGGCCACGGTGCGGATCAACACCACGGGAATCCAGGGGAAGACACTGAGCTGGTCCGTCAACGCAATGAGGGTGAAGAAAGCCGTGAGATACAGCACTGTGCGCAACTGCCAGCCTTCCTCAACGCCTGTGACGGCAAAGAACGCCAACAACCACAGCATGTACCAGGGCTGAATCATGGGAGCCAAGAGCACTACCGCGGCGAAAGCCCAGGCCATGCGGCGCAGCACGGCCTGGCTGTAGCGCTGGGATTCGTCCAGGTTGCTGCCCAATCCGCTGGCCGGCGGCACAGCGATTTTCACAAAGGCCAGTGCCATGACGATCAGGATCGACGCGCCCTGGCCAATGGTTTGGATGACATCTGTCACGGCTGAGCCGGCACCGCCCAGAAGGGTCACAGCAAAGCCAACAATGTTGGAGAACAAGCCCACCGGGGCGTACCAAATCCATACCGTGCCTGGTGTTTGCAGCGCCGCCAGCCAGCCAAATCCCAGTCCGTTGACGGCGCCCATGACGGCCATCAGCCCTGCCGATATGCCCAGGGTGGCCGCCCAGATGCTGAACTTTCGCAGCCATCCGGCCTTCGAGCCGGCCCACAGCAACCCGACAAACGGCAGCGCTATCAAGGTGATGGGCTTAATGGCAATGGAGGCCGTGACAAACAAGATCGCCACCACGGGCCGTCTGGCACTGGCGTAGTAGAGGCCCGCCACCACAAGGCCCAGCATGAGCGAGTCGTTGTGCACGCTGGCCACAAAGTTGATCAACACCACGGGGTTCAGCACTGTCAGCCACAGGGCACGGTGCGGGTTGAAGCCGTGCCGGGCAGCAAGTTTGGGCACGTAAACGGCCAGCAGGACCACCCCTGCCAGGCTTGCCAGCCGGAACGGAATCAACGCAATTTCGGGGCTGGAGGAAGGGATCAGCACGGCCAGCTGCTCCAACCACAGCCACAGCGGGCCATAGGGTGTTGGCGCCTCGGTCCACAGCGTGTCGGGGCCCAGGGAGAAGTAGTTGTTGAGCGCTGAAATGCCGTTGGTGTAGGGGTCCAGGCCCTGCTGCATGAGCCGGCCCTGGCCAATGTAGGCGTAGGAATCACGGCTGAACAACGGCAGCGCCACCATCATGGGGGCCAGCCACAAAATCAGGGCCTTCTTCAAGACAGGGGCACAGTCATCGTCCCAGGCGGCAAGATGCTGGCGCAGCCGCAGCCATGCCCGCAACATCAGCGCAGCACCCACGCACAACAAAACTGTTGCACACACCACGGCGACGGGAGTGGTTCGCGCCAGGATAAACAAGGGGGTCCTGATGAGCACCGAACTGCTGGCCAGCCAGCCAACGCCCAGGGAGCCCAGCAGCAACATCATGGAGCCAGCAAAACCCTGCCAAATGGCTGAGGATGTGGTGCCGGTGCGAAAAGGCAGTTTGGCGAACACCTGATTCCTTACCTCCGGCATGGCAACTTCAGTGCTGGTCAACAACTAACTCCTGAACTATCTTTGTCCCTCGTGGCAGGACCGTTTGGCGTGCACATGGGCGGGAGAACCCCGGGAACCAGAACCGGCTGCGCTAATATGTAAACAGCCAGGGACTTCGTTCTTGGCATTCTACCCACTCCAGCCGGGCAGCTCCTAAGTACATGGACCACGTGATAATCGTGGTTCACGGATTGTCTGTGCTCGGCTCAGGCCGCCGCCACACTTATGAAGGACTGGACCATCTCCACGGATACGTTTTTCTTCACCCTTGCCCGCCTGCGGGATGCAGTACTGCCCGCCCGGACCCAGACCTGGTTGAAGACTCCCCTGGGCATGTGGTGCGTCTTTGGCTCGGTCCACCTGGTGTTCCTTGTACTGGCGGGCCTGTTGTCCCTGCGGGGGGAAGCGTTCAGCGACACTTTCATCTATCGCATCTGGGCGTCGATCGACTTCGATGAGACGCGCGTCCTTGGCCCCAGCCCCTGGGTCTACCCCATTTTGGCGCTGGTGCCCATGGCCGTGGCGTACGCCTTCGGCGAGGGCCCCTTCCTGTTCATCTGGGTCCTGATGATCGCCGGGCTGAATACCTTGGCCGTGGGAAAACTCACCAGTTGGGGCAAAAACCGGCAGGCAATTCCGGCCGCCCTGTGGTGGATTTCCTTCACCACGTTGCTGGCATGGCTCGGCTTTGCCCGGGTTGACGGGCTCACGGCACCTGTGGTTCTCATCGCGTTGTCCATCGGCGTGGCCAGCCCCTTCCTGACCTCGTTCATCCTCAGCGTGGCCACCTGGACGAAAGTCTGGCCGGCCGCCGTCGTCCTGGCGCTTTTCACCGTGGTCAAGCAGCGGGTGCGCGTGGTCCTGGCCGGCATGCTTGTCACCGCATTCGTGGTGGTGCTGGCGCTGAGCATGAATTCCGGCCACAAACTCTTCAATTTCCTGCTGGAACAAGGCGACCGCGGCATGCAGCTCGAGGCCACCTTCACCACCCCGTGGCTGTGGATGAGCGTGCTGGGCCTAGGCGACGCGCGCATGTACATGAACCAGGACATCAACTCCATGCAGGTGGACGGCCCCGGCTCCGAGGTCATGAGCTTCCTCATGCAGCCCCTGCTGGTGGCGGCAGCGCTGCTGGTGGCGGGCCTGATTTTCTGGGCCCTGCACACGGGCAAGCGCAGCGGCGGCGCCGACAGGACCGCACTGCTCCTCTTCGGCTCGCTCGCCCTGACCACTGCCTTCGTGGTGTTCAACAAGGTGGGCTCCCCCCAGTTCATGGTGTGGCTTGCTCCGGCGGTTGCCGTGGGTCTGGCCCACCAATGGAAGGCCTGGCGCGTCCCGGCCACCATGCTCATTGGCGTGGGAATCCTCACGTTCCTCGTCTACCCGCTCTTTTACGACGCCCTCTCCCACAACAACCCCCTCATGGCTGCCGTGCTGACGGCGCGCAACCTGCTGCTGGTGGTCTTGTTCGTGTGGAGCGTGCGCCAATTGTTCCTGATGGGCCGCAACCCTTCGGCCATTCCCAGGCACGACGCCGGCCCCTCCGCCGCCGGTGCCCCAGGTGCCGCCGGGGAACAGTTGGACGCTTCGGTGGTTTCAACTGCGGATGCCGATGCAGGGTCTGCGCCGGCTCCCGCTGCGCCGGCTCCCGGCGCGTCCACTCCCGCCTCCGCCGTGACCAAGGAGTCCTAAGATTTCTGCTGGATTGTTTGTTCGAATCCTGGATGCGGCCGCCTCCGCCCGCAACAGGGTCCTTTCCCCCAAGGCCCTGGCCTGGTTCCGCACCCCTGTTAGTGTTTGGTGGGGTTTTGCCGCCGTCCACGGATTCTTCCTGGCCTGGATGATGAGCTTCATCGTCCACGGCGATACTTTTAGCGACACCGAGCAGTACCGCCAATGGGCGCTTTTGGGCTACAATCCGTCCCACCTGGGCGATGCCATCAGCCCCTGGGTTTATCCCCTGCTGGCACAGATTCCCATCTTTGCGGCCACCATGTTCGGCCCGTCCCTGTACCTGCTGGGCTGGACGGTGATCATCATTGCGCTCAACGCCGTGGGCCTGCTCTTCTTGACGCGCGGGAACCGCTCCACCAGCGGGATTGCCCCCGCCTGGTTTTGGCTGTTCTTCACCATGTTCATGGGCTTCCTCAGCTTTGCCCGGGTGGAGGGCATCACCACGTCCTTGGTGCTCATTGCGCTGCTGTACGCCGTGGAGCGGCCCGTTGTTGCGGGCCTGCTGCTCTCGGTGGCGACCTGGATCAAGGTCTGGCCGGCCGCCGTGGTGGCTCCCCTGGTGATTGCCAGCGCCAAACGCGTCCAGATCTTCCTTGCAGGTGTGGCTGTCAGTGCGGCCGTTGCGGCGTTCGCATTTTTCACCGGAGCAAGCCAGCACCTGTTCGAATTTGCCACCAACCAGGGTGAACGCGGCATGCAGCTGGAGGCCACGTTCTCCACGCCGTGGGTGTGGCTGAGCGTGTTCAACATTGGCGGCTCCAAAATTGCCGACAACGTGGCCATCAACTCCACCGAAGTGTACGGCCCCGGCGCCGAGGTGGCCGCCTGGTTGATGCAGCCACTGCTGATTGTGGCCGCCCTGACGGGTGCTGTGCTGATGCTGTGGGCCTTGCGCCGCGGGGCGGAACGGCAGGAGTTGATCCTCGAGGGTTCACTGCTGATGGTCACCGCCTTCATCGTCTTCAACAAGGTGGGCTCGCCGCAGTTCATCATTTGGCTGCTTCCGGTGGTGGTGGCCGGCCTGGTCCACGACTGGGAGCGCTGGAAGGTTCCGGCCACCCTCCTGATGGGCATTGCCTTCACCACCTTCGTGATTTATCCGTTGTTCTACACGCCCCTGATCCACGCAAACCCCGTCATGGCCGCCGTGCTGACCACCCGGAACGTGCTCCTGGTGACGTTGCTGGTGTGGGCCGTGCGGCGCACAGTGGAATTGGGCAGGAACGCATCCCCCGCGCTGATCACGGCCCCCGCGCCGAAGTAACCCCACACATGGCACCGAGCGCGCCGAGGTAGCCGGTCCGCGTAGAGATAGTCC
>JBDTQM010000273.1:0-4721 GCA_039932175.1 Specibacter sp.
GCGGGAACTCGTCCACCCCCGAGTGCAGCAGGAAGCACTTGAAGCCGAACACGCCGTCGTCGTGCAGGGGGCGCAGGTCCGCCTTGTTGCCGGGGATGGCCCCGCCCCAGAATCCAACGTCAACAAACGCCTGGTCAAGCGCCACGCTGCGCTTCAACTCAAGGGCCTCAACATTGGTGGTGGCCGGGATGCTGTTCAGTGGCATGTCGATGACGGTAGTCACGCCACCGGCGGCGGCGGCACGGGTGGCGGAGGCGAACCCCTCCCAATCCGTGCGGCCGGGCTCGTTGATGTGCACGTGGCTGTCAACAAGACCCGGGATCAGGGTTTCATCGTCGGCCAGGTCAATGACTTCAAGCCCCTGGAGGTTGTTGCCCAGTGGTTCCAGGGCGATGACGACCCCGTCACGGACCCCCACTTCACGCGGCACAATGCCGGCCGTGGTGAGCACGCGCTTGCCACGGAAAACGAGGTCAAAAATACCGCCGTGCGGTGCATTTTCTTCGGTGCTAGACATAGGAATTCTCCTGTTCGTGGCCTGTGCGGGCCAGTTCTGCGCCAATCAGCGCCCCAATCTGGGTTAGCAGGCTGCCGGCGTTCTTCATGCAAAGACTGGTGTCTGATTCAATATCTGTAAGTGCGTGCGTGTGGGCAAAGCCGGCGCCCCGCAGGGTCTCGGTGTCCAAGGTGGTGCGTCCGCAGACGGCAACAACGGGAACCCCTGCCGCGCGGGCTGCGGCTCCCACACCCATGGGTGCCTTGCCAAACAGGCTCTGCTCGTCCAGGCTGCCCTCGCCGGTGATGACCAGATCGGCCCCGTGGAGCCGCTCCGCCAACCCCGTCAGGCCAAGCACGACCTCAATGCCGGAACGGCGTTTGGCGCTCAAAACGGCCAACGCCGCATAGCCTGTGCCGCCGGCTGCGCCGGCTCCCGGGGCGTCCATGGCGTCTACCGCAGCGGTGCCCACGGCGTTGGCCATGATCCGAAAATACCGTTCCAGGGCGTTCTCCAGCTGGACAACATGCTCGGGGCTTGCACCCTTTTGGGGCCCAAAAATTGCTGCCGCGCCCTCGGGACCCAACAGCGGGTTGTCCACGTCGCTGGCCAGGGTGAAGGTGACACCGGCCAGGCGCTTGTCCAGGCCTGTTACGTCGATGTTTGTCACGGTGGAGAGGGCCCCGCCGCCGGGCGGCAAATGCCGCCCGGCAGCATTCTTGAACGTAACACCCAAGGCCGCAAGCATTCCTGCCCCGCCATCGGTGGAGGCGCTGCCGCCCACGCCAAGCACAATGTTGGTGCAGCCGTGGTCCAGGGCGGCACTGACCAGTTGGCCCGTGCCGAAGGTGGAGGCGGCCAGCGGGGACAGACGGCCGGCCGGCAGCACTGCCAACCCGGAGGCCGAGGCCATCTCAATCACTGCAACGTTCCCGCGAACGGCAAAGTCTGCGTCCACAGCCTCACCCGTGGGTCCCTGCACCGTTGCCGTGACCCTGGTGAAGCCCGCGGCGACGACGGCGTCAATGGTGCCTTCGCCGCCGTCGGCCACTGGCATCAGCTCAATATCCAAGCCTTCGCAGGTGGACTGCAAGCCGGCTGCCAGGTACTGGGCAACCTCCGGGGCCGAGAGGGATCCCTTGAACTTGTCAGGGGCGAGGATGATCCGCATGGCTCCGCCTAGCCCTGCAAAGCCAGAATGGCTGTGGGTGCATCGGCTGCGTACTCGGCAATGTCTTCAATCTCGTTGACGTTGTCCAGTTCGGTGCCCATGGAAATGTTGGTGACGCGCTCCAGGATCGCTTCAACCACAACGGGAACCTGGTGCTCGTCCATGAGACGCTTTGCCTCAACGAATGCGGCGGCCATGTCCTCGGGGCGCTCAACGCGGATGGCCTTGCAGCCCAAACCTTCAGCTACCTTCAGGTGGTCCACACCGTAGCCGTTGGTCTCCGGGGAGTTGATGTTGTCGAAGGCCAGCGAAACGTGGTAATCCATTTTGAAGCCGCGCTGGGACTGACGGATCAGGCCCAGGTAGGAGTTGTTCACAACAACGTGGATGTAGGGCAGGTTGAACTGGGCGCCAACGGCCAATTCCTCAATCATGAACTGGAAGTCGTAGTCACCGGAGAGGGCAACAACCGTTTGGCCGGGCTTTCCGCGGACAACGCCCAGGGCTGCGGGCAGGGTCCAGCCGAGGGGGCCGGCCTGTCCGGCGTTGATCCAGCGGCGCGGGCCGAACACGTGCAGCATCTGCGCTCCGGCAATCTGTGACAGGCCGATCGTGGAGACGTAGGTGGTGTCCTCGCCGAAGGCTGCGTTCATTTCTTCGTAGACGCGCTGCGGCTTCATGGGCACGTTGTCGAAGTGGGTCTTGCGCTGCAAGCTGCCCTTGCGGACCTGGCAGGACTCCACCCAAGCGGTGTAGTCCGGTACGGTGCCGGCAGCCTTGCGCTCACGGGCAACTTCAATCAGCACGGTCAGTGCTGCCCCGGCATCGGAGACAATGCCCAAATCCGGTGCGAAGACGCGGCCGATCTGGGTGGGCTCGATGTCTACGTGGACGAACTTGCGGCCCTTGGTGTACGTGTCCAAGCCGCCCGTGTGGCGGTTGGCCCAACGGTTGCCGATGCCGATGACTGTGTCGGATTCCAAGAAGGTGGCGTTGCCGTAGCGGTGCGAGGTCTGCAGGCCCACCATGCCGGCCATCAGTGGGTGGTTGTCCGGGATGGCACCCCAGCCCATCAACGTGGGGATGACCGGGACGGAGAGAATTTCAGCCAATTCAACCAGCTGCGCGGATGCGCCGGCGTTGATGATGCCGCCACCGGCAACGATCAGCGGCGACTTGCCTGCCAGCAAGATATCCAGTGCCTTTTCGGCCTGCTTGCGTGAGGCTGCGGGCTTGCTGGGAACCAAAGGCTCGTAGGCGTCGATGTCGAATTCAATCTCGCCCATCTGAACATCGATCGGCAGGTCCAGCAGAACCGGGCCGGGACGCCCTGAGCGCATCAGGTAAAAGGCCTTCTGGAACGCGCCGGGAACCTGGCCGGGCTCCTTGATGGTCATGGCCAGCTTGGTCAAGGGGGCAGCAATGGACTCAATATCCACGGCCTGGAAGTCTTCCTTGTGCAACTTGGCAACGGGAGCCTGACCGGTGATGCACAGCATGGGGATGGAGTCAGCCTGTGCCGCGTACAGCCCGGTGATCATGTCGGTGCCGGCAGGGCCGGAGGTGCCGGTGCAAACACCGATGTTGCCGTCGGCTGCGCGGGAGTAGCCGTCAGCCATGTGGGAAGCGCCCTCCATGTGGCGGGCCAGGGTGTGGTTCAGTCCACCGTGGGCGCGCATGGCAGAGTAGAACGGGTTGATGGCTGCGCCGGGGAGTCCGAAGATCTCCGTTGCGCCTTCTTTTTCCAAAATCAAAACGGCGGCATCTACGCTGCGCATCCTAGCCATGGTGTGCTCCTTCAAAAAGTTGTGGGCGGACCCGCTGAGGGTCCCGCTGGTGGTGCTGGGTGGAAAGGTGGATTTCCCGCCGCCGAACGCTTCGATACCATCCGACGGCGGGAAGTTCTGTGGGGCCGGAGCCCTGTGGGTGGCTGGCTACTTGCGACCGGAGGAGGCAAGGGCCGCCTTGAACAGGCCTGAGTGGTCAAGGGCGCCATCGCCCTGGGCAACCATTGAGGTGACGAGCTGTGCGACGGCGCCGCCCAGGGGAACCGTCACGCCGGCTTCGCGCGCTGCTGCTGTGACAATGCCAAGGTCCTTGTTGTGCAGGGCCAGGCGGAAACCGGGGTCGAAGTTGCGATCGAGCATCTTCTGGCCCTTCTGGTCAAGGACCTTGGAGCCGGCAAGACCGCCGCCAAGAACCTTCAACGCGGCGTCAGTGTCCACGCCGTAAGCCTCAAGGAAGACAATGGCTTCGGCGAGCGCCTGAATGTTGACTGCCACTATCAGCTGGTTGGCTGCCTTGACCGTCTGGCCGGCGCCGGAGGGGCCCACGTGGACAATTGTTTTGCCCACTGCGCCGAGCACTTCACCGGCGTCGGCGAAATCTTGTGCGTCGCCTCCGACCATGATGGACAAAACGCCGTCAATGGCGCCCTGTTCGCCACCGGAAACCGGTGCGTCCAAGGGGCGGATGCCCGCGGCAACGGCGTCCCCCGCCAGACGCTTGGAAACATCTGGGCGGATGGAGCTGGCATCAATCCACAGGGCGCCCTTGCGGG
Source organism: Specibacter sp. (assembly GCA_039932175.1). Lineage (GTDB taxonomy): Bacteria > Actinomycetota > Actinomycetes > Actinomycetales > Micrococcaceae > Specibacter. The sequence continues at coordinate 4,228 of JBDTQM010000273.1, forward strand.
CGTTGGCGAAGACGCCGTCGGCTCCACTGACAACAGTCTCAACATCGGGGGAGTCCGGGACCATGGTGATGATCGCGTCGGCGTCCTTGACGGCATCGGCGATGCTGGTGCCGCCGTTGCCGCCGGCTGCGACGAGCTTGTCAATGGCGCCCTGGCTGCGGTTGAAACCGGTGACCGTGTGGCCGGCCTTGACCAGATTGATGGCCATGGGCAGGCCCATGATTCCGAGACCGATAACTGCAACGTTTGTCATGATGAATCCTTCAGGTGGTGTAAGTGTGTGGGGCGTTTCAGGCGGGCTGGCGGATGGCCCAGGCGAAGGCGTCCGCCTGCGGTGACTTGTACTCCAGGCCGATGGCTCCGGAGTAGCCAAGCTCGCGGCTGCGGCTGATCCACTCGCCCAGGGGAAGTTCTCCCGTGCCGGGTGCGCCGCGACCGGGGTTGTCGGCGATCTGGATGTGACCGAAGTCCTTGGCATGGTTTTCTATCACGGC
>JBDTQM010000274.1:0-4678 GCA_039932175.1 Specibacter sp.
GCGCCGCCTCACCCCGCGCGTCAATGGTGCTCGGAGCAGGCTTGGGGCCGGGCCTCAGCACCCGCATGGCGGCGTCCCCGGACAATGCCCCCGGCGACGACGTGGACGTGGCACTCATGCTCGGCGTTGGTGAGAAACACGGGCCGGCGGCCGTGGCCTGGATCCAGCGGCTCATCGGCACGCCCTTGGCGGGCCCGGCCGAGAACCGGACTGTCATGAAACTGCATGAGCGGCGGAGCTTCAATGACGGTGACCGCAGCCGCCGCCACCTGGGCAATGGGCGCGGTGGCCCGCTTCCCGGCGGCACGGCGGCTCCTCACCATGGTGCCCCCCATGGGCAGCGAGGACTGGTCCCTTGTAGTCACGAATAGAAGCACTGGGAGGGCGCACCGGGCTTGGGGCACCAATCAGTCCATTGCCATGGCCGTGTTGACGGCGCGGATTGTTGACACACTGGCCACCACCCGTCCGATGGAGCCAGTCACCATCACAGCCTTCATGACCCTGCATGACATTGCCGCGGCGGATATCAACGTGGTCTAGGCCGTTACATCCGGGTTGCGGCGGTGTCGATGGCGGGTTTCGTGGCTTTGAAACACGGCAGATGACGTTGTCCCCGGGTGTCCGAATTTGTCGCGGAGAACGTCGGCCAGATCATCCGGGGCATCGTGAAGCATGCAGCCAGCGAAGCGCAGATCTGCGTTCGTGCTGACTTGGCCTTCGGTGGCCAGTCTTTGGGCGTACACCACAGTGGCCGGCAGGGATCCTCTCTGCTGTGCTTCGTGAAATTGCTACGTTTCGTTGAAGGAGGGGTGGCTTTACTGAAAAAGTAGAATATCGGACGTTAGCAGCACCTGGCTGATTGGCGCTGACTGCCGGTCAACCCATCATTGAACCCAAACTGCGAGCGTAGCCCGGGGAATCTTGTCAAGATGCCCGCGTAGCTTTCTAGAGCCGACAGAGAGGATTCCGTACCCTTGCGAACAAGCGCCATTCCTTCCACAACTTCGGAGTCCGGATATGAGCGAGTTGCCCCCAGATCCCTAACTCGTGAGTTGATGTCATCGCGAATCAACGCATCCGCTCCATCCCCTCAACGCCGCGTTCGGAGGGTTCGTCGGTGTCCCAGGTGCGGATCTCAAGTCCCGGGAGGGGGTTGACGAATCCCTCGCTGCCGAGGGTGATGACCAGGCCGACGTGGGCGAACATGTTCAAGGTGATGGGCTTGGTATGCTCTCCGGATATGTCTATCCCCAGTTCGGCCAAGGACGCCACGGACTGGGGGTTTAGCGATGGTCCGGGTTGGGTGCCGGCGGTGTAGACGGCGACGGCATCGCCGGCGAAGTGGCGCATGAGTCCGCCGCCCCTTTGGGATTTCCGCCGTTCTACACACGGACGAACACGACGCCTGGTTTGCTGGTCATCGCAAAGGGTTTTGTTTTCAGCCGTGGGAGTGGAAGTGACGTTGCATGTCGGGGGAAGGGATGCCCAGCACCGGGACAGTTTGAGTGGTGAGCAGCTGGTGAATCACAGAGCCGGCGACTAATTCATCGACTTTGGCCAAGAACCCCGGGCGTCTGGCTCCCACAACAATGGTGGAGGCTTCCACTGCAGCAGCCAGACGCCCAATCGCCAGTGCCGGGTCACCACCGATGATCCGCAGGGACCACGTCGTCGAATAGTTGGCGGCGCCGGCTGCAAGGGTTTCCTTCAGTTCAGTCGACGCCTGCGAGGTTTCGTCTTCCGGCTCAACCACGGGATTCAGGGAAATTGGCAGGACATCGTTGCCGGGGGTCCATTCGATGAGATAGCTGGCCGGGTCCACGAACGCCGCAATGAGCGGAGCATTCAAGCTCTGCGCCAAGTCCAGGGCACGCTCCCACACGCCCGGGTCCTGATCGGGCATGACCCCGACAATGACTGGGGAACCGCTGAATCTTGTCCTGACTGCTTGCTCGTTCATGACAGCCTCTCTCCAGCTTTTCCCTGTTGACGGCGAGACCGGAAATGAACTCCCGGCCCAGCACGTGCATCGTCCACTCAAGATACCTTGTGCCAGGGCAGATCGGGCAGGAACTCCCGCAGATCCTTGTGGTGGCAACGCCGGCCGCCCACAGCAGTGCTCGGCCGGGGGGGCGTTATCACTTAGTCGGCGCTGGTGTCGGAGCGTCCGTGGAGCAGGCCTGTTGGAACACCGATCATCACCAGCTCCGGGGCCGCACAACACGAATCCGCGTCGGCTTCGGCGGTGGCTTCTGCGGGAATGTCGCAGCTGCTGCCGATGTCCGTGGAGCATACACCCGTTTCGGGCAGCTCAAGGTGAACCTCCCTGGCTGCGGCAAGGTCCCCGGCCAGGGCGGCGGCGATGGAGCGGACCTGCTCGTAGCCGGTGGCAAGCAGAAACGTTGGGGCTCGGCCGTACGACTTCATCCCGGCAATGTAGAAGTCCTTCTCCGGATGGGCCAGGACCTTGGCCCCGTGGGCAGGAACTGTGCCGCAGGAATGGAACTCGGGATCAATCAAGGGGCCCAGATCCCGCGGAGCTTCCACCGCAGGGTCAAGATCAAGGCGGATTTCCCGCAGTATGTCAAGGTTGGGGCGGAATCCGGTGGCCGGGATCAACAGATCCACTGTCAGCGTCACGTCCCCGCCGGGGGTGGACCCGGTGACGGCCAGGCCAGCGGCCGTGGTGGCGAATGAGGTGGTGGTGAAGGAGGTGTGCAGTTCGATGTGTCCGCCTTCAACCAGGCCACGCAGGCGGGTGCCGAGCTGGCCGCGGGCCGGCAGCCCGTCCAGGTCCCCGCCACCGTAGAGGCGGGACGCGTCGGCGCCACGGACCGCCCAGCTGATCCGGGTGCCGGGTTCGTTCTTGGCAAGCTGACCCAAGGCGATGAGGGTGTTCGCTGCGGAGTGGCCGGAGCCGACGACCAGCACATGCCTGCCGGCGAAGCGGGCACGGTCTGCGCCGACGACATCAGCCAAGGGCTCGGTGATGAGTCCGGCATTGATGGCTTCGGCCTCGCCGGGAGCAGCCAGTCCCGCCTGGCCGAGCGGGTTGGGCTGGGCCCACGTCCCTGAGGCGTCAATCACAGCGCGCACGTGGTGGTCTGTCACTGTCCCGTCAGCGGATTCCACGCGGACCAGGAAGGGCCGCTCGGCACGGTCGCGGGAGTGGGTTTTGTCCAGGCCCACCCGGCTCACCGCCGTCACGGCGGAAGACAGGTGCAGCGCAGCCTGGATTGCAGGCGCGGCCGCCAACGGTGCCAGGTACTGGTCCACGAGTTCGGCACCATGGGGCAGGGACGTGAGTCGGGGCTCGGCCCAGCCGGCGGGCTCCAGCAGGCGGCGGGAGGCGGGGTCAATGTTGTGCTCCCACGAGGAGAACAAACGGACGTGGCCCCACTTGCGAATGGCCGCACCGACGCTGTCGCCGGCTTCAAAGATCAGTGGTGTGAGGCCGCGTTCGATCAGGTTGGCGGCCGCGGCCAGGCCAATCGGGCCGGCGCCGATGATGGCAACTGGCAGGTCGTTTCGTTGGAAAGTCAAGGGAGTGTCCTTAGCTGGCGGGGAGGAGTTCGGCGATGAGTGCCTGGATGCGGGCCTTGATGTCGTCCCGGATGGGGCGGACGGCGTCCACGCCCTGGCCGGCGGGGTCCTCGAGCTCCCAGTCCTCGTAGCGCTTGCCGGGGAAGATCGGGCACGTGTCGCCGCAGCCCATGGTGATCACGACGTCGGACTCCTGCACCGCATCTGTGGTGAGAACCTTGGGGATCTCGGCGGACATGTCGATGCCCTCCTCAGCCATCGCGGCAACGGCGGCCGGGTTGATCGAGGCTGCCGGTGCGGATCCGGCCGAGCGGACTTCGATGGCCCCGCCGGCAAGGGCTCCCAGGTAGGCGGCGGCCATCTGGGACCGCCCGGCGTTGTGCACGCAGACGAACAAAACGGAGGGCTTTTTGGTGGTGCTCATGAGTTCATGCTCCTGCAAGTAGTGGGGTTAGTTGGTGAAGAAGCGTTTGCGCGCCCACAGGGCGACGTAGACCAGCGCTACGAGGACGGGCACCTCAATGAGAGGCCCGACGACGCCGGCCAGGGCCTGGCCGCTGGTGACCCCGAAGGTGCCAATCGCGACGGCGATGGCGAGCTCAAAGTTGTTGCCGGAGGCGGTGAACGCCAGGGTGGTGGTCTTGGCGTAGCCTAGGTTCAGGGCGCGGCCAATCACCATGCCGGCACCGAAGACGACGAGGAAGTACACCAACAGCGGCAGCGCAATCCTGGCGACGTCCAGCGGCTTGGACGTGATGGTCTCCCCCTGCAAGGCAAAGAGCAGGGCGATGGTGAAGAGCAGGCCATACAGCGCCCACGGACCCAGTTTGGGTAGGAACGTGCGTTCGTACCAGTCCCGCCCCTTGGCCCTCTCGCCAATGGTGCGGGTCAGGAAACCGGCCAACAACGGGATGCCCAGGAATACCAGCACCGAGGCGGTGATGGCCCAGAAGGAGAAGTCGGCCTGCGCAGTCGGAAGTCCCAGCCAGCCCGGCAGCACCTGGAGGTAGAACCAGCCCAGGGCGCCGAAGGCGAAGACCTGGAACACGGAGTTGATCAGCACCAGCACCGTGGCGGCCTCGCGGTCACCGCAGGCCAGGTCGTTCCAGATCATGACCATGGCGATGCAGCG
>JBDTQM010000275.1:0-4501 GCA_039932175.1 Specibacter sp.
CATGTGCTGTTTCCTCATCACGTTGTAGCAGGAGAACTTATTACGGGACTACTTGTTGCCGGCCCCCAGTGCTGTGGGCCAGAGCTGGGCCAGCAGGGTCTCCACTGCCAGCTCTTGTTCCTCGATCTTATGCGCAGGGCCTGACACTTCCCGGCTGGCGAGCAGAAAATACTCAACATTTCCATCTTGGCCGGGCAGGGAGCTGGTCCCGATCCCCTGCAGTCGCAGCCCATTGGCGACGGCGGCCGAGGCAACCAAGGCGACTGCCCGGCGTCGTTCATTCTCACTGCCGACAACGCCCGTGCGGGCCAGGCGGTCCTTGCCCACCTCGAATTGGGGTTTCACCATCAGCAGCAGTTCGCCGCCTTCCTTGGTGGCAAGGGTCAGGGGGCCCATGACAAGTGTCAGCGAAATGAAGGAGAGATCACAAACCGTCAGGTCCGCTTCCCCGCCCATGTCTGCCGGGTGCATGTAACGAATGTTGAGGCCCTCATAGACCTCCACGCGGGGATCATTGCGCAGCGAATCCACCAGTTGGCCGTGGCCCACGTCCACGGCGGCAACCTTGGCTGCGCCGTTGCGCAGCAGCACGTCCGTGAAACCACCTGTCGACGCGCCCGCGTCAAAGCAGCGCTTCCCGGCAATGCTCACTTGCGGGAAATGCGCCAGAGCTCCGGCGAGCTTGTGGCCGGCGCGGGAAACGTAGTCCTCTTCAGAGCCCGCGGCGATCTCCAGCGCCGTCTGGGCCGTGACGGCGTGGGCGGCTTTCACTGCCGGCACGCCTTCAACGTTGACCCGCCCGGCCTTGATGAGGGTTGCCGCCACCGTCCGTGAACGGGCCAGGCCGCGGTTCACCAGCTCTTGGTCCAAACGGGTCATCAGGATGCTCCTTTTAGGGCAGTAGCAGGGTCCGCGTTGAGTTCACATTCCAGGCCTGCCAGGACGGTTGCGTACAGCTCTTTGTGGTCCCCTACCGGGATCCGGCCGGACCGGGCGGCCAGCTCCACCAGCGCGTCAACGCCGGGGTCGCCGGTGGGCTGGGACGCTCCGGTTATCGCTGCGTTCATGGGAGGGAGGTGTGCCAGGTGATGACAGGCGTGGTGGCCGCATCCGCCTGCGGAACGGCAGCCCACCATGCAGCACAGGCTGCCCGCCACGCATCCGGATCCTCCGGGCGCCCGGCAATGTGGACGGTGTCCACAGTTTTGCCGGCGTCGCCCCTGGCCACAGTCGCAGCAGCTGCACCACAGGTGGCTGTTGCGCCGTCGACCTTGATCTCAGGGTAGGCGGTGTACAGCTCCTTGAGCGTGGGGATGATGAACATGGGCCGTTCCGCCGTGCATGCGCGCAGGGCAGTTTCACCGGAATCCACGCCGGTGAGCACCAAGGCCGTGGCCATGCCGGCGTTGTTGCCGCCCAAAATGTCCGTGTCCAGCCTGTCCCCCACCACCAGGGGCGCCTTGGCACCCAGGCGGTTGGCTGCAGTGTGGAAAAGCGGGGCCTCAGGTTTCCCTGCGACCAGTGGGTCATGGCCGACGGCGGCACGCACCGCTGCGACCACTGTCCCGGTGCCGGGGGCGATGCCACGGTCCCGGGGGATGGTCATGTCGGTGTTGGTGGCGATCCACACGGCACCGGCATTGATGGCGTAGGTAGCCTCGGCCAAATCAGCCCAGCCCAGCCCGGGGTCAAAGCCCTGAATGACAACTGCCGGAGAATCAGCGGCGCCAGCAACCACCTGCATGCCAAGGGCCTGGACCTCCTGGGCCAAGGCGGTGCTGCCGGTGACCAAAACCCGAGTTCCGGCAGGAAACTTTTGGGACAGGAGGGCAGCGCCGGCCTGGGCAGAACTGACCACTTGATCGTCGTCGGCAGGGGCGCCGAGTTCGCGCAAGTGGGCAGCGACCTGGGCTGGCGTACGTGAGGCGTTATTCGTCACGTACGCCAGCTTAACGTTGACTGAGGCAAGCCCGGTCAACGCGTCAATGGCGCCGGGAATGGCGGCCGGACCGGCGTAAACCACGCCGTCCAGATCCGCCAAAACCGCGTCATATCCAGTGAGCAACTTCTTAGCTGTCACTGTTGTTGTGCTCGCCGGAATCCTCGCCTTCGGCGAAGGCTGTGTCTTCATCAGCACTGTCTTCGTCTGACTCAGCATCATCGGATTCGAAGTAGGAGGACTCGGCGTCGTCCACGTTCGGCTCGTCCTGCTCTGCCGACTCGGCATCGCTGGAGGTGAGCTCGGCAGCTGCCAAAGTTGCGGCGTCGTTGCTTACAGGTGCCGTGGCCGGGGCCATGACATCGGAAACGCGCACGCGCGGCGAGTCCAACGCGATGTCTTCGTCGTCGCCCAGGTCCATGATGATCTGGTCGGTGCTGTCATCGATGCCCAAGGCTTCCTCGGCCACCAATGCCTGGCGTTCCCACGTCTTGGCCTCTGCCTTGCGGTCAGCTGCGCGCAACACCATGCCGTAGGCACGGAACAGGCGCGGGCTGAAGGAGAACGCACGGTTGATGTCCAGCTGCGGGATCTCCAAAGCCGACAGTGCAGCGTCAAGTTCACCAAGATCGCCGCGGGCACCGGATTCAACAATGGCCAATTCCACCTTGCCGGCGGTGTCCAATGTTGAGGCGTCCTCGGACTTGATCAGGTCCAGGGCACGGTCGGGGCGGCCCAAACCGCGTTCGCAGTCTGCCATCAGGGGCAGGTGAACGTTGGAACCGCTGATGCGGCGGAAGGTGCGCAGTTCACGCAGGGCTTCGTCGTACTTGCCCGCTGCATAGGCCGTCATGGCCACTGCTTCACGAACACAAGCCAAACGGCCACCGCGACGGCTCGCTGCCAGTGCGTGCTCGAAGGCAAGCTCCGGCTCGAAGTCGATCAAACGCCCTGCCATGACCAGGTGCTTGGAAACCCATTCGTTGTTGCGTGCGTCCAGGATGCGCAGCTGGGCGCGGGTTACCTTGTCCAGCTCTTCACCCGTGACATCGCTGTCGATGTGCGGTGAACGGTCGCGGTCCGGGCGGTTGGAGCTGCGCAGATCGCCGGCGTTGCGCTCGGGAGCCGTGCGCGCGCCGCGTTCTTCGCGTGCACCGCGGTTGTCGCGGTCGCCCGAGGGGCGGTCGTTGCTGCGTGCCGGACGGTCGCCGTAGGGACGGTCGCCACCGGAGCGTGCGGGACGGTCGCCGTATGACGGGCGGTCGCCACCGGAGCGTGCCGGACGGTCGTCACGGTTGCCATAGGCGGGGCGGTCGCCTGAGGGGCGGTCGTTGCTGCGCGCGGGACGGTCGCCGTAGGAGGGACGGTCACCTGAAGGACGGCCACCCTGGCCACCGCGGTCATCGCGGCCGCCGAAGGAAGGGCGGTCGTTGCTGCGTGCGGGGCGGTCGCCGTATGACGGGCGGTCGCCACCTGACCGCGCAGGGCGGTCATCGCGGTTGCCGTATGAGGGGCGGTCGCCCGAGGGGCGTCCACCCTGGCCACCACGATTGTCGCGGTCGCCGTATGAAGGGCGGTCGTTGCTGCGTGCCGGACGGTTGCTGTAGGGGCGGGCCGGTTGACGGTCGTTGGTCGCCGGGCGGTCGGCGTAAGGCCGGCCACCACCATTGTTGTCGCGCCCGCGAGAGTTACCCTCGCTCTTTCCTTCGTAATGCTCAGTCATGCCGACTCCTAAACCTTCGAGCGCACTAACTGGCACAGTAACAGCCGCTCTTCACTATTGATGATGTTCGAAAAAAATCTCTGGACGCATTGGTCCATCTACCAGTCTAGTCGAGCTTTACGGCTCCACCCATGAATCTGGCGTATCTGGAGCAGATGAGTGGCCAATCACAGACAAACACGCCGTCGGAGGTGGCTTCGAGGCCGGAAACTTGCTCGTAATTGATTCTGACGCGGGTCATCCCTTCATCAACTGGCTCAAAGTGGATTTCAATCTCGGAAGTGCCGAACTGTTCCTGACCCAAGGTCCAGTGCAATTTGATGAACGACGGCGATTCCCACTCCTGGACGTCGGCCCACACAATTTCTTCGCCGTCGTCGGATTCCTCCACCAAATGGTCGCGCAAAATGGCCACGTGGCTGCCATGGCCAACGACGCTTTGCTCCGCAACGGGCCACCACAGATGAACCGCGTCGGTGAAACCGTCAAACGCCTGATCGACCGGTACATCGATGACAACTGACTCTTCAAAAGATTCAGCGGCCCGGGGCGACACATAGTCCGGTTCATGTGCGTGGGAAAATAGATTAGGCATTCACTTACCTTACTTCTCCAAGGCGGCGATGGCATGGCCTGCAGCAGCATAAAATCCGCTGCGGCCCTCTGGATCAACTCTCAGGACGCCGAAGGCCCCGCCGGCAGTTCACCAATGCGCGTGCGGAAATTCACATTAAACGGGTGTGGCCGCCTAGTGGGGCGGCCATGGGGTGTGGGTGCTTAAGTGAGGGAGGCCCCACACTGTGTGTGGGGCCTCTACCTTTTATGTGTTGTCCGGCGGT
>JBDTQM010000276.1:0-4489 GCA_039932175.1 Specibacter sp.
TCAAAAGACGCCGTCCAGTTTTGACGTCTCCGTGTGGGAGTTCTTCTGGCCCTTCATTGCCGGGGCCGCGCAGCTGGTGGCCCCGCCCGAGGTTCACAAGGACCCGGCGGAGCTCCAGGCGCTGATGCGCAGCGGGGGAGCCACCACTGTGCACTTTGTGCCCTCCATGCTGGCCGCCTTCCTGGCAGATTCCACTGGCACCGGGCAGGATGCACAAGAGTCCGACGGCGCATCCCTGCCTTCTTCCTCCCTGCCGGCCCTGCGCCGGGTGTTCTGCAGCGGCGAGGCCCTCTCACGAGAGCTAAGCGCCGCGGCCCAGGACCGCTTTGGGGTGCCTGTCCACAACCTGTATGGACCCACCGAGGCTGCCGTTGACGTGAGCTTCCATGCCGGGGCAGACGCAGTTGCAGGCCAGGTCTCCACATCCGTGCCCATTGGCGCTCCGGTCTGGAACACCCAGCTGCACGTGCTGGACGAAATGCTGCGCCAGGTGCAGCCGGGCGTGGCAGGGGAACTGTATCTGGCAGGCGCCCAGCTGGCCACGGCCTATCTGGGCCGGCCCGGACTCACGGCCGGCCGGTACGTTGCCAATCCCTTTGATCCCGGCACCCGCATGTACCGCACGGGTGACATTGTGCGCCGCCTGGGCAGCGGCGAGCTGGAATACCTGGGCCGGGGCGATGACCAAATCAAGATCCGCGGCCAGCGCATTGAACTCGGCGAAATTGACGCCGTCCTCTCAGCCGTCCCGGGCGTTGAGGCCGCAGTGGTGGCCGCCAAATCCCTGGGCGGTGCCACAACCACGGCGGGAGCCGACAACAGGTCGCTTGTTGCCTACGTGGTGCCCGGCCCCGCCGCCAACCAGGCCGGCCCGGAGGCACTGCTTGCGCTCTGCCGGGAGCGGTGTGCCGGCAGCCTGCCCGCACACATGGTCCCGGCGTCGTTCGTTGTCTTGGCGGCACTGCCACTGACCAGCAATGGAAAGCTTGACCGCAACGCCCTGCCCGCCCCTGCCCGTGCGGCAACCACCGGCAGGGGACCCCGCGGCCGGCTGGAGGAAACCATCGCCGGCGCCTTCGCCACGGTGCTGGGAGTGCCGGCGGTGGGCGCCGAGGACGATTTCTTTGCGCTGGGTGGCCATTCGCTGCTCGCCATGAGACTGGCCGCCGAGCTGGGACGGGCGCTGGGCCGCAAGGTCGCGGTGGGCACCATCATGACAACCGGCACGGTGGCGGCGCTGGCCCTTCGGATTGAGGGCGCCTCGGACGGCAGGGAGGCCTTCGCCGAGATCCTGCCCATCCGCAGCGGCAGCACCGACCCGCTGTTCTGCATCCATCCGGCGTCTGGGTTCGCCTGGCAGTACAGGTCCCTGGCCCCGTACCTGGACCCGGAGCAAACACTCATTGGCCTGCAGTCGCCGCGCCCGGACGGCCCGCTGGCCACGGCCCGGCACCTGGTGGAGGTGCACACCAGGCATTACAACACCGTCCGTTCCCTGCAGCCCAGGGGGCCGTACAAACTGTTGGGCTACTCCCTGGGCGGCACCATTGCCCAGGCCATTGCCGCGCGGCTGGCAGCCGAGGGCGAGGAGGTTGCCTTCTTGGGACTGTTGGACACGTACCCGCCGGAAGACCAGGACTGGGGCGCCGGTGCCGGGGCGGACATTGCCGCCGAGGCGGAGCGTGAACAGCTGGGCCTGGACGGCGCGGACAACGAATCCCGCGCGGAGCAGGAAGCCATGACCGAGGACATCACTGCCAACTACCAGGACTCCGTGCGGCTGCTCTCCTCCGCCGGCACAGCCCATTTCCCGGGCCGGGCCGAACTCTTCGTGGCGACCGCAACAGTCCCGGACGGTTTTGACCCGGAACGGGCATGGAACGGGCGGACGGACAGCATGCGGGTCCACCCCGTGGACTGCGCCCATGAAGACATCCTGTCCCCGGCAACACTGCCCGTTCTGGGGCCGCAACTGGCCAAACTGCTCGCGGACATTCCCGCCACCATCCACCGAAAGGCTTCACAGTGACCGGCCCAAGCACCACAGAATCCAGAATCCAGCTGCGCATGCATCCCCTGGTGCCGCGCCTGCTCAGGGTGGTGGACCACGAGCTGCTGGCGCCCGCCATGCGCCGGCTAGTGTTCAGCGGCGAGGACCTGGCGCAGCCGTTCCCCTTCGCACCCCTGACGGTCTCGGACCACGTCAAGTTGGTTTTTCCTGAAGTCGAGTCCGGCGAGATTCATCTGCCGGCGGTGGTGGAGGACCGTTTGGTGATGCCCGAAGGCCGCCCACGGCCCATTTTCCGCGACTACACGGTGCGTGCCTATGATTCAGGAGCACAGCGTCTCACCATCGACTTTGTGCTCCATGACCACGGGATTGCCGGGCGCTGGGCCCACAACGCAACGCTGGGTGATGCCCTGGGGGTGTTGGGTCCGCGGGGCTCACACCTCTACCCTGCCGACTTTGAGAACTACCTGATCGCCGGGGATGAAACGGCTCTGCCGGCCATGGCCCGCTGGGTCGAAGAACTGCCCAGCAGAGCCCGTGCAGAGGTTTTCATCAGCCTTGCCAACCCGGGTGAAAAGATCACCCTGGCCAGCCGCCCGGGCATCAATGTCACGTATCTGGACCGCTCGGCCCAGGGTTCGGCGGTGCTGCTGGATGCAGTGCAGAACTTCCTCAGGCCGGCGGGGGACTTGTTTGTCTGGGTGGCGGGTGAGGCTGCGGCCGTCAAGCCCATCCGCCGCCATGTGCGGGACGTGCTGGAGATTCCGGCGGAGCATGCCGACATTGACGGCTACTGGAAGCAAGGAACAGCCGGTCTGGACCACCACGATCAAGCCGACGATGACTGAGCCGGCCAAGAGCAGGATCCTCCGCGGGCTGGTCATCGACACCAGCCCCCTGCGCACCAGTGCAGCGTTCCGGCGCATCTTCATTGCCCGCACCATCTCCATCTTTGGCCTGGGCATGCTGGCCGTGGCCGTCCCGATGCAGATCTTCGAACTCACGGGGTCCACCCTGCAAGTGGGCATCGCGGCCACGGTGGAGGGTGTGTGCGCCTTTGCCGGGCTCCTGGTGGGCGGGGATTTGGCCGACAGGTTCGACCGGCGCAAAATCATCCTCTATTCGCGCATGATCGGAGGCACGGGCTTTGCCCTGTTGGCCGTCAACGCGTGGCTGCCCGAGCCCTCCGTTGCCGCCATCTACGTGGTGGGCGGGGTTGACGGCTTCTTTGGCGCGCTCAGTGTCACGGCACTCATGGCACTGACGCCCACGCTGGTGCCGCGAAACAAACTCGCCGCAGCGGGTGCCCTGAACATGCTGACTGTCAGGCTGGGCACCATGGCATCGCCGGCCCTGGGCGGGGTCATCATTGCCGCGGCCGGAGTGGGCTGGAACTATGCCTGCGCCGCCGCCGCAACCCTGCTGACCATCACCTTGCTCACGGGCCTGCCCTCCTTGAAGCCGGAGCATGCCGGGCCGCGCAGCCATCCCTTGCGGGCAGCGGCCGAAGGCGCAGCATTTGTGTACCGGCAGCCGGTGATTCGCGCCGTTGTGGTGCTGGGAACCTTGGAGACCATGGCCTCGGGCATCAGGATCATGCTGCCCGCCTTGGGTGTGGTGGCCCTGGGCGTCGGCGCCCAAGGCACGGGCCTGCTGTATGCGGCCGTTCCGTGCGGGGCTGTCGTGGCCATGTTGTGCAGCGGCTGGATAGGCCGGGCCCAACGGCCTGGGCGGGCCATGGCATTGTTCTCCATCGCCTCGTTCATGGCCCTGGCCGCCGTGGGGCTAAGCCCCGACCTGGTCAGCGCACTGGTGCTTTTGACCATTTTCGGTGCACTTGGTTCCCTCAGCGGAATCCTGCAGTACGCCCTGGTGCAGGCGTTCACGCCCGATCACATGCTGGGGCGCGTCAACGCGCTGTGGATGGCGCAGGAAGTGGGCGGGGATTCCGTGGGGGCGCTGGGCCTTGGCGGTTTGGGCCGTGCCGTCCCCGCCACCCTGGCTGTATTGATCTTCGGCGCCTCCGCCACGGTTCTGGGCGTTGCCGGACTGGCCGGTTTCACCACCCTGCGCCGCACTTCAGCCATCGACACGGGTTCGCCCGAGCCGGGGAAGAACGACGCCGGCCAGACGGTTCCCTCCAGTTCCGCCGGTGCCGGCCAATGATGGCGCGGGGGGTGGGCTTGGGGGATTCGTCTCCTCGGCCCGGCGACGATAGGGTGACGCCGCTGCCGGCCGCCCGGGTCTGGCTCGCCCAGGCCGCCGTTGAGCCATCGTCCGCCCAGTCGGCACTCCTGAGTCCGGTGGAACTGTCCATGGTGGCGGCCAAGCGGCAGCCCCTGGACGGGCACCTGTCCGCCACTGCCAGGGTGGTGCTGAAGCTTCTCCTCGCGGCGGAATTCGGGATCGATCCATTCAGTGTCAGCCTGCTGTCCCCGGCGGAACGAGGCGGCAAGCCTGTGCTGCACCATGCACCCC
>JBDTQM010000277.1:0-4415 GCA_039932175.1 Specibacter sp.
ACTAGCAATGAAAATGGCCGGGGAAACAAACTTCGGCGACGACACAAACCGGGATACCTGCGCGGCACCTTGGCCACGCTGACGGCGGTGGCCATTATGTCCTCGACTGCTGTGGGAATCGCCGCGACAGCGACTGCCGCACCGGGTGACGCAGGCACCTTGGCCCTTTCCAACGGCAAGGGCCTCACCGTTGCCGTGGGAGACGCCTTTCCCCAAGTGGTTTCCTACAACCTCACAGGCCAAATCATTGGGGGGCAAAGCAAAGCACTGACTGCCTTCATGATCAATGGACAGGCGAAGACAGCCACAACTACGGTCGCTGTCAGTGGCGCCACGGCAACGTACCAGTCCACCATCGACAGCCCGGCTATCGTCATTACCTCCACCATCACCGTCACAAGTGCCAACACCGTGGAATTCCAGGTGACGAAGATCAGTGGCGCGGGTGAAGCTTCGGTCAACACCCTCTCCATCCCGGGCCATTCGCTGCTCTCCGTCAGCTCGGCCGAGGCCGGTGCCGTGCTGTCCCGGACAAAGAACAACGACAACATCACCACCCCCCAGGACCAGTACCTGCCGGTCACAACGGCCACTGCCGTGGATGCGGCAGCCGTGGGTACACCCTATGGCTTCGTCAACAACGAAAAGTTGGCCGCTGGCATCATCACAAATGCGACCGAAGACTCAGGAAACAACGAATGGAATAACCGTTTGTTCTCGCAAGTCGAGAATGGTGCAGCAGGTGCGAAGGTGGCATCACTGTCACCGGGCACCTTCACCTACCACCCGCAGGGGGCCAGCGACCCGCGCGTAGCAACCTTTGACCTGCCCCAGGCCACTGTGGTGCTGGCAGGAGACGTGAATGGATCAGGCAAAGTGGACTGGCAGGATGCTGCCATTGCCTACCGCAACAATGCTGAAAAGCCCCTGGGCTCGGATAAAATCCCGGACCGTGTGGTTGCCCGCATTCCCTTTAACTTCGGTAGTGCGGCCACTAACCCGTTCTTGAAGACCCTTGACAATGTCAAGCGCTTCTCGATGGCCACGGACAACCTTGGCCAGTGGATCCTGGAAAAGGGCTACCAAAGCGAAGGGCACGATGCTGCCCATCCGGACTACGGCAATGACATCAACACCCGTGCCGGTGGCGTCAAGGATCTCAACACCCTCGTTGACACAGGAGCAAAATACAACACGGAGTTTGGCGTCCACGTCAACGCCACCGAAGCCTATGCCCAAGCCCAATACTTCAGTGACGAACTGATCGGCACCCGCCAAGGCGCATGGGACTGGCTCAACAGCGCGTACAAGATCGACATGCGCAACGACCTGGGCAAGGGCAACGTGCTGGACCGTTTCCAGGAACTGAAGGATACTGTCCCCGGCCTCAAGAGCCTTTACATTGATGCTTATCTGGAAAGCGGTGCGATGGCAGATGGGCTTGCCAACAACCTGCAGAAAATGGGCTTCGAAATCACCACTGAGTACGCCCACCGCTTTGAAAACAACGCCATCTGGTCGCACTGGGCCAATGACAAAAACTACGGCGACAACAAGGGCATCAGCTCCAAGATGATCCGCTTCATTGCCAACTCCGACCGGGACCTGTGGAACACTGACCCCCTGCTGGGCGGTCAAGTGGTCAAGGACTACGAAGGCTGGTCGGGGCAGAAGGACTTCAACGCCACCTACTCCAAGGTGTGGAGCGACAACCTGCCCACCAAGTTCCTTCAGCACTACGAACTGATGGAGTGGCAGCCCGGCACCTCGGCGAAGCTGCAAGACGCCGATGGCCACAAGGTCGCCATTGACATGGTTGGCGGAGTCCGCAAAGTCACCCTTGACGGCAAGCTGGTCATTGACGGGAACAAGTACCTGATCCCGTGGCAGGATGTGGCCGATCCCGATGTGGTCTCCAACCCCAACAAGGCCACGAAACTGTACTTCTACAATGCTGCCGGGGGAACCGCCACATTCGACCTCCCGACCAGCTTTGCCGGTACCAGCAACCTTGAACTGTTCAAGCTCACCGACAACGGCCGCGTCAAGGTGACCGACGTTGCCGCAGCCGCCGGCAAGGTCACGCTCACCGGAGACGCAGCGACAGCGTACGTGCTGGTACCCGCAGGTGGCAAGGCGCCACAGCCTGCCGCCAACTACGGCCAAGGCACAGGACTTGTCGACCCGGGTTTCAACACCGGAAACCTGACTGCGTGGAACGCCACCGGCGGTGCCACAGCCCAGCGCACAGCGCTTGGTGACTATGTAGCGGTTCTGGGGGACTCGGCGTCGTCCATTTCCCAGAGCATCACCGGATTGACCCCGGGCAAGAAATACACTGTGAGCTCAGACATCGAAATCGCCCAGGGTCAGCACCGTGCCACGGCACTGACGGCCACTGGTACAGGGCTGTCGGCGACCAACAGTTTTGATGTCACACCGATGCAAAACCGGATGGCCTCTGATTCCAAGAGTGAAAGCTATGCCCAGCGTGCCCCGCTGACGTTCACGGCACCTGCGGACGGACGGGCGAAAATAGAGATCTCAGCCGCCGAAGGTTCTGCCAAGGTCAGCATCGACAACGTTCGAGTCATGATCGATGTGCCGTTGAATTCGCTCATGACCAACCCGCTTCCGGTTGTTCCCACGACTCTGCCCAATGTTGCCGGGAATGTGGTCTTCACCGAGGGCTTTGAAGGCAATCAGCCAGGTTGGGGCCCGTTCTTCAAGGGCAACAACGGCGGCCTGTCCGACCCGCAGACAAGCATCAGCCAGCTCCATGCACCGTTCTCGCAGAAGACGTGGAAGGGTGCAGGCCAAGTCGATGACGTCATCACCGAAAAGGGTGGCACCCACTCCCTGAAGGCACACAACGAACGCGCCGGCTTGACCTACCGCACGGCTCCTGTGACGCTGCCATTCACTTTCGGCCACGACTACGAGATCACCTTTGACTACCAGTCAAACGGTGCCAACCAGTGGCAGTGGGTGACGGGGGTTGACTCCACAACCGGAACCGCGGTGGTGACGAAGGAGATCAACAATGAAACCCTGACTCCAGCGCTGTCTACGACGAGCTTCTCCAGCACGTTGGTGGCAGGCTGCGGTTCAACGTGGGTTGGCCTGCGCCGCATTGGCAGCGGATCAACAGACATGGTGCTCGATAACATGGTGGTCCGGGACCTTGGCCCCGCGGCAAACCAGCCCGGCTGCGCCAAACTTGATGTTGCTCCCGTAC
The DNA here is from genome assembly GCA_039932175.1 of Specibacter sp. Classification (GTDB taxonomy): domain Bacteria; phylum Actinomycetota; class Actinomycetes; order Actinomycetales; family Micrococcaceae; genus Specibacter. The sequence goes on from JBDTQM010000277.1 coordinate 3,239, forward strand.
CGGCACTGACGCCGCAGGTTCCTGCTGAAATTGTGACGACTTTCGTCAACAGCGAGGAAACAGCTGCCAGCAATGTTCAGCTGAGCCTGGGTACACCCCCGGCAGGGTGGACGTTCCTGGTGAAGGAAAAGAACGGCAACCTCTTTGATACTGTGGCGCCTGGCGCGAGTGTTTCGACCACGTGGGTGGTGGTTCCGGCCGCTGGCTCAGGCGGCAGCACTACCAAGTTGAGCACCATCGCCATATACCGCAACGACAATGTCACCAAGACTGTATCCAATCAGGTGAACCTGTCCGTGCAGATCAGCGGCATGGTTCCGGTGAGCAAATTGAAGGTCACCACTGATTCCCAGCAGGCCACTTCGGGAGCCGAAGGGCCCATCAGCAATGTCCTCGACGGAGATTTGTCGACCATCTGGCACTCAAAGTACGACACCGCCAGCAGCCCGTTCCCGCACTGGGCCGTCTTTGACCTGTCCGAAGCGTATGACCTGACCGCTTTTGGTTTCCAGGGCCGCCAAACAGGCGGAGACAATGGCCGCATCAAGGACTACAAGATCTACGTATCCGACGACGGTGCCACCTGGGGTGCGGCGGTTGCCTCAGGAAGTCTGAATGTAGGTCCGGACATGCAGATTCTTCCGATCCCGGCAGGACACAAGGTCCGCTACGTGAAGTTTGAGGCCCTCAACGCACACAACGGCCTAGGCTTCGCTGCGGCTGCTGAAATGCGCGTGTACGGCTCCAACGGCAGCGAACCTGTGGTCACCCCGCCGGTTGGCTTTGAACCGGGCGAACGTGAACCCGATGTCAGCGAAGCCGCACCGCTGCTTATTGAAATTGATGTTGCTGCCGGTTCCTTGAAGGCCGGGGACACGTTCCAACTCACCGTACCCAAGCTCAAGGCTGGCAGTACCGCCACCTTCACCCTGCTTCCGACAGACGTTGTCATCGGGACAGCCGTTGCCAATGATGAAGGTGTGGCCACCCTTGCGGCCACTATGCCGACCAGCGCTACTCCGGGAAGTTACACGCTGCAGGTAACAGGCACTAACCCTGCCAACCAGAAGGCGACTGGCGTCTTGGAGCTGACCGTGGTTGCCTCGACGACGGTGCCGACCGTGCCGACAGTGCCGACCGTGCCGCCGACGACAGTGCCGACCGTGCCGCCGACGAC
>JBDTQM010000278.1:0-4403 GCA_039932175.1 Specibacter sp.
CGAGACTGAGACCGAAACCGAAGCCGAGGGGGACGGACTGTTCGACGACGCCGAGCCGGCAGCGGATGCCGCCCTGCCGCCGGCCCCCGCCCCGTCTCCCACACAGGCGCCGGAACACTAGCCAACAGGCGCCTTCAAGCAGGTGTTGGGTCATGCACAGGCGTAGCCCGGCACCAGATTCTCCACAGTTGCACGGGTGGGGCTGTCGCGGCCGGTTTCAGCCTTCTAATCTGGGAACTGTCAGCGACAAGCCGGCAGTTTCACCTCCCAGGGAAGGGAACAGTCATGGCACAGTTCAACGTCAATAGCGACGATCTCGCGGTCAAAAGCACGGCGGTCAAGGGCTCCGTGGACAGGATTCGCATGGAAGTTGATGCCATGAAGCGCAACCTCCTTGACCTGCAGGCCACGTGGACAGGCACCGCCGCCAACAATTTTCAGCTGCTGCTCCAAGAGTGGCATGCCACCGAACTCAGGGTGGAAGCCTCTTTGGAAAGCATCAACGGCGCCCTCTCCATGGCTGCAACCCAATACGCGCAGGCCGAAGACGCCAACACCAGAATGTTCACCATGCGATAGTCCCCGCGTCCTCCCTAACCTCGCTCCGCTTGGCCAGGGAACCCCCGGACGCGTGGCCCCACCCACGCCACCACACACCCCACCACTATCAAGACTTAGAATATTTCTCTTATAACTCTATTGAATTCACACTTCTTCCCAGATATAATTATCTTATGGGCGCAGAGAATTGGCCCGGATCTTCAGAGGATTCCAACCTTTCCGGACCGTCAATTCCAGGACAAGACCTCGACGCAGCATTCGAGGGCTTCCTCGCTGCAGCCGCTACCGTCACCCCTGATCCCTTCACTGTTGACCCGGCAACTGGCGAACCCCTCTTGAACCCCAAATACACGTTGCCCACCTGGGCCGAACTCCAGGCACAGGCGGACGCCGACGCTTCTCTCCGATACGCCCATGACGGAGACGAGCCTGACGACTACGACGAGGACGAGTCGGCGCTATTCGAGCAAATTTCCGCCGATGCCGACTTCCAGCTCCCCGACCACACCTTCGACGGTGATGCTGGCATCTCCTGCCCGCTGGTTTGTGCTGCAGCGGCCCGCAAGCAGCGAATCGGCGTCTTGCGGGCAGCTGAGCCTCTGACCATGCCCTCACCGGTCCAAGTCAAGGTCTATGGCGGAGTGAAGCGCGTGCAACGACTACTTCCGGTCATGACGGCTCAGGAACAGGCCGACTACATCCCCTGGACAGCGCAGCGCGGAGCGGATGCACTGTCCGAGATCGATCCTGGAACTCTTGGCGATGATGACATCCTGAGCTATATCCAGGCCGCTGAACGCCAATCCTCATGGGCCATGGCACGGCAGGCTGCAGCCATTGCCGAGTTTTCCACCCGCCGCCCGCCTGTTGTGGGCGAGCAGCCACCCGAGAATCACCCGGACAGGTCTCGTTATGCAGCGGCTGAGCTCATGGCCCTCTTCGCCATCGGCGTTGGCGCAGCGGAGCGCCTCATTTGCGAGGCAGAATTGCTGACACGGCACCTGCCGGACACTTTTGCCGAGTTCAACGATGGTTCCCTGGATGTGCGCCGGGTCAGGGCCATTGTGCAGGGAACGCACAACACGCCGCCGGAACTGTTGCATGCCTTGGAACCACAATTCCTGCGGTTCGCCATGAACACCAACCCCAACGCCTTGCTCCGCAAAGTCAGGGCCTGCGCCGAGAAACACAATCCGGAATCCCTTCAAACGCGGCACGGCCGGGCCAGGACCGAACGTGACGTGTGGCTGACTCCCCTGGACGACGGCATGGCGTATTTGGCAGCCCGACTTCCTGCCGTGGAGGCAACTCTTTTCTTCAACTCCATCGACAGCTGGGCACGAAATGCCAAAAGTTGTGGTGAGGAAAGCCACGGCACCACCCCCACGGGGCGGCCCTCCCGCTCGCTCAACGAGTATCGTGCAGATGTCCTCATGGACCTCCTCCACGAGGCACTGTTCCACCTCCCGGAGTGCGGCAGCGGCAGTGGAGCAGACATCATCAGCCCGGCGGACGGTCCGCACTTCAAGAAACGGATTCCAGCCACACTCAACATCACTGTCCCGAGCCAAACTCTTCTGGGCAACTCCCCAGACTCCGCCATCCTGGCCGGCTACGGCCCCATCCCCGCTGATCAGGCCAGGGAACTGGCGGCCACTGCCAGCTTCTGGCGAAAATTCCTCATTGATCCTGAAACCGGCTGTGTCAACAGCATTGGGCGCAAATCCCGCAAACCACCGAAGTCCATGGCCAGGGAAGTACGGCTGAAGGATCCTGTCTGCACAGGGATTGGTTGCGATCGTCCTGCCGGATCGTGCGAACTGGACCACACCACGCCCTACAACAGGTTCAGCTACAGTGCTGACGGCGTTCTTTTGCCCCTGGGTGAAACCAGCGTAGAGAACCTGCGTCCACGCTGTCCCTACTGCCACCATGCCAAAGATGATTCCAACACCGGGTGGACCGTTGAGAACGTGGCCCCGGGCGTCATCAGAACCATCACACCCACAGCCCGTGTCTATTTGCAGACACAGGGCGACATTGCAGCCCCGTTCTAGCTTTCGGGCGTGCCCTGGTGAAACCGCAGGCGCCACTGTCCGGCCTCGCGCTGCCACAGGGAACTGCGCAGTGCACTTCCGCCCGGGGAGACACTGCGGTAGCTCAGCAAGGCCGTGGAGGTGTCCACCTGGGCCAGGGACAGTACTTGCAGTTCCACCGCGGCCGCATCCTCGTCATTCATCATCTCCAGGATCTCCTGCCGGGTCCATCGGCGACCGGAGGCGCCGATTTCCTCAAAGTCAATGTGTAACAGCTCCCCCGCCCGGAGCGGATCCGCGCGAACGGCAGGATCCAGCAGCTCCTTTTCAAGCTCCACCACTGTCTCCAGCGCATCGTGGCTGCCAGCAGAGAAGGCGGGGTCCGCCTCATCCTCCAGCACGGAAAACAAGTCGGGCTGCTCCAGTTCGTCCAGGAACAACGTCGTCTGGGCCGGACGCGAGGGCTCCGGCGCACTGGCCGCAGCGCCGTCGTTCGTTTCCTTGGGCTCGGCGGACACCTTGGAGCCGGGGAAACCCGGGCCGGCAGTCGGCTCACGCTTGGCCTGGTAGGCGGTGGCGGCAGCACGGGCGCGGTCATCGGCTGCCTCGTTGAGGTCATGGCCGGCGTGGCCCTTGACCCATTCGAAGGTGTATTTGCGGCCAACCAGCGCCGCGTCAATTTCCTTGAGCAAGTCAAGGTTCAGAACGGGCTTGCCGTCCGACTTCTTCCAACCCTTGCGCTTCCAGCCCGGCATCCACTTGGTCACCGAGTTGATGACGTACTGGCTGTCACAGAGGATGTGCAGCGGTTCCTCCGGCATGTGGGCCGTGGACTTGAACAGGTCCAGGACGGCCATGAGTTCGCCCATGTTGTTGGTGCCGTGGGGCCAGCCGCCGGCACGCCAGCAGTTGTCGTCCACGTACCAGGCCCAGCCAGCAGGCCCAGGATTTCCTAAAGCCGAACCATCGGCAGCAGCAGTAATAGTCATGCATCCATACTTTCAGACTCCACTGACACTTAAACGCCAAATGGGCGGCTTCCCCGGCCGCCACCTGGGCAAGCAAAAGGCGCCATCGCCTGGAGCGGGATGGCGTAAGTCCGCTCCCAACACTCGCAAGCTCGTGTTGGGACCCTCGCGTCCTCACTTAGGACGCATGGTTTGCGAAATCTTACTGCCCGCGGGGCAATGACGCCTTTTGCTAGAAGACCAGAGGTGGGTTAGAAACCGCCCATGCCGCCCATGTCGTCGCCGCCGCCGCCAGCCGGTGCAGCCTTTTCGGGCTTGTCGGCTACAACAGCTTCGGTGGTGAGGAACAAGCCGGCAATGGAAGCCGCGTTCTGCAGTGCGGAACGGGTTACCTTTACCGGGTCGTTGACGCCGGCAGCCAGCAGGTCTTCGTAAACGCCGGTTGCGGCGTTCAGGCCGTGGCCGTTGGGCAGGCTGCGAACCTTGTCTACAACTACGCCGGGCTCCATGCCTGCGTTGAAGGCAATCTGCTTCAACGGTGCATCGATGGCAACCTTGACGATGTTGGCGCCAGTGGCCTCGTCGCCCGTCAGATTCAGGCCTTCGAAAGCCTTAACGCCGGCCTGGATCAGGGCAACGCCACCGCCGGGGACGATGCCCTCTTCAACAGCAGCCTTGGCGTTGCGCACTGCGTCTTCGATGCGGTGCTTGCGTTCCTTGAGCTCAACTTCGGTGGCGGCACCGGCCTTGATGACTGCAACGCCGCCGGCCAGCTTGGCCAGACGTTCCTGCAGCTTCTCGCGGTCGTAGTCCGAATCGGAGTTTTCGATCTCGGCAC
>JBDTQM010000279.1:0-4357 GCA_039932175.1 Specibacter sp.
TGACCCCCGCCGTCGTTGGTTCCCGGTGATTGAGCCTGTCGAAATCCCGGCCTCGGGGCTCGACCACCGATTCCGGTAGGATCGGGCGAATGTTCTCCTGGTTCAAACGTGATTCCGCAGCCCCCACACCCATCCTGTCCTCACCCTGGGCCAATCCAGTGCTGCAGGCCGAGGAAGTGGATGTCCCCTGGAAGAACTCCGGCTCCCGCATGGTTCGCCGCGTGCAACTCACGGCAGCCGGTGTCCAGTTCAATCTGCACCCTGCCGAGTTGCTGGCCCTCGTCACTGGCCGCAGTGGCATTGCCGATTCCTGGGGCGTCCCGGAGACGGCCTTCGTTGTCCGGGCGGGAAGCGTTTCGAAGGGAACGGACGCCTATCCCTGGACCAGCAAGCTCCCGGAAGATTCCTTGGTGCTGCTGCTGGACCCCATGACGGCGCCGCCCCTGGCCGTGCTCTCCGGCGCCGAGCTGAAGAGTTTCTCTGCATGGGTGGAGGCGCTGGCCAGCTAGCTTTTCCTAAATGGCGGCCAGGGCCTTGGCCAGGTCGGCCTTCAAGTCGCCCACGTCCTCCAGGCCTACTGACAGGCGCAGGAACCCGTCGTTGAGGCCAATGGCCGCACGCGCCTCCGGGCCCATGGCTCGGTGGGTTGTTGTGGCCGGGTGGGTGATCAGGGACTTGGCGTCGCCCAAGTTGTTGGAGATGTCAATGATTTGCAGGGCATTAAGCAGGGCAAACGCCGCATCCTTGGTGGTCCCGGCAGCCGGCTGTGCCAATTCAAAGGTCAGCACCGTGCCGCCGGCCTTCATCTGCTTTTTGGCCAGCTCGTACTGCGGGTGCGAGGGCAGGTGCGGGTACAGCACACGGCTGACCTGCGGCTGGGCCTGAAGGAACTCACCCAGGGCCAGTGCGTTGTTGCATGAATGGCTCACGCGCAGGTTCATGGTTTCCAGGCCCTTGGTCAGCACCCAGGCGTTGAATGCGGACAAGGCAGGACCAGTGTGGCGCATCAGGTTCTTGACAGGGCCGTCAATGAACTCCTTGCTGCCCAGAATGGCGCCGCCCAGCACCCGCCCCTGGCCGTCAATGTGCTTGGTGCCGGAGTACACAATGATGTCCGCACCAAAGTCGCCGCAGCGCTGCAGCAGGGGAGTGGCGAACACGTTGTCGGCCACCACCTGTGCGCCCGCGTCATGCGCCAGCTCGCACACTGCCTGCACGTCAATGATTTCCTGCATGGGGTTCGACGGCGATTCAAAGAACACGGCAGTGGTGGGCACCGACAGTGCTTCACGCCATTGCTCCAGGTCCGGGCCGTCGACGAACACCGTCTCCACGCCCCACCGTGGCAGCAACTCGTTCAAAATGACAAAGCAGGAGCCAAAGAGCGACCGTGAGGCAACCACCCTGTCCCCGGCCGCCAGCAACGCGCCCAAGGCCGTGAATACGGCAGACATGCCCGAGGCCGTGGCAAAGCAGGCCTCCTTGCCCTCGAGCAGGCGCAGCCGTTCCTGGAACGTTGCCACGCTCGGGTTGCCGTAGCGGGAGTACACAAACCGATCAACCTCGCCGGTGAATGCCTGTTCGGCGGCCTCTGCCGATTCGTACACGAAGCCCGAGTTCAAAAACAGGGCCTCGGAGGTTTCGGCGAAGTTGCTGCGGTCAAGCCCGCCGCGCACTGCCTGGGTGTCTTCTGCCCATGTGGCGGCGTGCTCGTTAAAGTTGCTCAATTGCTTTCCTTATTTCACTGGTGTTGCGGTGGTGACTGACTGCTGACGCGCGACGGCGGATCGGTCGCTGTTTAGTGCCAGGGCAGGCTGCGGTTTTTCCAACCGTTGACCACGCGCTCGCCATGGCCGTCGGGTTCCCCTTCAAAGCCCTCCAGGACGTTGTAGGCGGTGTACCCGGCAGCCGTGGCTGCGTTTGCGGCTGCGATGGAGCGGGCGCCGGAGCGGCACAACACCACCAGCGGCTTCTCCGTGGGCACGGCCGCCAGCAGCTGCGCCAGGAAGTCGGGATTGTTGTGTCCGCTGGCAAGGTTCCATTGGATGAACACAGGTTCAGCATTCAGCGCCGAGGTGTCCGGGACGCCAATGTGCGCCCATTCCCCCTCGGTGCGGACATCAAGGAGCACGGCCCCTGCGGCCAGGTGCTCCCAGGCTGTGGCCGGGGCCAGGTCTCCTGCGTAGCTCATGCGATGCCCTCGCCGTCGAATTCCAGCTCAGCATCGAGTTCATCCACGGCCGTGGCAACCGCAGCATCACTGACGGCGATCGCTTGCGGGAGGATCACTGCCTGGGCACAGATGACGCTGGTGCCGTTGAAGGTCACTGCCGGTCCGCCGTGCAGCACGTAGCCTTCGGCGAGAGCTTCGGAGATGCGCTCACAAAAGGACTTGTCGTCGGGGCCGGTGATGAGCCGGTAGGCCAGGGTGGATTCGTCCGCGGACATGTGTTCTCCTCTATTGCAAGAAAGCTGAAATTTGCAAGCGGGAGGGGGTGCTTAACGGGGATGGCTGTTAAGCACAAAAATCGTTCACGCTTGCGAACCGTACGCTTTTGGTAGCTGGGTTTGCCAAGTAGTCACCTGAGGCACCCCGCCGGAAAGAGGGTTGCCGGCCAGCTAGTCAGGGCTTGACGCTGGCACTCATTACTCACTTCGAAAATAACACATCGGCACCGAGGGAAGCCCAAAAATGTGTCAGTGTGGCTGAACATGACGGGAGCGTTGCACCACTGTTGCCCCGGCAAGTGGCAGGATGTACGCATGACATTGACCCGCGCCTTTGCCGCAGTCCGTTTCCTGTTTGGGGCCGTGACACTTGTTGCAGTGGGAAGCCAATTGGGCATCCACCTCAGCCACGGCTTTGAGACGCTGAACTTCTTCAGCTATTTCACCAACCTGGGCAACATTTTTGCCGCGGTGGTGCTGTTGGTGGAGTCGGTGCTGACATGGCGGGGGAAGGAGCTGGGACCGCTGTGGCAGGTTCTGCGCTGCGTTTCAGTGGTTGCCATGGCGTTGGTGGGCATTGTTTTCAGCGCGTTGTTGCGTGATGTTGACCTTGGCTCGCTGCTGCCCTGGATCAACACCTGGCTGCACTATGTTATGCCGGTGGCAGTCGTGGCTGACTGGCTCCTCCAGTCCCCGCGCAAGCCCCTGTCGCTGCGCAGCCTGTGGATTGCAGTGATGTTCCCGCTGGCCTACCTGGCGTATTCGCTGATCCGCGGCGCCATCACCGGCTGGTATGCCTACCCGTTCCTGAATCCGGCCAACGGCGGCTACGGTGCCGTGGCCATCACCTGCGTGCTGATCGCCGTGGCGTTCATGGCAACCAGTGTCGTGTTGATCCTGCTGGCCAACAAGTTCCGGCCCCTGGTGCCGGTCAGCTTGGAAGCAGACCGCGCAGCCGCCTGACCGGGCGGCCGCCGGGCCCGCTGCGGCACCGGCCGGCTACAGGGTTGTTGCCAGCAGGGCACCGAGTTCCGCACTGAGCCGGGCGCGGTTTTCAGCCGTACCAATCTCTTGGCCGTCTATCGTGTTCACGGGGGCCAACAGGCGCAGGCTGGAGATGAGCCAGACGGCGTCCGCATCGAGCAGGTCAGCGGGTGTGACGGGGCCGTAGCCCAATTCCCAGCCGGCTTCCTTGGCTGCGGCAAACAGTGCACCCTGGGTGGTGCCGGGCAGAATTCCGGTGTCCAGGTGCGGGGTGATGAGCCGCTTCACGGGAACCCCGGAATCATCGGAGATGTGGGCCAGCAGAACTGACGAGGTGGGCCCCTCCAGCACCAGTTCGTCGCGGCTCGTGAAGATCACGTCATCGGCACCCTGGGTGTGGGCGTGGCGCAGGGCGGCCATGTTGACTGCATAGGAAAGGGTCTTGGCACCCATGAGCAGCCATGGCGCCCGGGCTGCAATGTCACTGTCGTAGCCGCGCTCCAGCAAGATCACGGACAGCCCCTTGGCCCGCTGCTCGGCCAGTGCCGGTGAGACGGGGGAAACCTGCACCCAGGCGGTGGGGTTGCTGCCGCCTTCGGGGCCGCGGGTGGCAAGCAGCTTCACCACGGCCCGGGGTGAGGCGTCGGCGTAGGCCGTGAGCGCCGTCGTAATGGCTGCCAGCCAAACGTCTGCGGCGGGAATGGCTAAATCCATGGTGAGTGCCGAGACAGCCAGTCGGTCAAGGTGGGCCTGGACCTTGCGCGGAACACCGTTGATGGCCAGCAGGGACTCAAAAATCCCGTCCCCCCGCGTCACGCCTTGATCCGTTGCCAAAATGGTGGGGGATGCGGCGTCGGCCAGCCGGCCGGCGGGGTGAACGGGATCCAGAAATACCAAAACTGTCATGCAATAGAGCTTAGCTGGC
>JBDTQM010000280.1:0-4350 GCA_039932175.1 Specibacter sp.
CCCTGTCTTGTCCTGCCCTGTCTTGTCCTGCCCTGTCTTGTCCTGCCCTGTCTTGTCCTGCCCTGTCTTGGGAAGCCACGGTCCTACCTCGCTTCCAGGATGGCCACAACGCCCTGGCCGCCGGCTGCGCACACGGAAATCAAGCCGCGCGCCGGCCGCCCGTCCACGTCGCCGCGTTCATGGAGCATCTTGGCCAAGGTGGCCACCAGGCGTCCGCCGGTGGCGGCAAACGGGTGGCCGGCGGCCAGCGAGGAACCGTTGACGTTCAGCTTTGCCCTGTCGATGGATCCGAAGGCCCCGTCCAGGCCCAGGCGTGTGGTGCCAAATTCTTCATCCTCCCAGGCGGCCAGCGTGCTCAGCACAGTTCCCGCGAAGGCCTCATGAATTTCAAAGTAGTCAATGTCATCCAGCGTCAGCCCGTTGCGAGCCAGCACGCGCGGGACGGCAAAAGCCGGAGCCATCAGGAGCCCGTCCTTGCCGTGGACAAAGTCAACGGCGGCAGCCTCGCCGTCGAGAACGTCGGCCAGGACCGGCAGGTCACGGGCGGCGGCCCAATCTTCCGAGGCCAACAAGACGGTGGATGCGCCGTCGGTAAGCGGGGTGGAATTGCCGGCCGTCATGGTGGCCGCATCCCCCAATTCCTTGCCAAAGACGGGCTTCAGCGTGGCCAGCTTCTCAAGGGACGTATCCGCGCGAAGATTGGAATCCCGGCTCAGGCCGCGGAACGGGGTCAACAGGTCATCGAAGAAGTGGTTGTCGTAGGCGGCGGCCAGGTTCTTGTGGCTGGCAAGGGCCAGCTGATCCTGCTCCTCCCGGCTGATCTTCCACTGCGCAGTGGTGAGCGCCTGGTGCTCGCCCATGGACAGTCCGGTGCGGGGCTCACCCGTTGACGGGGCATCGGGGGAAAGGTGCTTGGGCCGGATGCGGCCGGCGATCTTTAGCTTCTCACCCATTGTCTTGGCCCGGCTGAGGTCCAGCAGGATGGCGCGCAAGCCCTCGCTGACGGCGATGGGGGCGTCCGACGCCGAGTCCACGCCGCCGGCAATGGCTGAATCAATCTGCCCCAATTTGATCTTGTTGGAGAGGCCAATGACCGCTTCCAAACCCGTGGCGCACGCCTGCTGAAGATCGTAGGCGGGCGTGGTGGCGGCCAGCGCTGAACCAAGAACGGCTTCACGGGTGAGGTTGAAATCCCGGGAGTGCTTCAACACGGCACCGGCGGCAACTTCACCAATCTCCTCATCGGCCAGGCCAAAGCGGGCCACCAACCCATCCAGCGCCGCTGTGAGCATGTCCTGATTGGAGGAATGCGCGTAGGCGCCGCCGGAACGCGCAAAGGGAATGCGGTTGCCGCCGACGATGACGGCCTTGCGGATGCCCGTGCCGGCTTTTTTGATTCCCGTGTTTTCACTGCCTGCTGCTGTTGGAGTAGTCATGAAGCTCTCTCTTGGTAGAACACCGTCTGATACTGATACCCAGCGTACCTGATACGCTGAGTATCGTGAACACGTTACAACAAGGATCAGCTCCTTCCCCGGAGTCCGGCCAGGCCAACGCCGCACCCAACGACACCCCCACCCACGGCAGCACCACTGTTGACGGGCGTTCGGCGAGGTGGGACGTGCACCGCGAGGAACGGCGTCGTGCGTTGATCAAGGCCGCACGCAGGGCCATTCACCACCTCGGCGCCGATGCCTCCATGGAGGACATTGCGGCCAACGCCGGAACCTCAAAGTCGGTGTTCTACAGGTACTTTGGCGACAAGTCGGGCCTTCGCCAGGCCGTGGGGACAGTGGTGATCCGGCACATGCAGGACGCCATCGCCGCGGCCAGGCAGGGGGCAAGCGAGCCGAGGGAGGGCGTCACCGCCATGGTGACGGCGTACCTGCAAATGGCCCAGACCTCCCCCAACGTCTACTTTTTCGCCACGATCCCCACCGACGGGGACACCCGGCCGTCGGGGGAACTGAGCGGCTTCTTTGACTCCGTGACAGCCATGATCACCGAGCCGATGCAGCTTTTGGTGGGCGACCCGGCGTCGCCCCTGATGGGCTACTGGCCCACAGCAGCCATCGGATTGGTCCGCACGGCCGGTGAATTGTGGCTCCAGAGGCCGGAAGGGCCCGGCAAACCGGCAGCCAACGCCATGGCGGAACAAATTTCGGCCTGGCTTTTCGACGGCGTGGGGCAGCTCATCTCCCCCGCCGCGCCACAACAATCAGTTACCGCAGCAGAAGGAAAATCATGATCGATGTAATGACGCCCGCTTCGTCCGCAATGCACGACGACGGCGCCGTGGTTGACGTTGCGGCGCTCGGCGAAGTGTTGCTGGGCAGGTGGGCGCAGGTCCGCCTGGACGCCCGCAAGCTGGCTGGAGATCCGCTGCTGCACAAGGTTGAGGGCCTGAGCCATACTGAGCACCGCGAACGGGTTTTCCATCAGCTGGGGATCTTGGTGGAGCAGGATGGAGTGCACAGGGCATTTCCCACCCGGCTTGGCGGCAGTGACGACCATGGTGGCAATGTTGCCGGGTTCGAGGAACTGGTCATCGCCGATCCGTCGCTGCAGATCAAGGGCGGGGTCCAGTGGGGGCTATTTGGCTCGGCCGTCATGCATCTTGGCAACGAGGAACACCAGAACAAGTGGCTGCCAGGCATCATGAGCCTGGAAATCCCCGGCAGCTTCGCCATGACAGAAATTGGCCACGGCTCCGATGTTGCCTCGATTGCCACCACCGCCACGTTCGATGCCGCCACCGACGAATTTGTCATCAACACCCCGTTCGCCGCTGCCTGGAAGGAATACCTGGGCAATGCGGCAGTCCACGGTGTGGCCGCGGTGGTGTTTGCTCAGCTGATCACCAAGGGAGTCAACCATGGCGTGCATGCCTTCTACGTTGACTTGCGTGATCCGCTCACCAGGGAGTTCCTGCCCGGCATTCAGGGCTTGGATGACAACATCAAGGGTGGCTTGAACGGGATCGACAACGGCCGCCTTGCCTTCGATCACGTGCGGGTGCCGCGCACCAACCTGCTCAACCGCTACGGCGATGTGGCGGCCGATGGGAGCTACAGCTCCCCCATTGCCAGCCCGGGCCGCCGGTTCTTCACCATGCTGGGCACCTTGGTCCAGGGGCGTGTCTCCTTGAACGGAGCTGCCGTGGCAGCCTCCAAGGTGGCCTTGAAGATTGCCATTCAGTACGCCACCGAACGCCGCCAGTTCAACGCGGCCTCGGACACCGAGGAAGTGGTGCTGCTGGATTACCAGCGCCATCAGCGCCGGCTGTTGCCTCTTCTGGCCACAACCTATGCAGCCGCCTTTGCCCACGAAGAACTGCTGATCAAGTTTGACGAGGTGTTCTCCGGCAAGCATGACACCGACGAAGACCGCCAGGACCTGGAAACGCTTGCGGCCGCACTGAAGTCGATGAGCACCTGGCATGTTCTTGACACGCTTCAGGAGTGCCGTGAAGCGTGCGGTGGCGCCGGCTTCATGGTGGAAAACCGGTTCACGTCACTGCGTGCGGACCTCGATGTGTATGTGACCTTCGAAGGGGACAACACTGTCCTGCTGCAATTGGTGGCCAAGCGCTTGCTGGCCGACTACAGCAAGGAGTTCCGCAACCTTGACTTTGGCATTTTGGCACGGTTCGTTGTGGGCCAGGCAGCTGACCTGACGATCAACAAGACGGGCCTGCGGCAGGTGGCCCAATTTGTGGCCGACACCGGTTCTGCGCAAAAGTCCGCCAAGGCGCTCAAGGATGAGGACACCCAGCGCCAGATGCTGGCCGACCGGGTGCAGACAATGGTGGCCGATGTTGCCGCCGCACTGAAGGGCGCCGCAAAATTGCCCAAGGAGCAGGGGGCGGCTGTTTTCAACGATCACCAAAATGAGCTCATCGAAGCCGCTCGCGCCCACGCTGAACTGCTTCAATGGGAGGCGTTCACGGACGCCCTGAACCGCGTTGCTGATGCGGGAACCAAGAAAGTCCTGACACGTCTGCGCGACTTGTTCGGCCTCACCCTGATTGAAAAACACCTTGACTGGTACCTGATGAATGGCCGCATCTCCATGCAAAGGGCCCGCACCCTGTCCCCCTACATCAACCGTGTATTGGCGAAATTGCGCCCGCACGCGCTGGACCTGGTGGATGCTTTTGGCTACGGCCCCGAACACCTGCGCGCCACGATTGCCACGGGCATTGAACGCGAACGCCAGGACGAGGCCCGCGACTACTACCGTAAACTGCGTGCCAGCTCCGCCGGACCCGTTGACGAGAAGGTGCTCATCAGCAAGGCCAAGGTAACGTCCAAGGGCTAGGGTCAATGCCGTGAAGTTAAGGTCGGGTTG
>JBDTQM010000281.1:0-4322 GCA_039932175.1 Specibacter sp.
CTCTTCGCCTATGAGGTAGCCGGTGGCGTCCTCATAGGACAGCACGCAGGTGGGCGAGGCGTGGATGCCCATCTTGTGCTCCAATGACACTGTCTGGACGGAGTTGCGCCCGCCCAGCGAACCGTCGTCGTTGACCAGGAACTTGGGCACGATGAAGCAGGAAATGCCGCGGGTGCCTGCCGGGGCGCCAGGGGTGCGGGCCAGCACCAGATGGACAATCTGTTCTGCCATGTCGTGGTCGCCGTAGGTGATGAAAATCTTTTGCCCGGTGATGGCGTAGCTGCCGTCGGCCCGGGGCACGGCGCGCGTGGTGAGGGCGCCGACGTCGGACCCGGCCTGGGGCTCGGTGAGGTTCATGGTGCCGGTCCATTCGCCGCTGATCATCCTGGGCAGGTAGCGCTCTTTCAAGTCGTCGCCGCCGTAGTGCAGCAGGGCTTCAATGGCGCCCTGGGTCAGCAGCGGGCAGAGCGAAAACGCCATGTTGGCGCTGGTCATGAGTTCCTGGATGACCAGGCCCACAGTGCGGGGAAATCCCCCGCCGCCATATTCCTCCGGCAGCGGGACCGAGCCCCAGCCAGCCTCCACGTATTGGCTGTAGGCCTCCTTGAACCCGGCGGGCGTCGCCACAGAGCCGTCGGGCAGCAATCGTGAGCCCTCGACGTCGCCGCCCTGGTTGGTGGGTGCCACAACCTCGGCCATGAACTCCCCGCACTGCTCAAGAAGCTCCAGCACAGTCGCCAGGTCCGCGTGCTCAAATCCGGGCAGTTTGGCGATGTCCGGGTATCCCACAACGTGTTCCAGGGCGAAGGCAATGTCGGCAAGGGGAGGCTGGTAATGGCTCATAAACGCCAGCGTACCAATGCCAGGCGCATCTGCGGAGGGTTGTGTTACCAGCCAGTAACGTGTCGGGCGTCACTGCCGAGGCGTGCGGGTTGTGGGAGCCGCAATTCGGGCACGCCGACTTTGGCCAGGCGCCGCGCCGGCAGCCAGCGAGGCGCAGCTTTGTCACTGGCGCCGCGACCAGTACCAGCGGTGCGCATGCCCACAGTGGCCCCGGGGTATGGGGCCGGGCCCGCCGGAAAGCCCGAACAGCTCCGCAGGACAGCAGGATTCCCGGCAATGGGAATGCGGCTGCGGACAACTATTTCTTGACGTGCAGGGACGGTACCGGGGATGCTTGTCAGTACAGTGGTTGTATCAAAATCGCTGACTTGCGACACCGTTGAGTGGGTTTTTCGGAGGACCTGATGAACGATGCTCACCGTTTGGTTTGTTACTCAGTCTCGTTGGCCGACGGCGACAATCCAGACGGACTGTTGCGACAACTCGAGCGCAGCCTGGCCAGCCTCCGACGTCACAACGAGAGCGTCGTCGTCGTCGTCTTCCTCTACGGCCCACCCACCCCGCACCTTGTGAAGATCTGTACTGAACAACGCGCCTGGCTCCAGCTGCAGGGCGACTACGTGCAGAGGCTTGCGGAATTGTGTCCACTTGGCTGGCCCGTCCTGGCCAGGTACCCCACGCTGCACAAGTTCCTGAACAACTCCTGGCTCGCGCACAGTCCGGCGCAACAGGTGCTGTACTGCGACTGCGACACCGTTTTTCGGGCCGACGTCAACCGCCTGTTCGACAACCATGCCGATTTTGACCTCGTGGCCCGCGAGGAGGTTCACAGTTCGCGCAGCCACCACGGTCCGGACGCCTCGTTCCTTGATGAGCCGGCGTTGCTGAATCTGTGCAAAACCTTGGGGGTGGCCGCCGTCCCGCCGTTCAACACCGGCGTGGTCCTGCTGAACCACAGGATCTGGGTGGAACTCTCACGCGTGGAGGGCTGGTTCGTCGAATGCGCCTGGCAGCTGCTGCTGTGGATGTCGCTGCACCCGGGGCACCGGACCGATGCCCGCTTTGGGGTGCTCGACGGCGTCGCGCAAGCCTACCAGCTGGCCAGTTCCCAGCAGCTGGCCCAGGCCCTGCCGTTCCCCTCTGCCAACCAGTGGATTCTTGAGGAGATCGCCACGTGGCTTGCGTTGGGGGCGCTGCCCGCGCTGCGCACCGCCGATTTCAGTCCCGCGGACGTCGCCCAGAACGGGGAATTCACCGCCACGGACCCGGACAGGGCCGGGTGGACGCTGTGCCACTACTACTCGGGCAATCAGGACAGCATTGCGGAATGGTTGGAAGGCAGCATCGCCAATATCCACTGACATCGATCATTAGGCAACAAATGGGAATGAGTGTAAGGGGAAGATCATGGTTAGCAAGTCAGCAGGCAAGAAACCCAGCGGTGCCTCCGGCACGCGCGGTGGCGGGAAGGGCAGCGCGAAGGCGGCCGCGCCACCTTCCGAGAATGGCTTCCCGGAGCGCATCTTCGCCATTGCATCGCCGCAGTCCGTGGGGCTGTCGATGTTCACCCCGGGGCTGGTGCCGTCCGTGGAAACGCTCGGGCTGCACTTCTCAGAGGACGACGTCGTGGAGCGGGCCATTGCGGCACTTAGTGATGCCGGTTTTGACGTCCTCCAGGCCACCAACCTGATGGTCAACTTCTCCGGATCCCGCGAACTGTTTGATTCAGCATTCGGCGCCCACCTCTACACCCAGGAGCGGCCCGTCCTGAAGGCCGGGGGAGTCCAAGGCTTTGCCACGTTCATCGACAACGCCGACACCGAAATCTCCGGATTGATCGATCCTGCCGGCACGGCGTTCGAGGGCGTGCTGGACGGCATCGCCATCGAGGAACCCTACTACCTCCACACGGCAGACTCGCTGCCGCCAACGGTCGACTACTTTCACCTGAACGTCCCCGACGACGTTTCCGTGGGGCTCAACGCCGAACTCCCGCACCGTGCCGGGATCACCGGCAAGGGCGTCAAGGTAGCCATGGTTGACACCGGTTTCCAAAGCCATCCGTTCTTCACCGAGCACGGCTACCTGGTGCAGCCCACCACGCTGGGCCCGGGCACGGCTGATCCCACGGTGGACGAAAACGGGCACGGGACCGGCGAATCGGCCAACATTTTCGCCACCGCTCCCGACGTCACCTTGTTCCCGGTCAAGACGGCGACGGCAGCGGGCGCACTCGTCAACGTCACGGCGGCCTTCAACGCGGCAGCGGCCCTGGGGCCTGACATCATCACCAACAGTTGGGGATCGGACATACGGTTCGGCCCGTTGAGCGCGGCCAACCAGGCGCTGGCGGCGGCGGTCGCTGCCGCTGTTTCCGGCGGAATCACAGTGGTGTTCTCCGCCAGCAACGGCGGCTGGGGCTTCCCCGGCCAGCACCCGGACGTCATCTCCGTGGGCGGCGTCTTCCGCGAACGCAGCGGGGCGCTGCGGGCCTCAAACTACACCAGCGGGTTCATGTCCAACATCTACCCGGGGCGCCGGGTGCCTGACGTGTCGGGCCTTGTCGGCATGCTGCCCCGGGCGATGTACATCATGCTGCCCATCCCTGAAGGATGCGCCATCGACGTCGGCAACGGCGGCGGGACGTTCCCCAACGGCGACCAGACGCTCACCAACGACGGATGGGCTGCGTTCAGCGGCACATCAGCCGCCGCCCCGCAGATTGCCGGTGTCTGTGCCCTGATCCGGCAAGCATGCAGCAGGCTGGATCCGGCGGCCATCCGGGACGTTCTCATGACGACGGCAACGGATGTCACCGTGGGAACCAACCACCCCAACTTTGGCAACGCTGCCGTGGTTGGCCCCGACACAGCGACCGGCAACGGCCTGGTGGATGCGCACCGGGCGGTGCTCATTGCAAAACTGCGCTGCAGCATCGTGCGTCCATTCCGCCCGATCCGTCCGCTGCCGCCGATTGGGCCCGTTGTTCCGGTGGGGCCGATTGTGCCCATCATCCCGTTCCGGCCGCCCTTTGGGCCCGTTGTTCCGGTGGGGCCCATCGTGCCCATCATCCCGTTCCGGCCGCCCTTTGGGCCGATTCCGCCGATCATCGGTCAGGACGACGCCGGGGGGATGGAATCTCAGGGGATGCCGCTGACAGACCAGGACGTGTCGGAGATCGAGCGGTTCATCATCGAGTCGCCCCAACCTCCGGAGCTCTGAACTGTGGGCGACGGCGGGGAAGTGACCGCGCTGGTGATCCTGCAATCACCGGCCGGCCCGCCCCCGGACACCGAACTTACCGCTGCGGGGCTGGCCCGGCACCTGCCCGGGAGCGCGGCCGTTGCCGCGGTCCAGACCGAGTTGGCCGCCGCCGGCTTCACTGTCCATGAGGCGGTGGGTATCTCATTTTCCATCGAGGGGCCGGCCAGTGACTTTCAGCGGTACTTCGGCGTCACACCAGTCCAGTGCGCTGACGG
>JBDTQM010000282.1:0-4319 GCA_039932175.1 Specibacter sp.
TTTTTATTGTGCCGGGGCCTTCAACAATGAAATAGCCGGGAAACTCCCGCTAGTGCAGCGAGATGACAATTAGCGCTGCGAAAACGCCGCCATTTATCGCTACTATCCACAACTATGTGTCGAAACTTGTTGGTTGAATGAGTGTATTCATCGTTAGTTATGAGGCATATCGGGGGGGCCATGGGGAAGCTGATAGGTTACGCGCGTGTTTCCACGCGGGTGCAGTCCACTGATCGGCAGGAGGTGGATCTTCTGGCCGCTGGTGTCCGACGCGATGACCTGTATGTGGATCATGGCGTGTCCGGGGCGCTGGCGTCTCGTCCTGAGTTTGATCGGGCGTTGGAGGCATTGATCTGGAGGGTGACACCTTGGTGATTACGACGTTGGATCGGCTTGGGCGTTCCACGCAGAACATGCTCGCTTTTGCTGAGGAACTGCGTGGCCGGGGTGCGGGTCTGCGTGTGTTAAACCTTGGGGGTGCGGATGCGGACACCTCAACACCGATGGGGTCGATGTTGTTCACGATCATGGCGGCCCTGCAAATGGAACATGAGATCAAACGCGAACGCGTCCCCGACTCGATCAGCAAACGCAGGGCGGCGGGGAAGGACTTGGGTGGGCGGCCCCGCCGGGTTACCGACAGTCAGATTCGCAGCGCTGTGCGCTTGGTCGAGGGTGGTGAGCCTGCTGCGCAGGTTGCCCGCGATCTCGGAATGTCCCGCGCAACGTTTTATAGACGATCGCGAACACTCAGCGATTAGTGCTTCGGCAAGGTCCTCCGTCTGGGCGACGCCAGGGGGCCACGGACCCCGGCCAGAGAGCGTCGAACTCCACGGCTTGTGAGTGGTGGCCCGCGGTCAGGCATCGTGTGTGCCGGAGTCTTCCGAATTTTTCCCGTGGTCCTAGGGAGAGGACAATGGCTAACACGCTGGTGGTCATCGGTCAGGTAAGAGTTTCGAGGGTGGAATCCACCTACATTGACGTCGGTAGAGCGGGAACCGCCCCAGCAGTCTCGGAGGTCCCGACCCGGCACGTCCGGGACGGGAATGTCCTACGGGCGTGCCAGGGGAGCGCCTCTGTTTCATGGCAATAGCGGGGAGGCATGGCCGGTCTTGGTGACAGGAACGGGACGTGTCTCTTGAGGTGATGGCTGGGGAATCATTGTTGCTGCCGCGTGCTGTCCGGTCATCAGGTACTCTTCCATCCAATTTCGGACCGGTGCCGTTTTAGGGGATACGGATGGTGTAGGCCCGGTTGTCGTTGGCGAATATCAGTCCCACGACTTTCATGTCGTTGGTTGCCACGACCGCTGAGCCGGAGTCACCTTGGATGACGGTGCCCTGGTTGAAGGTGAGGCAGTTCGTGAACCAGGCCCATTGGCCGGGCTCGAACTCGATCACGAACTGTCCGGTGGTGCTGGTGATGGCCGCGTGCTGGACTGTGGCGGTTTGTTTTCCGATCCAGGCGGCGGGTTCGTTGACGGCAGGGGCGCGGATCCCGGTGGGGATCCCGATTTGGTGGATGGCCGGGTCACCCGCCTGAATAAAACGAAACTTGGCGGCTCACGACACGCTCAGGAGTACCGGGCCGAAACGGTTCGTCGAACCAGACCTTGCCCGGCACTGAACGTGAGGTGATTCCGGTGTCCGGGCGACATGTTCCCGAGCGACGTGACCGGCGGTCTTTGTTGAGGTCATTTTTTAGGGTGTGTACAACGTACATACCTATTTCCGGACTGGTCCGTATTGGTGCCGGCCTGACACGAATTCCGTGTTTTTTCGCGAGTGTCCAGTGTTTCCACGAGATGTGGGCTGGTTCGAGACCCGCCTCGGGCACAGTATTGCTTCAGATCAGCGGCATGTTGACCCTTGCTGTGTTGACAACACCATGGATTCTGTCCGCCTGGTTGCTTTTGGGTGCGGATGGATGGTTGTCGACTCCGCCGTGCGGCCGGATGTGCCGTGGTGTCGACCGCCTTGAACCGCGCGGCTCGACGTCGAGGACTTGTCGGTAGTCAAGTGGGACGCCGAGCGCGTGGCGATGTTGTACTCCCATGCTGGCCCGATCCGGCGAGTGACTGGGTATCGCCCATATTTCTAGCGCAGTGGTCCGCCCTTTTGTGCCGTGTCGCGGCGCGGGGTAGCGAGCGTGCGCCAGAGGTGGTGGGACATGCCCGCGAACGTCGTTAGGAAGGCAGCGACGGCGAACCACAGCTCCGCCTGTCCGATGGCCAGGACGATGGGAAGCCTGTCCGCGTGTCCAAGGAAGATTCCGGCCACAGCGTACATGCCCAGGGGGAAGACGACGCTCCACATTCCGGGCTCGTACACGAGCGGGACGCGATTGACGAGGTGCCGCCAGCATCCCGCCGCGATGAGGACCGGTAGCAGCCACGAGGCGAAGGCCCAGAACACGACGGACGAGCCGGCGACGAGTCCGTGGACTGCCTCGGCCATGGGGGCATCGGCCATCTCGACGATGCGGGCCCCTGCGAGAACGCTGATGGCCATGGCGCCCATCGACACGAAGTAGGCAGGACCGAGGTCCTGGGGACGAATCCGGTAGGTCATCAGACGCAGGGAAACGAAGATTCCCACCGCAGCATAGAGGACGATTCCCACTGACCACGAGACGACAGCGAGCAGCGCCAATCCCGCTTTCCACACGCCAGCCAGAGGCTCAAGTGTGGCGCACGCGGCCGCCACCGACTGGGTCGCGACGCACCAGATGAACCACGTCCCGTTCGCGTCCTTGATCACGGGCCGTTCCTCTCGGCCCAGCACCGCGGTCCATGGGATTACGTAGCCGAACACGAGCCAGGTAAGCCCTGAAACAGTGAGGAGTGCCGCGGTCGCCCAGGGCGCACCAGCCATGGCTAGCCGCACGCCAAGGACGTTGGTGCCTGCAACGAAAGTGAAGAAGCCGAACGCCCGGCCAGGGTCCAGGAAGTCAAGACGGATAGCGCTCCGGAAACGGGCAAGGCGCACGAGATTCAGGACAAGGATCACCACATAGGCCACCATGCAGAGGGCAAGGAAGATCGCGGACGCAGCATGGAAGTCCTCCAGCTCGAGCCCGATCGAAACGATGCCGCTGGCCATGACCAGTGCAAAATACCCGGGTGCGAGGGTCGAGACCGCTTCGGACACCCGCGTCGACAACGTCCCGTAACCGGCCTTCACGGTTCCATCCTACGGGTGCCGGAGTGACGAAGGATACAGATAGCCATTCAAAGGTTTTCAAACGAGGCAACGAATCATTCTTCTCGGAGGTTTTGGCCCTTCCCGAGTAACGAGCCAAGGCCGTTAGCGCCGGATACTGTTCCATTGTGCGTGAAGGGCCTGCCGGCCTACACGCGTATTTGAACGAACGATCGAACCTGGCTAAATATAAGGGCAGGATCCGTCGGTGCAAGGCTTCGGCATGGTCGGGATCGGTGGTGCGCGAGCAGGTAGGGAGGCATCATTCCTGACTGTGGGGTTCATCGCCTCGTGGCGGTGTTCTGTGATTGTTCAGTGTCGCAATCGTCGGCGGCAGGTGTGCCGTCTTATAGTGCATGGGTGATCCCCTGTGTGAGGCTGGGACGGTGCCACCAGCTGTCCAAACGATGTGTGCGGTGGCTAAATCACGATGGCCCCGAAATGCGGCGAGTGGAAACTTGTTGCACCGGGGGCGTTGTCGTGTGTCAATCAGGGTGTACCCGAAAAAACAGGTCGAGACCGCTACGGAGTTGCGTCTATCAGGGTCTCCTTCGGCTATGATTGGACATAACTGATGGAGGGTCTTAAGGATGACTGCACATAAAGGGCAGCTGGTTGGCTACGTGCGAGTGAGCGCCGCCGATCAGAAAGAGGCGAGGCAGCTCGAGGCACTGGGTGCTGTGGATAGGCTGTTCTCCGAGAAGGTCAGTGGCAAGAACACCGACGACCGAGCCCAACTCCAGGAAATGCTCATCTACGTTCGTGACGGGGATACGGTTCGGGTGAAGTCACCCGACCGGTTGGCACGGTCAACGACGGACCTTCTCGCTCTCGTTGAGCAACTCAAAGCCAAGGGTGTCGCCTTGGAGTTCATCGACAACCCGGCCCTGAATACTGATACGCCACAGGGGGAGTTCATGCTCACGGTCCTTGCCGCCATTGCGCAGTTGGAACGCAAGACCATCCGTGAGCGACAGGCCGAGGGTATTGCCATTGCCAAGAGGAACGGCGTCTACGACCGGGTCCCGAAACTTGCACCGGAACAGGTTCAGCTGGCACGGCAGCGGATTGCCCAGGGCGTGCCCAAAGCCAAGGTGGCCCGGGACTTGGGCGTCTCGC
>JBDTQM010000283.1:0-4286 GCA_039932175.1 Specibacter sp.
GAACTAACCATGACCAGGCATTTCCTCATCGACACGGACCTCAGCCCGGCCGAACAGGCTGAGGTGTTGGAGCTGGCCGCTTTTCTGAAGAAGGAGCCGTACGCCAAGAGCACGTTCGCCGGTGCCGGCTCCGGCGCCCAAACAGTGGCCGTGATCTTTGACAAGACCTCCACCCGCACCCGTGTTTCTTTTGCCGCGGGCATTGCAGCCCTGGGCGGCAACCCGCTGATCATCAACCCGGGCGAGGCCCAGATCGGCCACAAGGAATCTGTCAGCGATACCGCCAAGGTCCTTGAGCGCATGGTCTCCGCCATCGTGTGGCGCACCTACAGCCAGGCCGGCCTGGAGGAAATGGCTGCCAACTCCAAAGTGCCCGTCATCAACGCCCTCTCCGATGACTACCACCCGTGCCAGCTGCTGGCCGACCTGCTCACCATCCAGGAGCACAAGGGCGCCCTGGCCGGGCTGACCATGACCTACATGGGGGACAGTGCCAACAACATGGCCAACTCCTACCTGCTGGCCGGCGTCACGGCGGGCATGCACGTGCGCATTACCGGACCGGCAGGGTATTTGCCCGCCGACGCCGTCGTGCGGGCAGCCAAGGAGCGCGCAGCCCAGACCGGGGGATCGGTGCTGATCACCACAGACGCGGCCGCGGCCGTTGCCGCTGCCGACGTGCTCGTCACGGACACGTGGGTGTCCATGGGGCAGGAAGATGAAAAAGCCCAGCGGCTGGAACTGTTCAAGGATTACGCGCTCGACGACGCGGCGCTGGCCCAGGCTGACCCCTCGGCGATTGTGCTGCACTGCCTGCCGGCGTACCGCGGCTATGAGATTTCGGCCTCGGTCATCGACGGGCCGCAGTCAGTGGTGTGGGATGAGGCGGAAAACCGCCTGCACGCCCAAAAGGCCCTCATGGTCTGGCTGGTGGAACAGTCCGCGGCAGAGGCTGCCAACAGCGCGGCCGGCAGCTAGCCATGTCCAAATCAACGGTTCCCGGGGCGGGAATGCCGGCCACCAAAATTGCCCGGCAGGCCCGTGTGCAGGCGCTGCTGAGCAACCGTGCCGTGCGTTCACAGGCGGAACTGGCCAGTTTGCTGGCCGACGACGGCTTGGTGGTGGGCCAGGCAACCCTGTCCAGGGATCTGGTGGAGTTGCGGGCCGTGCGGGTGCGTGGCAAGGACGGCGCCTTGATTTATGCGCTGCCGCCGGAAGGCGGGGACCGCAGCGTGCATTCGGCGTCGTCACAGGAGCTGCTGGACACCCGCCTGATCCGCTTGTGCGGGGAACTGCTGGTGACGGCGGAGTCCTCTGGCAACATTGCCGTGCTGCGGACCCCGCCGGGAGCCGCAAACTTCCTGGCGCTGGCCATTGACCATTCGGTCATGCCGGCCATTCTTGGCACCATCGCCGGGGATGACACCGTCATGGTCATCACCCGGGAGCCCCTGGGCGGGGCGGACGTAGCCGAGCGGTTCTTGCAGTTCGCTGCTGAATCCGGTTCCGGAGCGTAGCTGAAGCATCACCGCTGGTTGAGCCTGTCGAGACGCAGGTTTCGACAAGCCCAACCACCTCAACCACCGCGCCAACTAGCCGCGCTGCACCGTGGCGACCCACTCCTCAATGCCCGTGGCGGTGATGGGCAGTGCATCGGAGATGACCTCGGAGCCTGTGGCGGTAATCAGCACATTGTCCTCGAGCCGGACGCCGATGCCGCGCAGCTCGGGCGGCAGGGTCAGGTCATGTTCGTGGAAATACAGGCCCGGCTCCACGGCCAGGACCATCCCCGGTGCCATGACGGCGCCCTGGTAGTCGTCGTGGCTGGACTGTGCGCAGTCGTGCACGTCAAGGCCCAGGTGGTGGCCCACCCCGCACACCAGGTACCGGCGGTGGTGCTGGCCGGCGGCGGACAGGGCCTCATCCACGGAGACGGGCAGCAGTCCCCAGTCGTTGAGGCCGTTGGCGATGACTTCCATGCTGGCATGGTGGAAGTCAGTCCACGGCCGTCCCGGCCCCACGGCGGCCAGGCCCGCCCGGTGCGATTTTTCCACCAGGTCGTGGACCCGGCGCTGGATGGGGCTGAAGGTGCCGCTGCCGGGAAAAGTGCGCGTGACGTCCGCGGTGTAGAAGCTGTTGGCCTCCACGCCCATGTCCAGCAGCAGCACCTTGTCCTCCAGGACGGGTCCGTCGCAGCGCACCCAGTGCAGGGTGGGGGCGTGCTTGCCGCTGCCGACGATCGTTGCGTAGCCGACGCCATTTCCGTGCGTGCGGGCGTGCCTGTCAAAGGTGCCTTGCAGCCAGCGTTCCCCGCCGGCCTTGATGGCTGTGGGGATTTCACCCACGACGGCGGCAAAGCCGGACACCGTGTGGTCCACGGCCTCGCGGAGCTGGGCAATTTCCCAGTCGTCCTTGACCATGCGCAGGACTGCCAGGGACCGGCCCAGCTCAATGCCGGCATCAATCCCGTGGCGGCTGCGCACCTCGGAGCCGATGATTCCGGCGGCAAGGGCGCCCGAGCCGGCCCGCATGGCGGCGGTGATGCCGGCGTCGAGCTCGGTCAGGGGCAGCACCTGCAGGGAAAGGGCGTCCGCCCAGTCGGAAAAATCGGGAGCCGAACCCACCCACATCTCGCCGTGGGCTGCGTTGGCGAAGAACTGCGGGTCGCCGGGATAGTACGGCGCCGGAATGAACAGGGTTGCGTCGTGGGATGTGCCGGAGGGCGCCATGACCAGGACGGCGCCCTCGATCGATGCGCCGCTGAGCCAGTAGAAATCCGAATCCGGCCGGAAGTCGTAGTAGGTGTCGTTGGCGCGCACGGGAGCCGTGCCGGCGCCAACCACCAGGGCCTGGCCGGGGAATTGTTCAGAGAGGCGGGAGCGGTGGTGCCCGGCGGCTGTGGCGGCGCCTGCCACCACGGGCGGGGTCCTGTCGGGTGTGCCCCAGCCCTGGCCCATGTACTCGTTGAATGCCGGCACCTTGGCCAGCTTCGGCGGGCGCCGGTCCGCCAGTACCGGGACCGGCACGGCAGGGGCGGGCGGTGCAACATGTTCTGTCATTGTGGAAATTCCTCTACCGGTCGCGGCTGGTGGCGGCCCCATGCCACAATGGCATGAGGTTGTGCCTTTTGCCCCCATCTTCCCCCGGAATTTGGTTGCAGCGCCAGTTCGCCGGCTGCCCGCTTGCGGGGCCGGTGCGGTGCCAATGAGGGGCCGGGCCGCGCGTTGTGAATATCTTTTAGTGAGAATGCATAACCATGCATTATGCTTTGAAGTAACGTGAAACAACACTCTAACGAGTTGTACAAAATAGGGAGACAAGAACGTGACTGAACGCATTGTATTGGCCTACTCCGGCGGCCTCGACACCTCCGTTGCCATCGGCTGGATCGGGGAAGCAACAGGGGCCGAAGTTATCGCCGTGGCGGTCGACGTGGGACAGGGCGGGGAGTCCCTGGAGGACATCCGCCAGCGCGCACTGGGCTGCGGCGCCGTCGAGGCCTACGTTGCCGATGCCCGCGACGAATTCGCCAACGAGTACGCCATGCCCACCTTGAAGGCCAATGCGCTGTACCAGGGCCACTACCCGCTGGTTTCGGCCATCTCCCGCCCCGTGATCGTCAAGCACCTGGTCAAGGCCGCCCGTGAATTCGGCGCCACCACAGTTGCGCACGGCTGCACCGGCAAGGGCAACGACCAGGTCCGCTTTGAAGTCGGCATCCAGACCCTCGGCCCGGACCTGAAGTGCATTGCCCCTGTCCGCGACCTGGCCCTGACCCGCGACAAGGCCATTGCCTACGCCGAGGCCAACAACCTGCCGATCGAAACCACCAAGAAGAACCCGTACTCCATCGACCAGAACGTCTGGGGGCGCGCCGTTGAAACCGGCTACCTCGAAGACATCTGGAATGCCCCCACCAAGGACATCTACGACTACACGGCCACCCCGGAATTCCCGCCGGCACCGGATGAGGTCATCATCTCCTTCCACCAGGGTGTCCCGGTTGCCATTGACGGCATCAAGGTTTCCCCGCTGCAGGCCATCCAGGAATTAAACCGCCGCGCCGGCGCCCAGGGTGTTGGCCGGATCGACGTCGTAGAGGACCGCCTTGTCGGCATCAAGAGCCGCGAAATTTATGAGGCTCCCGGCGCCATGGCCCTCATCACGGCCCACAAGCACCTCGAAGACATCACCCTGGAGCGCGAGCAGGCCCGCTTCAAGGCAACTGTCAGCCAGCGCTGGGCCGAGCTGGTCTACGACGGCCAGTGGTTCTCCCCGCTCAAGCG
>JBDTQM010000284.1:0-4253 GCA_039932175.1 Specibacter sp.
ATCACGGCCGCCCAATCCGGTATCAGCGGAACCTCGACCGTCACCGTCACCGCCCCGACGGTCACCGCCCTCACGGTTACCCCCGCCACGGTATCCATGGGGCCCGGGGATTCCACTGTGCTGACGGCCAAGTTGACGTACAGCGACGGGTCCACGGGCCCGGCAACTGCGGTGGCCTGGACGTCAAGCAACTCCCTGGTGGCTGCGGTCGACGGCGCCGGCACGGTCACGGCCGTCGCCCCCGGAACCGCCACCATCACGGCCGCCCAATCCGGTATCAGCGGAACCTCGACCGTCACCGTCACCGCCCGGCCGACCACCGACCCGCCCGTCACCGAGACAGGACCTCCGCCCGACGGCGGTAACGTGATCGGCTAGGGCCAAGGGCCGGCGCCCTGCAAGGCTGGGCGCCGCAAGCACCATTCAACTGGGAGGAACTGCCGTGGATGATCTGTTGGCCAGTTTGCTGGTCATTCCGCTGGTTGCCGCCGCCGCTCCCCTGCTGGCCGCCGCGATTGGCAAGGTCGCCAGGGTGCCGTTGGTGGTGTTTGAGATTGCTTTGGGGATCATGATCGGCCCCAGCCTTCTTGGCTGGGCCGAGCCCACGGAGTTCATCAAGGTCCTCGCCGACCTCGGCCTGGCCATGCTGTTCTTCATGGCGGGCAATGAAATCAACTTCACGGCGATCAAGGGCCGCCCCCTCAACCGTGCCGGCCTGGCGTGGCTCATCTCCCTTGGTGCCGGGTTGCTGGTGGGCATCCTTATTGCCCCCCACCGTGGCGGCGGGCGTTTTCATCGGGGTGGCCCTGGCCTCGACTGCGCTCGGCACGCTGCTGCCGGTGCTACGCGATGCCAAGGAACTTTCGACGCCGTTTGGGAAGGCTGTCGCCGCTATCGGCATAGTGGGTGAATTTGGCCCCCTGCTGGCGATCTCGCTGTTTCTGAGCGGACAAAGACTGGGCCACTCGCTGGTTGTGCTGCTTGGCTTTGTGCTCATTTCCGGGCTCGCCATCTGGCTGACAGGACGCGGCCACAACAAGCCCGTCCACCGCATGGTCAATGCCACACTGCATTCCAGCGGCCAGTTCGCCGTCCGCCTGGTGCTGCTCATCCTCGCCCTGCTGGTGGGCCTGAGCATCACCTTCGGCCTGGACATGCTGCCGTCGCCTTTGGCTTACTAGTCCCGGTATTTTTCATCAATACAGGGGTTGTCTTCGACTTGGACGCCCTGCTGGCCAATCCGCCGACATTGGCCCTGGTTCCCCTGTTCCTGCTGCTTTTCATTGTGCTGCGCGGGCTGCCGAACCTGCTGGCCGCGCCCCCTGGTTCAACGCCGCGGGACAAGCGCGCCATTGTCCTCTTTGGCGCCACCGGGCTGCCCATCATTGTCGCTGTGACAGCCATTGGCCAGGAGCGGGGCCTGCTGCCGTCGGGCATCGCCACCGCACTGATCGGAGCCGGAACGCTTTCGGTGCTGCTCTTCCCCATGCTCGCGCTCATCCACCGGCGGCGCAGCCTGGACGCTGCGCCGAAGCAGGGCAGCCGAGCCGCACCGAAGGGCGATTCGTGACACGCCGGCAGCGGTCGATAGCTGCTTTTCGTGTCAATCTCGGCCAGGCGCGCCTTGACAATTGGCTGCACCGCAGCCTCCGGCATTTGATGGTCCAGGGAAAAGTGGATGCTGCCACTGGTTGTTTCGAAATCGCCCAGCACGTCGTGATTGGCCGTCACCACTGCGCCGCTGAAGGGGTGGATGGAGAAGAATTTCTTGGTCCGCATGGCGGCAATAAATCCCTTGCCGCGGTGGATGAGGGCAGGCAAGCCGTAGCTGGTGCCTTCCTGCGCATCGGGCACCAGTTCGCTAGCGATGGCATAGACGCGTTCGAGCGCGGCGTGATCGGCCCCTTCAAGAGTGCTGAGGTATCCGCAGACAGTTCCCAAGACGCGATCCTATGCCCACAACCACGGCACATGCACTGGTCGCTGAGCTCCAAGGTCACTGGGGCGGCAGCGATTCCCCCGCTGGAGCCACACAGTCATTCCTTCATTCGGCACGGAAGAGCCTGATGACTTGCGCTTATTCAACGCCTCTCCGTTTCGATTCTCCCTTCCACCGGGTGGCAACCACTGACTACGACCTCTTCAGGCTGCGGCCGGGCTGATTGCCGCTACCTCTTCCGACTGCGTCCCGGAGGAACGGTCCCGAAGTCTTCCACCGGGACCATTCTGAGAGTGGGATGCCCGACGCCGGAGAATTACCAGACGAACGGCTGGCACCACGGCGCCCAGCAACAGCAACAGCAACAGCAACAGCAACAGCAACAGCAACAGTGCCGCCATGGAACTCGGCGTCATGGACGGCGTCGCATTGGGAGAAACAGACGGCGCGGCGTTCGGCGATTCGGTGGCAGAGGGTCCACCGTGATGCTCAGCGCCGCCTCCGCCGTCGCGGTGAAGCCGTACCCGTCGGTGAACTGAGGGCCGTATGTGGCCAACACCTTGGCGCCGGCTTGATTTGTTACGGGGTGTGCTTGATGGCCAAACCAGGTGTGCCAGCATGG
This sequence comes from Specibacter sp., assembly GCA_039932175.1. Lineage (GTDB taxonomy): Bacteria > Actinomycetota > Actinomycetes > Actinomycetales > Micrococcaceae > Specibacter. Next base: position 2,562 of record JBDTQM010000284.1, read on the forward strand.
AGCGCGCCGGTCCACGATCTGATCCTTCATTTTCCCGGCCGTCCACACGGAACAGGTCTAGGCTGGGGTCATGTTCAAGGTGGTTGTGATTTTCTCCTTATCCCTCTTGACGGCCGCATCGGCGTTGCTCGCGGTGCTTGGCGGCCCCGGCTGGTGGGTGGCAGTGCTGATCCTTGGGGCGCTGCTGGCGGTGGCGGTGGCTGATGTGGCGCAGAAACGGCATGCCATCCTGCGAAACTACCCGGTGATCGGGCATATGCGCTTTGCGCTGGAATACATCCGTCCGGAACTGCAGCAGTACTTCATCGAGCGAAACTACGACGGCAGGCCTTTCGACCGGGACACCCGCTCCATTATTTACGAGCGCGCCAAGGGGACCAACCAGGAACAGGCTTTCGGCACCGAGCGGGACGTCAATGAGGTTGGTTACGAATACCTGATGCATTCCACCGCGCCCCTGGAACCATCCCCCGAGCCGCCCAGGGTACTGGTCGGCGGACCGGACTGCACACAGCCGTACAACATGGCGTTGCTGAACGTCTCCGCCATGAGCTTCGGGGCCCTCTCTGCCAACGCGATCCTTGCCTTGAACAAGGGTGCCGCCATGGGCCACTTTGCCCACGACACTGGTGAGGGTGGACTAACCGAATACCACCTGCGCCACGGCGGCGATCTGGTGTGGGAGATCGGCAGCGGCTACTTCGGGGCGCGCACCAAAGACGGCGAATTTGATCCGGCCATGTTCGCCGACAAAGCATCCAACCCGTCCGTAAAGTGCCTTTCGCTCAAGCTCAGCCAAGGTGCCAAACCAGGCATCGGCGGAGTGCTGCCAGCTGCAAAAGTCACGGCGGAAATCGCGAAGGCACGCAATGTTCCCGAGGGCGTGAAATGTGTCAGCCCCGCCTCCCACAAGGTTTTTTCCACTCCGCGGGAACTCATCTTGTTCATGGCCAAAATGCGTGGGCTTGCACAAGGGAAACCCGTGGGATTCAAGCTGTGCGTGGGTTCAAGGAGCGATGTGCTGGCCATGTGCAAGGCAATGGTAGCGGAGGGGATCACCCCGGACTTCATCATCGTTGATGGTTCCGAGGGTGGCACGGGGGCGGCACCCATGGAGTACGAGGATCACATGGGCACTCCGCTGACCGAAGGGTTAATGCTGGTGCACAATGCTTTGGTGGGCACCGGCTTGCGGGGCCGGATTCGAGTTGGGGCGTCAGGAAAGGTGGCCACGGGCACCGACGTCGTCAAGCGGATCATCCAGGGCGCCGACTACACCAACTCCGCACGGGCCATGATGATGGCCACAGGCTGCATCCAAGCCCAGCTCTGCCATACCAACAAGTGCCCCGTGGGCGTTGCCACCCAAGATCCACGCCGTGCAAAGGCCTTGGATGTGGAGAGCAAAAGTCTTCGTGTGCAGCGATTCCAGGAGGCCACCGTCAGTGAGGCCCTGCGCATGATGGCGTCCATGGGCGCAGCCGGACCGGAGCAGCTGACTCCGTTGATGATGCGACGCCGGATCGGCCACCTTGAGACAAAATCCTATGCTGAGCTCTACAACTGGTTGGCACCGGGACAATTACTCCATGAAGTCCCCGACGCCTGGGCCGATGACTGGGCATCCGCGGACCCGGACTCGTTCACACCACAGCGGGGATACAACGGAAGGACGCTGCTATGAGCACAGTA
>JBDTQM010000285.1:0-4229 GCA_039932175.1 Specibacter sp.
TTCACCTCCGACCACGGCCAGCAGATGGGCAGCCACGGGCTGCTTTACAAAAATGTGCCGTATGAAGAGTCCATGCGCATTCCCTTTGTACTGCGCGGTCCCGAGGATTTTTCCACCAAAGCCGCTGCCAGCACAGTGTTTTCCAGCGTCGACATCGCCCCGACGCTCTTGGGGCTGCTGGGCTTGGGGCACAAAATCCCTGCACACATGCAAGGCCGGGATTTGGCCCCCCTGCTCCGCAGCGGCGCGGGCACGGCCCCGGACGACGGTGCCTCGGCCCTGTATTACTACTATCCGCGCGACGCCTTGGACGTGGACATCCGCGGCCTCAGGTCGGCCCGGACCAAGTTCATCGCCCGGTACCAGCGCGCAAGTGGCCTCACAACAGCCCTGTACGACTTGGTGACTGACCCCTGCGAACAGCACACCATCACAGATCCAGCGCTGGTGCGCGAGCACGCCAAGGCGCTGGACTGCGCCCTGGCCGCTGCCGGACAACAGTGGACCGGGGCGGGCGCCCTCAAGAACCTGGCCCAGACAGCCTGAAAAAGACGGTACGAAAAAGACATCATGAAGGAGACAGCATGAACATCCTGTTGATCATGGCCGACCAGTTTGCGGCCCATGCCCTGGACCGGCGGCGCGACACCGATGCGCATTTCAGGACTCCGAACCTTGACCGGCTGGCGGCGTTGTCCACACACTTCACCCAGGCCTACACGCCGTTCCCGCTGTGCGTGCCGGCCCGCAGCGCCATGATCACCGGCAAGTATCCGCATGAGCTCCAGATCATGTCCAACAGCGAACGGGCCGGCGCCGCGGAACCGGGCCACGGGCCGGAATCCCTGGGCCACTGGTTCGCCGCCCACGGCTACGACTGCGCCTACGCAGGAAAATGGCATGCACTGCAGGCCAGCGCCACGGCCCGGGACGGTTTCGCCCCGATCCACCCCTTTGGCGACGAAGGGCTGGTTGAGTCCTGCAAGGATTGGCTGGCCGGCCGGAACGGTGAGCGTCCCTACCTGCTGGTGGCGTCCTTCGATGATCCACACACCATTTGTGAATACGCACGCGCCCAGCCCATGCCCTACGGCGATGTGCCGGCCGTTCCGGTCGGGGACGCGCCGCCGCTGCCCAACAACTTTCCGGCCGCACCCCATGCGCCGGCAGCCTTGAGCGCTGAGCGCGGCTTCGCTGCCCGGCTTTACGGCAGCAACGCCAACACCCCCGACGATTGGCGCCACTACCGCCATGCCTACGCAGCCCTCGTGGAGCGCGTTGACAGGCGCATGGGGCAACTGCTGGAGGGGATCGACCTGGCGCGGACCGCCGTCGTATTTGTCAGCGATCACGGAGACGGCGACGCCTCCCACGGCTGGAACCAGAAGACCGCCCTTTTCCAGGAGTGCATCCGGGTGCCGTTCCTTGTTCACATTCCGGGCCGGGAACACGCTGTGGTGGATGCCCCTGTTGCGGCGGTGCTGGGGCTGCTGCCCACCCTGTGCGAGGTGGCCGGGATTGACGCGCCGGAGGGCTTGGCTGTGGGCTCGGTGCTGCAGCCGGACCCGGGGCCCGTGGTGGTGCAGACGGTGTTCAGCGACGCCGCGGCACTGCCCGGCGCAGGCACGCCCGGCCGGGCCCTGTTGCTGGGTACGTGGAAGTACACGGTGTATGGCTGGGGAGAATATCGGGAACAGCTGCATGACTTGGCCACGGACCCCGGCGAACAAAGAAACCTTGCTGTGGAAGGCAGCCACGCAGCAGTGCTGGACATGATGCGTGCCCAACTGCTGAACTGGTGCCTGGCCACCGGCGACGCCGGCTTCCTCAAGAAGCTGGTTCTGCCGGCTTCTTGCAGTGAGACCCAACGCCGGAAGATCTTTGCCATCCCCTACTAGAGCTGGGAGCTGACTGGGCGTAAGCTGACAGTACTTACCCAAGGAATATCCAGCGTATTCCCAGCCAATAGTCGGAGACTGTAATGGTGAAGAAGACCGGACCTGAAGCCAAGTTGCTCGTTGTTGATGACGAGCCCAATATTCGTGAACTCCTCTCCACCTCCCTGCGTTTCGCCGGGTTTGAGGTGATCGCGGCAGCAAACGGCCGCGAGGCCCTCGCTGCTGCTGAGGAGCACAACCCCGACCTTGCCGTCCTGGACGTGATGCTCCCGGACATGGACGGCTTCACCGTGACCCGCCGCCTGCGGGCTGCCGGACGGCACTTCCCCGTCCTATTCCTGACGGCGCGGGACGACACCGAGGACAAGGTCACCGGTCTGACGGTTGGCGGGGATGACTATGTGACCAAGCCCTTCAGCCTGGATGAGGTGGTGGCCCGCATCCGCGCCGTGCTGCGCCGCACCCAACCCACTGAGGACGACGATGCCGTGCTGCGCGTTGCCGATCTGGAGCTCGACGACGACGCCCACGAAGTGCGCCGCGCCGGCAAGACGGTGGAGCTCTCCCCCACCGAGTTCAAGTTGCTGCGCTACTTGATGCTTAACCCGAACCGGGTGCTGTCCAAGGCCCAGATCCTTGACCACGTGTGGGAATACGATTTCAACGGCGATGCCTCCATTGTGGAGTCCTACATCTCCTACCTGCGCCGCAAGGTGGACACCGACGCTTCGCTGCCTGCCCTGATCCAAACCAAGCGCGGCGTGGGGTACGTGCTGCGAACGGCCGACAAGCGCTAGCGCCCCCGCCAGTACATTGATTACGTTGTGGAAAAACGCCTCCCTGCGCTCACAGCTGGTGGCCATCATCAGCGCCCTGTTGAGCCTGTCCTTGTTGGCGCTGGGGGCCACAACGTTTCTTTTGCTGCACTCCTTTTTGGAGGACCAGATGGACACGCAGCTGACCACGTTCCAGAAATCCATCATTGGCTACGGGACAGTGGACTCGCAAAACACGCAGGCACCCTTCAGCTTTGACTACTATGTGGGCTTCCACTTTGATGACGGGAGCCTGGCCGACCAGAACCGGTCGGGCAAGGACAAGCCTGTTTATCCCCAGTACTCGGAGGACCAGGCAGCCGCACTCAACGGCAAAACGTTCACAGTTCCCAGCAGCGATGGTGGCGCCCCGTGGCGGATCACAGTCATTGCCCCGCAAAAGTTCAACTTCGGCACCGCAGATTTGGCCAACCACAGGCCCGAGTATTTGGGCTACGTGGTGGTGGGCCTGCCCTATGAGAGCCTGAACGTCACCATGGAACGCTTGGCCGTGGTGATAGCCGGTGTCGCCATCCTGACCATCACCCTGGGCACCATGATTGCCTACTGGACAGTCACCAGGTCCTTCCGGCCGTTGAGCCGGGTGGAAAAAACCGCTGCAGCCATTGCCGCCGGTGATCTGTCCCGGCGCGTGGACATTGAGAATCCCGCAACGGAAGTGGGCCGGCTGTCCGGCTCCCTGAACACCATGCTGGCCCACATTGAGCATGCCTTTGCCGCCCGGACGGCGTCCGAGAAGCGCATGCGGCGCTTCGTGGCTGACGCCTCCCACGAGCTGCGCACCCCCCTGGTCACCATCCGCGGATTCTCCGAGCTGTACCGCCACGGCGCCCTGCAAACCCCCGACGACGTCGGCACCGCCATGGGACGGATCGAAAGCGAGGCCAAACGCATGGGCGAGCTGGTCGAAGACCTGCTCATGCTGGCCAGAATCGATGAGCAAAGGCCCCTGCAACGCAAACCGGTTGACCTGCTGATCATTGGCCATGACGCCGTGCTCGACGCCCGCGCGGCGGCACGCGACAGGACCTTTACCGTCGTCGGACTTGACGGGGGGCCCGGCGCTCCTGCCCCCACCACGGGTGACGAGGCCAAACTGCGCCAAGTGGTGGCCAACCTCATGGGCAATGCGCTGCGGTACACCCCCGATGGCTCCCCCGTGGAGATCATGGTGGGAACCCGGGCGGATGGCGGGCAAAAGTTCTCCGTCATCAAGATTCGTGACCATGGCCCCGGCATTTCCGAGGAAGAGGCCCCCCGCGTCTTTGAGCGTTTCTACCGCGCGGATTCCTCCCGCGACAGGAACACAGGAGGCAGCGGCCTGGGCCTGGCAATCGTGTCAGCCATTGTGGCGGCCCACGAAGGCACCGTACGGCTGGAGCAGACTCCCGGAGGCGGTGCAACCCTGGTGATCGAGCTGCCCTTCACCGCCCCTGAGGTCGAGACTGAGACCGAAACCGAAGCCGAGGGGGACGGACTGTTCGACGACGCCGAG
>JBDTQM010000286.1:0-4220 GCA_039932175.1 Specibacter sp.
GGCCCCAACCGTGCCACTGCCCGCCCCAAAAACCACGCTGCCACAAGGCCCCGTCTGCCCCACGGACATAAATGTTGCACACCGAATTGTCCCGAGACACAATCGCCGGCCCGGCAACAAAACCGCCGGCCGGGGCACCATGATTAAACCAACCGCTCCACGTCATTGGACCCTCCCGAATACCATCAACACCTGCCACGAAGATGCTCCGGCGCAATCCCAAGCCGTCCCCACGCTGTCGCCATTGCAGTTGGACCCAGTGTGGGCCTTGCTGCGTTACTGGCCCGTTACCGGACCGGGCGTGTCATCGGCGGCCCCAACGGGTCCTTGCCCCGGGCGAAGATCAGGCGCATCATGGTGGAAACGGCACTGAGGAGGACACCATGGCGGCCCCGCGTTTGATCGAAGTCCGTCAACCGCGTCAACATGACGTGATTGGCAAGTCATTTGAGATTGCCGGTTTCGGCACAGGATTTGAGGCCGTGGTTCTTTGGAAAGTTCTGGACGCCGCCGGGCATTCACTGGGCAGCGGAAACATTCACGGCGCCGGTTCCATGGGGGTCATCCATGACTTTGGCAATGCCGTGACACTGGGCAACACGCCCGCCAGGGGCGCCCACGTGACCCTGGCGGTCTTTGGCGATGACCCCTCGGGCATCCACCCGCCCGGCCCCGACCTGAACCTTGTCCGCGTCACCTTGTTCACGGCACTGGCCGGCTTCAAGCTCTACGAGGTCAAGAGCGGTGACAACCTCACCAAGATTGCCCTGCAACAAGGGCAGAACACCACGGCCAACGACATCTTCGAGGCCAACAGGGACCACGTGATCAACGCGAATTTGATCTACCCCGGGCAAGTACTGCGCATCCCGCTGCTCAGCTGAGGAGCACCTGTGCCACCACAAAAATCCGCACCACCACAGGAAAGAAGAGGCAAAATCATGTCAAAGATCCATGGGCGGGCACTCTGCAGCATCGCGCCGCCGGACATGTTGGGACGGTTGGCCGTCGATGGGACCCCCAAACAACGCGAGGCAGCGGTCCGGGCCCTGGCCACCTCCGCCGCCATCCGCTCCCAGCGCGCCGTCATGGGTCGTTTCAACCGCCAGCTCAGTTTGAATATCGGGCAAACGCTGAACATTGGGCAAATGGTGAGCTTCGCCGTCACCCCTGCGCGGCGCCTGACCATTTACGACAACCAGAAAAATGGCAGGACGTTCCTGCCCGGTGTGCGGGTCCGGGACTGGGGCCAGCCGCCCGTGGGGGACGACGCCGTCAACCAGGCCTATGACGGCAGCAGCGCCACGTACGAGTTTTACCGCGACGTGTTGCAGCGCAATTCCCTTGACGGGGCAGGGCTGGAATTGATCTCCTCCGTCCACTACGGCGTTGGCTTCGACAACGCGTTCTGGGACGGATCCCAAATGGTGTACGGCGACGGCAGCGGGAGGATCTTCCAGATCGGCGGGCTGACCCGGGCGCTGGATGTCATTGCGCATGAACTGACCCACGGCGTCACCGAACTGACGGCGGGACTTGTCTACAGCAAACAGCCCGGCGCCCTGAATGAATCGTTCTCCGACGTGTTTGGTTCCATGGTCAAGCAATACAGTTTGAAGCAGTCCGCAGCCGAGGCTGACTGGCTGATCGGGGAAGGGATCCTGGTTCCCGCGCTGGGGAAAGCCCTGCGTTCGATGATCGATCCCGGCACCGCCTACTCCGGCGACAGGCAGCCCGGCCACATGGACAATTACGTTGATCTGCCGGACAACAATGACCCCCGCAACGACAACGGCGGTGTGCACATCAATTCGGGCATCCCCAACCATGCCTTCGCACTGGCGGCAAAGGCCATGGGCGGCAACTCCTGGGAGAAGACCGGAAAGATTTGGTACAACGTGCTGACCGAGGCCTTGCGCCCCAACTCGCAATTCGACGAGGCTGCCAACGCCACTGTGGCCGCGGCCGGGAAATTGTTTACCTCCACCGAACAGGACATAGTCCATCAGGCGTGGAAAGATGTAGGCGTCCTTTCATGAAGGTGACGATTCGCAGGGGCGGCGGGTTTGCCGGCCTGACAACCCAAACTGAACTTGACGCCCAAACATTGCCGAAGTCTGCGGCCGAGGCCTTTGTCGGCGAAGTTGCCCGCGCCAATCTTCAGGTCCAGCCGGAGTCGCCGCCGGCCCGCAGCTGGCCCGATGCCCAGCTGTACGAAATTTCCCTGGCGGAGACCGAGGAGCCTCTCAGCGTCCATTACACGGATGAAAACCTGCCCGAGAACGTGCGCCAATTGGTGGCCTGGGTGGATGGGCGCCCGGAACGGGTCGAATCGATCGGGCCCTAGCAACGCAACCGACGCAAAAGGAGGACGACGCACGGAAGCAAAGTTCCGTGCGTCGTCCTCCCCAGTGCCTCCCACGGCCCAAAAGGGTCAGGCGCGCTCTGCCGCCTCAACCACGTTGGCCAGCAGCATGGCGCGGGTCATGGGACCAACACCGCCCGGGTTCGGTGAAATCCAGCTCGCCACGGAGGCGGCAGCGGGCTCCACGTCCCCGGTGACAACAGCCTTGCCGTTGCCGTCGTCCACGCGGCTCACGCCAACATCCAGGACAATGGCGCCGGGCTTGAGGTCCGCGGCCTTGATCATGTGTGGCACGCCTGCGGCGGCAACCACCACGTCGGCCTGGCGCAGTTCAGCGGGAAGATCCTTGGTGCCGGTGTGCGCCAACACCACTGTGGCGTTGATGTCGCGGCGGGTCAGCAACAGGCCCATGGGCCGGCCAATGGTCACGCCGCGGCCAACAACCACAACGCGCTTGCCGTCCAAGGTGATGCCGTGGCGTTCCAACAGCACAATGCAGCCCTTGGGGGTGCACGGCAGCGGGGACGTCATGGGACGGTTCACATTGGCCACCAGGCGCCCCAGGTTCATGGGGTGCAGGCCGTCAGCGTCCTTGTCCGGGTCAATGGCTTCAAGCACCACGTCCGTATCAATGTGCGCCGGCAGGGGCAGCTGGACAATGTATCCGGTGCAGGCAGGGTCCTCATTGAGCCGGCGGACGGCTGCCAGGACTTCAGCCTGGGTGGCCGTCTCGGGCAGGTCGATGCGGATGGAATTGATGCCAACTTCGGCACAGTCCTTGTGCTTGCCGCCCACGTACCATTGGGAGCCCGGATCCGAGCCAACCAGAATGGTGCCCAGGCCCGGGGTGACGCCGCGGGCGGCCAGGGCCGCCACACGTTCGGTCAGCTCGGCTTTGATGGCCGCGGCTGTGGCCTTGCCATCAAGGATTTGAGCAGTCATGCGGTCTACCATTCTTCCTGACCGGGGTAGAGCGGGAAGTTCGCGGCAAGTGCCTTGACGCGGGCGCTGAGGGCGTCAACATCGGCGCCGCCCTTCAGTGCGGCTGCGATGATCTCGGCAACCTCGGTGAACTCCGGTGCACCGAAGCCGCGGGTGGCCAGTGCCGGGGTGCCGATGCGCAGGCCGGAGGTGACCATCGGCGGGCGCGGGTCGAACGGAACGGCGTTGCGGTTCACCGTGATGCCAACGCTGTGCAGGAGGTCTTCAGCCTGCTGGCCGTCCAGCACGGAGTTGCGCAGGTCAACCAGAACCAGGTGGACATCCGTGCCGCCGGTGAGCACGGACACGCCGGCTGCGGCAACGTCGGGAGCGTTCAAACGCTCGGCAATGATCCTGGCGCCTTCGAGCACACGGGCCTGGCGTTCGGCGAACTCTTCACCGGCAGCAATCTTGAAGGCAACTGCCTTGGCGGCAATGACGTGCATGAGCGGTCCGCCCTGCTGTCCCGGGAACACGGCGGAGTTGAGCTTCTTGGCCCACTCCGCCTTGGCCAGGATCACGCCGGAGCGCGGGCCGGAGAGCGTCTTGTGCACCGTGGAGGTGACGACGTCGGAGTAGGGCACCGGGCTCGGGTGCAGGCCTGCTGCCACCAAACCGGCAAAGTGGGCCATGTCCGTCCAGAGCAGGGCGCCAACTTCATCGGCGATGGAGCGGAACGCGGCAAAGTCCAGCTGACGCGGGTAGGCGGACCAGCCGGCGATGATGACCTGGGGCTTCTCGGCGATGGCCTGCTCGCGCAGCTTGTCCATGTCGATGCGGAAAGTGTCCGGCTCAACCTGGTAGGCGGCGACGTCGTACAGCTTGCCGGAGAAGTTCAGCTTCATGCCGTGGGTCAGGTGGCCGCCGTGGGCCA
>JBDTQM010000287.1:0-4196 GCA_039932175.1 Specibacter sp.
TCTCCGGGGACAACCACCGGAATGCTCATACCCTCAGAATACGCCCACCGTTACATAAACGCAATAGTTACACGAACATATCTTCTGTCCTTCTGCTTCTGCACCCAGGCCCCGGCCGCTCCAGCCGGCGGCCGGTTCCACCGGCAGGCCCAGGCGGCAAGGCTCTACAGAACGTCCAGGCCGTCGCAGCGCACTTGGACGGGCGAACCAATCCTGCGGGCCGCATTGGCAGCTTTCAGTGCCCGCATGTCGGCCGTGACAGCGGCTGCCATGGCGTAGGGAAACAGCAGAATTGTCCTGTAGTCGGGGGCCTCCTCGTCGGGTACCCCCACCCTGCCTGTTGCCACGGGGGCCGGGCCAATGGTGCGCACGGCCGCCGGCAGTTTCAGGGCCGCCGTGAAAGCCTCAACATCCTTTTCGCTCCCGGTCAGCGAGGCAAGGCGCATGGCAGGGGGCAGGCCCAGTTCATGCCGCAGGGCGAACTCCCGTTCGGCATGGCCGGCCGGGTCCCAGCGGACCAGGGCCGCCACTTCAACCGATTCCTCGGCCGTCACCACAACAATCCCGCCGTCCTTGGCCGAACGCACCAGCGCAGCCGCGTTCATCCACCGGCGCAGCGTCTCCTCCCCCGCCCGCAGGGATTCCCGGCGCAGCATGGAGTCGCCGTCGAGCAGCAAGGCGGCGGAATAGCCGTGGGGCGCAACGGGTTCCGCCCCGATGGTGGCCACCACAATGGCCGGCTTGTCCGGAACGGTTCCCTTGATATTTTCCCCCGAGGAGGAAATCACCGGCACCGACGGGAAGGCCCGGCCCAATTCCTCGGCAGTGCGCAGCGCCCCCACGGCAATGGCGCGCAGCCCATGGTTTCCGCAGGTGCTGCAGCTAAACGCCGTCTCCGCCTGGCCGCACCACTTGCACGTGACCATGACCGAGGCCGAGCCCGGGGACCGCGACTGCATCAAGGGGCCGGTGCAATGTTTGCAGCGCGCCACTTCGCGGCACCGCTGGCAGGCCAGGGCCGGCGCGTAGCCCGTCCGGGCAACCTGTACCAGGACGGGACCAAACTTCAGGGCGGCCTTGGCCGTTTCCCAGGCCCGGTGCGGCAGGCGGGCCATGGCAGCTGCAGGGTCCCGCTCCTGCTCGTAGGAATCGGAGGTGCTGATGACCCGCGCCACGGCCTTGCGGACCGTGGGCCGTCCGGCCACCAGCTCCTTGGCCCACCCGGTGGCCACCAAGCGCTGGGATTCGCTGCTGCGGCTGTGCCCGGCCATGAGCACGGCCGTGCCCTCCACCTCCGAGCGCAGCAGCAGCACGTCGCGGCTGTGCTGGTATGGGGACCGTCGCTCAACGTGCAGCTCGTCGCCGTCGTCCCAACAGCACACCAGGCCAAGGTCAGCCACGGGCGCATAGGCGGCCGAGCGGGTGCCGATGACGATCTTCACATCCCCGGCGAGGACACGCAGGAAGTTGGCGTAGCGCAGGCTGGGGCCGTCGTCGGCGGTCAGTTTTACAAAACTATCGGGCGGCAACACTGCTGCGAAGGCGTGTTCAAGCAAGTCCAGGTCGCGCAGGTCGGGGACCACCACAATGGCGCCGCGGCCCGACAGCTGGCAGTAGGCCACGGCCTGGGCCAGCTGGTGCTGCCAGGAGTGGGCGCCAAAGCCGGCCAGGGCCCCCAACACCGCCTTGGGCGAGGCCCCCATGGCCAGTTCAGCCAGGAACTCCTCGCCGTGGGAGAAGTCAGTGAACAAGGAAGCCCCCGGGTGGGCTGCCGGGATCGGCTCCAGTGCATCCGCGGCGGGGCCGGCGTCCCTGGCCAGATAAATCTTCTCCAGGCCGGCAACCCGTGGCGGGACGGCAACCCGCAGAACGTCTGCCACCGTGCCGCAATAGCGTGCAGCCACCTTGTGGGCAAGCTCCAACACGGACGGCGTCAGCACCGGAACCGCGGAATACACCCGGTTCAACGGCACCAGCCGCTCACTTTGCGACTCGGCAACCCGGGCCACCAGGAAGCCGTTGAGATCCTGGCCGGAAAACTTCACCCGGACCCGCACCCCAGCTTGGGCGCTGGCGTCCAGCTCAAGGGGCACTGAGTAGTCAAAGATTCTGTCCAGGTGCGGCAAGGGTGAATCAATGACCACCTGGGCCACGGGCAACTCCGGCGCCAAGACCACGCCGCTATGGGGGTCGGGCACCCGCTCCTTGGCCACAAAACCGCTGAGCAGGCTCAGCTGCACGCCATGGCTTTGGTCTTCATCCATGGCGTCCTCCTTCAATGGCATGCCTCAATGGCATGCTTCAATGGCGTGGGGTTTGTTCCCCGCTCGGCGGCCACACTCCAAAGGGGCCTAAAACAAGCTAAGCACAGCCCACTGACAAAGAAGTCAGTGGGCTGTGCTTGGCTGTTGATAACAAAGCTGTGGATAACAAATCCGTTTAGGCGTTGAAGAACGCCTTCAGGGCATCAACCCGGTCAAGGTTTTCCCACGTGAAGTCCGGCTCGTCTCGGCCAAAGTGGCCGTGGGCTGCCGTCTTGGCGTAGATGGGACGCTTGAGGTCAAGGCTGTCAATGATGGCCATGGGGCGCAGGTCAAAGATTGCCGCGATGGCGTCCTCGATGCGGCGCGGGTCAACGGTTTCGGTGCCGAAGGTTTCCACATAGACGCCCACGGGGCGCGCCACGCCAATGGCGTAGCCAACCTGGACTTCTGCACGTGAGGCCAGGCCCGCGGCCACAACGTTCTTGGCAACCCAGCGCATGGCGTAGGCGGCCGAGCGGTCCACCTTGGATGGATCCTTGCCGGAGAACGCGCCGCCGCCGTGGCGGGCCATGCCGCCGTAGGTGTCAACAATGATCTTCCGGCCGGTGAGGCCGGCGTCGCCCACGGGGCCGCCAACCACAAACGGGCCGGCGGGGTTCAGGTACGTCTTGATGGCTGAGACATCCAGGCCCGAGGCGTCCATGACAGGTGAAATCACGAATTCCTGCAGGTCGGCACGCAGCTGCTCCAGGGCGGCGCCCTCGGCATGCTGGCTGGAGATGACAACGGTGTCCACGGAGACGGGCTTTTCGCCGTCATAGCCAATGGTGACCTGGGTCTTGCCGTCGGGGCGCAGGTAGGACAGCAGTCCGGACTTGCGCACATCCGTCAAGCGCTCAGAGAGCCTGTGGGCCAGGAAGATGGGGGTGGGCATGTAGGACGCGGTCTCGTTGCTGGCGTAGCCAAACATCAGGCCCTGGTCGCCGGCACCCTGGGTGTCGTACTTGTCCACGGCGGTGCCTTCACGGACCTCCAAAGCGTTGAAGACGCCGTCGGAAATGTCCTGGGACTGCTGGCCGATCGAGACGGACACGCCGCAGCGGGCGCCGTCAAAGCCGTTGGCCGAGGAATCGTAGCCAATGTCCAAAATGGTGTTGCGCACAATCGCCGGGATTTCCACATAGGCGTTGGTGGTCACCTCGCCGGCAACATGGACCAGGCCGGTGGTGGCCATGGTTTCCACGGCCACCCGCGAATCGGGGTCTTCGGCCAGCAGCGCGTCGACGATGGCGTCGCTGATCTGGTCACAAATTTTGTCGGGGTGTCCTGCCGTCACGGATTCGGAGGTAAATAGGCGCAGGGGGTTTGCTGAAGTCACTGTTCTACTTTACTGAGGATAGGGCCGCGCTCCATTGGCGGCAGACATGGAATGTCACACAATTTGCGTTGGCGCACGGGTTAGTTGACTCCCAGCCGCTGCGCAATGAGATGTACGACGGCGTTGGCGACCTCACGCTTGCTCCCGCCGGTTTGCACGGGCTCGGCACCGTCCAAGGCCAGAATTTCAACCTGGTTGGTGTCCTGCCCAAACACGCGCTCGGAACCGGACTCCCCCGGACCAACCTCGTTGACCACCAGCAGATCACAGCCCTTGCGCCGGAGCTTTGCCAGCGCATACGTCTGGGCGTCGGCCTGTTCGTCGCCTGTTTCGGCGGCAAACCCAACAATGAGCTGCTGCTGGTTCTGCGCTGCCCGGTGGGCCACCAACTCGGCCAGAATGTCAGGGTTGCGGACCAGCGTGATGACGGGGTCGTCGGTGTTGTCGCGTTTCTTGATCTTGCCCGTGGAGATGTTGGCCGGACGGAAATCAGCAACGGCAGCGGCCATGATGACCACATCGGCCGTGGACGCGGCAGCGAGGACGAACCATCC
>JBDTQM010000288.1:0-4168 GCA_039932175.1 Specibacter sp.
CCTGCACTCGCGTCGCCTGGGCATATTTCATCACGTTGATCATGGCTTCCTGGACAATGTTGCCGCTCATTTTGGAGGCACCGAATTCGCGCTCCACGAACGTGATGGGAACTTCCACAACTTTCATGCCCTTCTGGCAGACGCGCCAGAGCATGTCCACCTGGAAGCCGTAGCCCACCGACTCCACGGAGTCGAAGTCCAGCGCCTCAAGCGTGCTGCGGCGGAACGCCCTGTAGCCGCCGGTCACGTCGCGGATCGAGATGCCCAGGATGACGCGCGAGTACAGGCTGCCGCAGGTGGAGATCAGCTTGCGGTGCAGCGGCCAGTTGACCACCTTTCCGCCCGGCACCCAGCGCGAACCCAACACCAAGTCTGCGCCCGCATCAATGGCATCCAGCAGCAGGGGAAGCTGTTCGGGCTGGTGGGAGCCGTCGGCATCCATTTCCACCAGGACGTCGTAGCCGGCGTCAAGACCCCAGATGAAACCGGCCAGGTAGGCGGCGCCCAGGCCTTCCTTGCCTGCACGGTGCAGGACCTGCACGGCCGAATCGCCGGCAGCAAATTCGTCGGCCCACTGGCCCGTCCCGTCGGGGCTGTTGTCATCGGCAATCAGCACATCCGCGTGGGGGACGGCGGCACGCAGTCGGGTCAGCGTTTTAGGCAGCGACTCGATCTCGTTGTAGGTGGGAATGATCACAAGGACACGCAACAATTGGTGCCTTTCCGTGGTGAAGGTGAGAAGTGGAGAACCTTGGTCTGCAGCCGCTGGTGCCATGTCATGGCTTTGTCGACACAGCGGCCGGGCAGTTAGCGCCAAATCACCATTATAGGCGAGCTGGCCAGGGAAAAGATAAGCCCACGCGCCTTCGGACCAATTAAGTCACGCACATGTTGCACGGATCATAGTTGTTTTCTAGTGGCGCGCGAACCTATCTCCCTAGCGTCGGGAAAGCTGAACTTAACACCGACCGGGGCTCTCCCAAGGGAGGTTCTCCGCTCCCCTAAAACTAATTGCCAGGGGCCTGCCTGTCAACATGTTCCTGACCTGCGCGGATAGACATCCGTGCAGGTCAGGGCACATATTACCGCCGGGTAATTGAGGGTGGCAGCTGAAAGAATCTGACTATTGTTCCTGCTGCGTGCTGCTGGTGGTGAAGTCATCGCTGGCGAACAGTTCACGGCCCAGATGCACCGTTTGCAGGCAGCGCGGGTCATTCCCGGTGTCCAGGGCAGGCAGCAGCGGAGTGCGGGCCCGTGGATCCGTGGACCAGGACTGCACCCTGTCGTCGGCCACTTGAACCATGAGCGCCTCCACATCCCAAACGGCGAAACTCGCCGGTGCGCCGGGGGCCAGCTGGCCAAGCATCGGGTTCTCGGACTTTGCTGCCCGCCAGCCGGCCCGGGTGTGGCCAATGAACGCTGCCCGCGCCGAGATCCGGGACGCCGGCTCGTGGTGGTTCAGTGCCGCCCGGACACTGGCCCACGGGTTCAGCGGTGTCACGGGAGCATCCGAGCCGAAGCACAGCGGCACCCCCGCCTCATGGAAGCGTGCCAGCGGGTTCAGCCCGCTCGCCCGTCCGGCACCCAGGCGTTGGGCGTACATGCCGTCCGGGCCGCCCCAGAGGGCGTCAAAGCCCGGCTGGAGTGAAACCGTGACGGCGTGCTTGGCCAGGGACGCCATGGCGGGCGCGTCAACCATTTCGGCGTGTTCAAAGCGGTGGCCGGCGGCCCGGACCTTGTCGATGCCCACCCGTGCGGCAGCTATTTCCAGCCCTTCCAGGGCAATGTCCATGGCACCGTCGCCGATGACGTGGAAGCCGCCGGTCAGGCCCAGTTCAGAGGTCGCGGCCAGGTGGTCGGCAACTTGGCCGACGCTCAGCTGCGCGGCACCGAAAGACTCCGGGGCATCTGCATAGGGCAGGCGCAGAAGCGCCGACCGCGAACCCAGCGAGCCGTCAATGTTGATGTCCCCGGCCAAGCCCAGCACAGCCGGGCCCAGAAGGGCCAGGAGCTCGCGGGCCTGTTCCACGCTGGACACCAGTTCTCCCCAGTACGGCAGTATTTGCGGCAGGGCCTCGGCGGCGTCGGCAGCGGTCAACGCCGTCAGTGCGGCCAGGTCGTCGATGGAGCCCACGTGGGGTGCACTCATTTCGGCCAGCGCCACATAGCCGTTGGCAGCGGCGTGGCGCAGGGCCCGCTGCTGTGCCGACTGTCGCTGCTCAGGGCTCAAGGCGCGCGCAGCGTCCCGGGCCTTTTGGTGGGCGGCGCCGCTGACCAGGCCCGCACCGTTCCAGCCTGCCAACGAGCCAAGCCCGCAGCGCTGCGCCAGGGCGGAGGATACAACACCCGAGTGCACGTCCACCCGGGCCAGGTACACCTCGCGGCCGCCGCCGGCCCTGTCGAGTTCCTCGGCCGTGGGAGGGCGGTTGTCGGTCCATGCAGTGCTGTCCCAGCCGTACCCCAGCACCATGCCAACGGTGGTGGCGGCCGCGGCGGCAACCCGGTCCAGGAGATCTGTCACGGAGGTGGCCCCGGACAGGTCTGCGGAGTCAAGTGCCACGCCCGTCTCGGTGACGTGAACATGGGAATCCACAAATCCTGGTGCCACCAGGGCCCCCGCAAGATCCACCTCCTGCATGCGTGAATCCAGCAGTGATGTGGCGGCGTGCTCGGAGCCAACCCACGCCACCACGTCCCCGTCCACCAGCATGGCTGTGGCGAGGGGATCGGCGGCGCTGTAAACAGAACCATTCCTGTACAAGGTCAATGACATGGGAAAAGCAGTCCTTTCAACAAAATGTGCAAAAAAATCAGTGGCTGCACCGCATCCGGGAGCGGAAGCCCGGGCGGTGTGCTCAGTCCACCACGGCCGTGTACGTGACAACACCTCGGCGGAGCAGCTCAATGGCCTGACGGCACACCGGGGCAAAGCCGGCCGGCACGGCGGGGACCTGGGCCAGCTGCCCCAACAGGTCAATGACCTGCTTGGTCCAGCGCACAAAGTCGCCCGCAGCCAGCTCGGTGCCAGCCAGCGAATCCGCCAGGCTGCGTCCCTTGGCCCACTTGTACATGGGCCACACAAGGCCCATTTCCGGCTCACTGGTCAACGGCAGTTTGTGCGATTCCTCGGCGTCCTGGAGCCTGGCCCATTGGATGACAACGTCTTCCACCGACTGTTCCAGGCTCACGCTGGGCATACGGGGCCGGGCACCTTCGCCGTCGCGCTTTGCCTGGTACACCAGCGCGGTGACAAAGGCTGCCAGCTCGGCGGCATCCAAGTCGTCAAACGCACCCTGCCGCAGGGCCAGGGCAATCAGCAAATCCTTCTCGCCATAAACGCGGCGCAGGCGCTGCCCGTCCTCGCTGGGCACCAGGGTTCCGGTGCCGTCGGCCGCCACAAATCCGTAGCTGGCCAGCAGGTCAATGACCCTGTCGAAGGTGCGGGCAATGGTGTTGGTGCGCGACTGAATGGCACGCACTATCCCGTCGGTCTCGCGCCGGAGCTTCCACCAGCGCTCGGACCAGCGTGCGTGGTCCTCGCGGTCGCTGCAGCCATGGCAGGGGTGGGCCCGCAAGTTTCTGCGCAGCGTGGTGATGGCGGTTTCCTCGCCGGTGTCGGCGTAGTGGAACGCTGCGCTCCGGTGCGGTCGCTGGTCTGCCGAATCGGCCAGCTTTGCCTCCACGGCCGCCAGCAGATTCCGCTTGTCCTTGGGCACCTTGGCATTGAAGCCCTTGGGCAGGCGCACTTGCGCGGCAACCTCCACGGGTCCGTTCAGGTCATGTAGGTTCAGCCGCCGCAGTTCCCTGTCCACCGTCAGGATGGAGGGGCGCGGTTCGCGTGTGTTGCTGTCTGCCCCAACCACGACGGCGTGGCCCGGGTTGCGCCCGCCCGGCACCAAAATCACGTCGCCGGGGCGCAGGCTCACGATTGAATCAACAACGGCACCGCGGCGTTGCTTGGACTTTGACGCCGATGCGCCGGATTCGTGGTCGGAGAGTTCGCGGCGAAGCTTGGCGTACTCGTTGAAGTCGTCGTAGCTCATTACGATGAGATCGCCCTTAAAAGAGGTCGGCGCCCCTACTACGAGAAGCGCCTCCTCACGGGGATCCACAACGCGCTGCGTGATCTCGACCGTCCAGCAATCCAGATGCTACACGATCGGGTGGT
>JBDTQM010000289.1:0-4163 GCA_039932175.1 Specibacter sp.
TTGGCGCGTGCGCGGTAGTCGCTGAATCGGCGGCGGACCTCGGCGATGGCCTCGGACAGTGGGAAGATCTTCGCGGTGACGAGCTGGTCCGGGTCGTCGGCACTGACGGGGTGCCAGTAGACGCCGTCGGCGGTGACGGTCACTTCGGGGATGAGCGATTCGATGGTCAGTTCCAGGCCTGAGTCAGCGTTGCCGCGGTGGGCGAGGGCACGGATGACCTGGTCCTCGACCGCGATGCCCAGGGAGTCGAGGAAGCTGTGGAACGGCTGGAGTTCGTGGCTCTGTCCGGCGGGCAGGGTTGCAGCGACTCTGACCCGGAATCCTTCCTCCTGCGCTATCCGGATGCCGGCCACGGCCCGGGCCCAGGAGCCGGTCCCGCGGTGGCTGTCGTGGGTGTCCGGGGTGGCGGAGTCGAGGCTGATCTGCAAGGCGAGCCGATCGCGGTCCATCCTGCGCAGGCGTTCGAGCCGGTTCCCGCGAAAGAGCATCCCGTTTGTCAGTAGCGTGGTCGGCAGCGCCGCCGTGCATGCCTCAACGAGGTCATCGAGGTCCGGCAGCAGGAAGGGCTCCCCGCCGGTGAGCAGTAGCTCACTGACCCCGGCCCCGACGGCCTCGCCGGCCAGCTGGCGTACACGCTCGATGCCCAGGGCCCGGCGGGCGGTTTGCGGCGAGGACCGGGCGCAGCAGTAGTCGCAGGCCAGGTTGCAGTCGAAGTTCGTGTACATCCATAGCCGGGTTCCGGGCATTTGCGCGGATGCCAGCCCGGCGAGCGGGTCGGGGGCGTGGCCGCGGCGGATGATGGCGGCTCCGTCGCGGACTTCTAGGAGTTCGTTGCCTGTCCGGGCGCACCATGCTGCCACAGTCTGTGTCAGCGGGCCCTGATCGCCAGGTCCCAGTGGCACGGCCGCGGTGGCGCCGTCGGCCACGGTGGAGAGGCGCTCGACCAGATCCAAGACGATGCCGTAGTTTACCATCGGGGCCCGATGCCTTGTTCGTGTACCGCCTGAAGCAGGGCTTCGTATCCTTCCAGCCGGGGGGCCACCCAGCGGCGCAGGCCTTCCATTTCCAGGATGGGACGGTGTGAGGGGTTGTCCCAGTCCATCGCGAGCAGGTGCTCGACCCAGGGCGCGGAGCGCTCCTGGGAGAGTGCGGGCAAGGCGGTGAAGTTGCAGTGGCTGTAGACCGGGGATTCCCAGAACGCCTCAAGCGCCCCGGGCATCAGCTCATCACGCCCGATGGCTTCCCAGGTGTTGATGCCGATCGCTGCGGCGTCGGCCCTGTCATCGAGGACAGCGCGCAGGGCATCAAGTTCGCTGCGGCCGGTGTCGCCGTGTTTGCCGACGTCGCTGTCAATCCGCAGGAGGTTAACCTCTCCGTCGCCGAGCCCGGCTTGGGTCAGAAAATGGACGGGCAGGATCGCGGCCTGCGCCGAATCCCTTGACCCCAGCGCCAGACGGCGGCCCTTCAGATCCTCCAAGCCGCCTAGCCCGACGCCGGCATGGGCCACGAAAATGGTCTTGAATACGGTGTCGGTGTCCCGCATGGCAAGCGCCCGGCAGGCGCCATTGGTTTGCGCGACGGCGCGGACCCAAGCCAGGTTGGTATTCCAAGCCACGTCAATCGTGCCCTGAAGCAGCGCGTCCACCTGCCGCCCGTAGTTGGAGAAGAGCACGAAGTCCATCTCGGCGGGGGTGCTGGCGAAGTAGTCTCGGATGCCCTCCCAGATAGTCACCACGTTGGGGGTGTAAGCGACTGCACCGACGATCAGCGGGGCGCTCACGCCGGGGCCTGTTCCGGGGCGGACGGCTGGGTCCCGAACAGCGGCTGTCCGGTGATGGCCTTGCCGTAGAAATCGTAGAGCGCATCAGCGGTGGGTGCCATCACATGGCCGGCTCTGGAGTCGCGGAAGAACCGGTCGATCTGCAGATGCTCCGAGAACGCCGCGCCGCCGCAGACGCGCATTGCGGAGTCGGTGATGCGCAGGGCCGCGTCGTTGGCCGCGGCCTTGACGCCGAGCACGTGCAGCATGGTGTCCTCGCGGGGCTCAACAAGCCGACCTGCGGCTTGGGTGAGGTAGGCCGAGGTGGAAGCAAGCTCGATCGACATCCGGGCCAGCTGTGCGCGGATGGTTGGCAAGGCGGACAGGGCCTCATCCAGATGTTCCAGCCGGGCGGCGCTGGTGTGGCGGATGGCGGCGTTCACGGCGGCCCGGGACAGCCCGACCGACACGGCAGCGTTCCCCACGTTAAACCATGGCAGCACGGTCTGGAGCATCAGGTCCAACCCGGCGCCGACCCCACCAAGGCGATAGCCCTCGGGCACCTCGGCTTCGAAGCTCATCGGGTTCGAGGCGTTGCCCCGCAACCCCATGCCGCGCCACGCCCCGGCCACCCCGACACCGGGTGTGCCGGACGGGACCGCAAACAGGTCAACGGTGTCCGCGTCCGCCGTTAGCGTGGAAGCGATATAGACATCGGCATGACCGGCCGAGGTCACCCAGCTCTTGGCGGCGTTCAGCAACACCCCGGCCCCGTTGAACCGTGCCCGGGACACGGGCGCCCAGAAATGCGATCTGGATCCGGCCTCCGAGAACGCCAGCGAACCCAGAGCCCGGCCACCGGCCATATCGGCCACCAGATCCGGCAGCCCCGGTGGCGGTGCCGCCACTACCACCATTGCGGCACTGACATGCATCAGATAGATCATCGCCGTCGACCCGCAGACCCCAGCCAGTGCACCCAAGACGTCGACGAGTTCGTGCGGGCCGGCCCCGAGGCCACCGGCGTCCACTGGCAGTGTCAACCCGAGCAACCCGGACTCCCGCAGGGCCTCGACGGCCTCCGCAGGGAACCTGGCCTCGGCATCGACGTCGTGGGCATGGTCGCCAGCAATGGCGAGTACGGGATCGAGTATCGCGTTCAGATTCATTTGTGAGCCTTCCCACTGGTTGCCGTGGCGTCAGGTCGCCGTGCGAGGGAGACGGCAAGCAGTCCGATACCCAGACCGCCCATTAGCGCCAGGGTGGAGCCGTCGCCGCCGAGCCAGTTGACCGGCTGGCCAGTCTGCAGCAGCTGGATCGTTGCGGCCAAGACGAAACCGGCGCCGGCAACGATCACCAGAACTCGCCGTCGCAGCATCCCGCCAAGCACGGTCAGAACCCCCAAAACCAGGATCACGATCAAGCCAGCACCACGGACATGGATCAGGTCCACCGGCGCCGGCCCACCGGTGGAGAGGGCGAACAGGGTGCTGAGCAGTGCGGCAACGCCCAGAACCACCGGAGCCCGATCGAAGCGCCGCCCGGTCACGAGAGTCTCACCATCATGCCAGCGAGGCGTCCGGTGGATTTCTGCCAGCCAGGACACAGGACACCATCGACCCCGAAACTGCGCCCGGCTGCGGTGGCGAACACCGCGACGTGCGCCAGAATCATCAAATAATAGGACCAGTGCCATTCTCCGGGTGCGTTCAGGACGGACAGCATGATCGCCAGCGACTGGGCCACCCCGACCACCGCCCAGAACCGGGTAGCCAGCCCGATCAACAGGAACGCCCCCAGACCAGCCTCGATGAGTAGGGTCATCCACCCAAAGAAGGCGAAATTGGGTAGCACCACATGCTCGACGAACCAGGCATAGGGGGCAAACACCGGGCGGTCGACCGCGAAACGAGTGAAAAAATACAATCCCGTGTTCGCATGCATACCAAAATCCGGCGGCACCTTCCAGGCCACGTTCTGAATCCACAATAGGCCGACCCCGATCCGCAACGCGGCAACACCCCCACGGGTAATATAAGAGTCCCCGCCCGCCCCCACTCGGGCGGCGGTTGCAGCATTCATAGCCGGCTCCCTTCACATTGCTCCCATTAGAGCCCCTCGCCGGTGGTTGCGCAATAGCGGAATCCTTACCGATCCCGAACGGCCTTTATTTACCTGCGGCAGTCAGGATGCCGGGGCGCATAGGCGCACGGCGGCCGGTTCAATCAGGGGCCGGGGACCAAGGCGCGGCGAACTGGGGGCAAGCTGTTTGGGAGTGTCCGGTAACGACCGGCTTACACTTTGGCTACGTCTATATGGGACACCCCTTACGGACACTGCGATGCGGAAAATGTCATTTCCAGAATGTCATTTTCAGAAGTCACCTGCACAAATTTCAGCACTC
>JBDTQM010000290.1:0-4149 GCA_039932175.1 Specibacter sp.
CTGCACAAATCGGCACTGCACAGATCGGTGTCACAGGTCTGGCCGTCATGGGCGCCAACCTGGCCCGTAACCTGGCCCGCAATGGATACACGGTGGCCCTGCACAACCGCTCGGTCGAGAAGACTGACGCGCTGCTGGCAGCCCATGGCGGCGAGGGCGATTTTGTTCGCACCGAATCCCTTGCCGAGCTCGTTGAGTCCTTGGAGAAGCCGCGCCGTGTGCTGATCATGGTCAAGGCCGGCGGTCCGGTTGACTCCGTGATTGACGCGCTGGTGCCCCTCTTGGAAGAGGGCGACATTGTCATTGACGGTGGCAACTCGCACTACCAGGACACCCGCCGCCGTGAGGGGGCCCTGGCGGAGAAGAACCTGCACTTTGTGGGCGTTGGTGTGTCAGGTGGTGAGGAAGGGGCCCTGTTGGGCCCGTCCATCATGCCCGGTGGTTCCAAGGAATCCTACGCTGCCCTGGGTCCGTTGCTGGAAAAAATTTCCGCCAAGGTTGACGGGCAGCCCTGCTGCGCATGGATCGGCACCGACGGTGCCGGCCACTTCGTGAAGATGGTTCACAACGGCATTGAATATGCCGACATGCAGGTCATTGGCGAAGCTTTCGACCTGTTGCGCAGCGCCGCCGGCATTGAGCCGGCCGAGCAGGCTGAAATCTTCGGCCAGTGGAACGAAGGCCAGCTGGCCTCCTTCCTGATCGAGATCACGGCAGAAGTTTTGGGTCACGTTGACGCCAAGACCGGCAAGCCGCTCGTTGATGTCATTGTTGACTCCGCAGGGCAGAAGGGCACGGGCCGCTGGACTGTTCAGTCCGGCCTGGATCTGGGTTCGCCGATCTCCGCGATCGCCGAGTCCGTTTTTGCCCGCGGACTCTCCAGCCAGCGTGACCAGCGTGCCATTGGCCAGGACGTTCTGGCCGGCCACGAGGTTGCCGTTGATGTGGGCGCCGACTTCGTTGAGGACGTCCGCCAGGCACTTTACGCCTCCAAGCTCATCAGCTACGCGCAGGGCATCGACATGCTTACCTCCGCAGCCGGCGAGTACAACTGGGACCTGAAGCTCGATGAGATCGCCTCGCTGTGGCGCGGCGGCTGCATCATCCGTGCCGAGCTGCTCAAGGACATCACCAAGGCCTACGCCGCAGCAGAGAAGCCCGCGAACCTGCTGTTCGCACCGGCCTTTGCAGCAGAAATTGCCGAGGTCCTCCCGGCCTGGCGCCGCGTGGTCTCCACAGCCGTGCAGCTGGGCATCCCGGTACCGGTGTTCTCCTCCTCACTGGCCTACTACGACGGACTGCGCCGCACGCGCCTGCCCGCCGCACTGACCCAGGGCCTGCGCGACCTCTTCGGTGCCCACACCTACAGCCGTGTGGACGCCGAAGGCACCTTCCACACCCAGTGGAGTGGCGACAAATCCGAAATCAGTGCGGTGGACACACATTGACCAGAGAAAAGAAGGCATCGATGAGCAATCGACTAATTGACGGCTTTGACGGAGTGCTCGCTGACCTCGACGGCGTCGTCTATACCGGAGCGCGGGTGATTGAGGGGGCCATTGACGCACTCGACCAGCTCGCAGGAGAAGGTAAGAGCCTGGCCTACGTGACAAACAACGCGTCGCGTTCACCCGAGGAAGTTGCCGCCCATCTGCGGACATTGGGGGCACCTGCCACCGCTGAACAGGTCTTCGGATCTGCGCTGGCCGGTGCACAGCTGCTGGCGGGCGAGGTTGCTGCCGGCGCGTCCGTGCTCGTGGTCGGCAGTCAGTTCCTCGCAGACTCCGTCAGGGCGCAAGGGCTTGTCGTCGTGACCACCCCGGATGACCGGCCGGACGCCGTCATCCAGGGCTTTTCCCCCACCCTCGCTTGGAAGGACCTGGCAGAGGCAAGCTACGCGATCACCGCAGGCGCCACCTGGGTTGCGACGAACGTGGACATGACCCTTCCCCAGGAACGGGGATTTGCCCCCGGCAATGGGGCACTGGTGGCCGCGGTTGCCGCAGCCACGGGCAAGTCGCCCCTGGTGGCAGGAAAACCAGAAGCTTCCCTCTTCGAGACGGCTGCGCTCCACTCCGGTGTCGAGCGCGCCCTCGTCGTCGGCGACCGCCTGGACACCGACATCCTGGGCGGAAATCGCGCAGGCATGGCCACAGTCCTGGTCCTCACGGGCGTGGACTCTGTCCAAACGGCCCTGGGTGCGCGCTTGGACGAGCGCCCGAACTACGTGATCCGTTCCCTGGGCGAACTCTATGAGGAGTACCCGGCGATCGCAGCAGATGACGGCGCCTACTTCTGCGGCTCCGCCGTGGCCCGGGTGTCGGGATCGACGGTGAGCATCAGCGGCCGTGAAGACGACCTTGACAGCTGGCGCGCTGCCTGTGCCGCCTGGTGGGCAGCTCACCCGCACATGGCACCGGACGCCGCGCCGGATGTCACTTTCGCGACGGCGGGATAGGGACCGGCGGATCATTCGGAAGAAACTGTCAAGGGATGACTGTCAGCCCATGCAGAAATTATGCAGTGGCGGCCATGAAGGCGAAGGGCCGCCAACCCATGGCACACGTGCAGGATTGTTCCTGTTCCTGCTGCCCTGGCACCGGGACCCTTTCGCCCCGGCGTTTCAGCCCATGATGGGCGATGCCAGTGCACGCCCGAACCCGGCAGGGTCATTCCACGCGCCGCATCATTCCCGTCGAATTGCAAACGAGGGCCTCAAATGGTCCGCACGGTTGGGGTGAATCCGGGGTTCCCCTTGTGACCGATGCAGTGGACTTCCCTCATGCCGCCCACACCCTTGACAGTCCCCTCCCCGGGGTGCATTCACGCCGGGTCAATGACATCCTTGTTGCCGGACCCGTCAGGTTCCCGTGGACGAGGCATCAGTGATGTCATCCTTCAACGTCGGTTGCAACGTCGGTTGCACAGTGATTCCCTGCCACCACGAGGGTGTGCACCCCGGCGGGGCGTTCTCGCCAGGTTCGATGGTTCCCGTGCGTGGGTGGAGCGGAAGAACAGGACGGTTTTTGCCGCGAGGGGGGCGTTGAATCCGGTGACGGACCTTTTTCATGGATCCTTCCAATCAGCAAAAAACGCTGACAAATCAGGGAACCTGAAATCCTGTTGCCTGACCCTGGACTCTTGACGGCCACTACAGGTGTTCTGGATCCACGGCCGCGCGGAGAGCTGTGGGCCGGTCTGACCGGTGGCCGCGCCGTACCAGCCAATACCGGCAGGAAGGAAAGTTTCCAACGACCCAGCCCCTCCCTGGCAAAGGTGGCAGGATGACGCGTTTTCCGCGGGCCAGCAACGGAAAACGACTTCCCTCGGATCCTCAGGGCTGCCCTGCTGTCAGGGGGATTAACTTCAGAAGTAAAACTTTAATTTCTAAAAAGACTCGACTAGTTGGATTATGCGGCGTAGCTTTGCTGTCAGGAAGAAATTTTCGTGACAGACATCACACGGCCGGGTTCGGAGCAGAACCGGGCTGGTCCCCTGGAAGTGGGGGCTGGTGGCGTGGCGGCTGGTTCCTTCCGGGGCCCCAAGCAGAGGGTTCGCGCCTGATCGTCGGCGTAGTTCCGTATGTATCCAACGATGAATCATACGTTCACGACACTATTTGTAGGAGAAAATCATGGAAACCCTCACAGGAAAACTCACCAAGGCCGGATCCATCCACAAAGTCGAAAACGGCTACATCGGGCTGCCCTCGATGAACGAGCCCGGCGTTGACGCCGCCATCGGCGACGCACTCCACAACCCTGAAGGCTCGGTCATGAGCTCCGGCTTCTTCGAGCTGAAGGCCTCCGACCCCCTGATCTACACCTATACGTACGACGAAATGAAGGTCGTCATCACCGGTGAGTTCATCCTCACCGACCAGACGACAGGGGACGTGACCCACGCGAAGGAACGCGACGTGCTGTTCTTCCCCAAGGGAACAACCGTGAAGTTCGAGACCCCCGACTACGCGCTGGGATTCTTCGCCGGCCACCGCTCCTTCGCACCCTAAAGCCTCCCGGGTGCCCCGCATCCCTGACAGCGCAGCAGGGGCACGCTGTGAGCCGCTTCCACGGCCTCACCCAGAAACCACCCGGACAAACCCGCTCCCACACGGCGCACCACCACAACAACGCTCGGCGGTTGCAT
>JBDTQM010000291.1:0-4124 GCA_039932175.1 Specibacter sp.
TGAACCTGCACAAGACCTTCTGCATCCCGCACGGCGGCGGCGGCCCCGGCGTGGGCCCCGTTGCAGCCAAGGCCCACCTGGCGCCCTTCATGCCGGGCGATGCGAACGCGTCGACAGGCTCCACCTCCGCTGGCTCGGGAGTCCCGATTTCCGCTTCACGCTTCGGCTCCGCCGGCGTGCTGCCGATCTCGTGGGCCTACGTGAAGCTCATGGGCGGGCAGGGCCTGACCGAGGCCACCAAGTCTGCACTGCTGGCAGCCAACTACATTGCTTCACAGCTCAACGAGCATTTCCCGGTCTTGTACACAGGCGCCGGGGACCTGGTTGCCCACGAGTGCATCCTGGACCTGCGCGACCTGACAGCCAAGACGGGTGTCACAGCGGAAGACGTTGCCAAGCGCCTCATCGACTACGGTTTCCACGCACCCACCCTGTCCTTCCCCGTGGCCGGCACCCTCATGGTGGAGCCGACGGAGTCCGAGGACCTGACCGAAATCAACCGTTTCATCACGGCCATGGTCAGCATTCGTGCGGAAATCGATCAAGTTGCCGAAGGCGCCTTCACACTGGCCGACAGCCCTCTGCGCAACGCACCCCACACGGCTGCCGCCGTGATCGATTCCAGCTGGGAGCGCGGCTACCCGCGCGAACAGGCAGCCTTCCCGGTGACCGGCCTGCGCCAGGACAAGTACTTCCCGCCGGTGGGCCGCATTGATGGTGCTGCGGGGGACCGCAACCTGGTCTGCTCCTGCCCTCCGCTGGAAGAATTCGCAGAAGACTTTTCAAACTAACCCGCAAAGGAATTCCCATGACTGAGAACCACACAGCCCTTTACGGCGAACACGAAAAAGCCGGCGCCTCCTTCACCGACTTTGGTGGCTGGCAGATGCCGCTGAAGTACTCCTCCGAGCTGGCCGAACACCATGCCGTCCGCAACGCCGCAGGCCTCTTTGACCTCTCCCACATGGGCGAGGTTTGGGTGAGCGGCCCCGACGCTGCAGCGTTCCTGGACCACGCACTGGCCGGCAAGCTGTCCGCGGTGGCCGTGGGCAAGGCCAAGTACTCGCTGATCTGCAACGCCGACGGTGGCATCATCGATGACCTGATCTCCTACCGCCGCAGCGACGAGAAGTTCCTGGTGGTCCCCAACGCCGGCAACGCCACCACGGTGGCGGCCCTGCTGGCCGAGCGCGCCGCCGGCTTCGACGTCGTCGTCAATGACGTCTCCAGCGCAACCTCGCTCATCGCCGTGCAGGGACCCAATGCCGAGGCCATCCTGCTGACCCTTGTGCCGGAAGAGCAGCACTCCCTGGTGACCGGGCTGAAGTACTACTCCGCAGTGGATGTGACCATCAACGGCCAGGAGCTGCTGCTGGCCCGCACGGGCTACACCGGCGAGGACGGCTTTGAGATCTACCTCCCCAACGCCGACGCCGCAGCACTGTGGCAGGCACTCCTGGAGAACGGCACCGAGCAGGGCCTCATCCCGGCCGGCTTGGCTGCCCGCGACTCCCTGCGCCTGGAAGCA
Source organism: Specibacter sp. (assembly GCA_039932175.1). Lineage (GTDB taxonomy): Bacteria > Actinomycetota > Actinomycetes > Actinomycetales > Micrococcaceae > Specibacter. The sequence continues at coordinate 1,529 of JBDTQM010000291.1, forward strand.
GGCATGCCGCTGTACGGCAACGAGCTGTCCCTGGACGGCCACGCCTACTCCGCCGGGCTGGGTCCCGTGGTGTCACTGGCCAAGGAGAGCGACTTTGTTGGCAAGGCAGCGCTCGCCGCCATCAAGGAATCCGGCGAAGGCTCCACCACGGGCCGCAAGCTGGTTGGCTTGAAGGGTCTTGGCCGCCGCTCCGCCCGCGGGCATTACCCGGTTCTGAAGGACGGCGCCACCATCGGCGAGGTCACCTCCGGCCAGCCCAGCCCCACCTTGGGCTACCCGGTCGCCATGGCCTACGTGGACGTGGCGCACGCCGAACCCGGCACCCTGCTCGATGTTGACCTCCGCGGCAAGGCCGAGCCCTTCGAAGTGGTTGCCTTGCCGTTTTACAAGCGCCAAAAGTAACTTCTACACGGCGCTTTCGCGAGATGGGGGCTGGTGCCCGCACCGCGCCACACACGACTTCGTCGGTGTGTCCGCGGCGGCGCCCACCACACCGCCAGCCCCCACCTCGCTGCGCGCCGGATGAACTAGTGACGCAGCAGCGACGGAGCCGGTGTTTTCGTAGGCGACGTAAAGGAGGCCCCCAAGGCCGCCCGCGGCCGACGGGCCGGATAGTCGCCGAGGAAATACCGGTCCGTCGCGGCCAACACCCCACACTCTTTTCATAGCCCTCACAACACTTAACGAACGGATCATGATGAGCAAAGTAGCTCCTGAACTGAAGTACTCCGCCGAGCACGAGTGGATCGCCGCCGACGGCGCCGGCCCCTCCACCATTGGTGTCTCCGCCGTCGCCGCCGACGCGCTGGGCGACATTGTGTACGTGGACCTGCCCGAAGTGGGCTCCACCGTCACCGCCGGTGAAAGCTGCGGCGAGATTGAGTCAACCAAGTCCGTCTCGGACCTGTACGCCCCCGTTACGGGCGAGGTCACCGAACTGAACACGGCCGCCGTTGACGATCCGGCCCTGATCAACTCCGATCCCTACGGTGCCGGCTGGCTGTTCAAAGTGGCCGTGGAATCCGAGGGCCCCCTGCTCACCGCTGCTGAGTACGCCGCCGCCAATGGAGGCGAACTGTGAGCCGCGCCGACGCCGCAACCGTGGACTACGTCCAGGTGACATCGGCCAGCCTCGATGCACCGCTGTCCGCGCTGGATCCGGAAATCGCCGTACAGATTGATGCAGAGCTGTCCCGCCAGCGGACCGGCCTGGAAATGATCGCCTCGGAGAACCACACCGCGGCAGCAGTCATGGCGGCACAGGGTTCCGTGCTGACCAACAAGTACGCCGAGGGCTACCCGGGCCGCCGCTACTACGGTGGTTGCGAGCACGTGGACGTCATTGAGCAGCTGGCCATCGACCGGGTCAAGGACCTGTTCGGGGCGGGCTTCGCCAACGTCCAGCCGCACTCGGGCGCCCAGGCCAACGCCTCCGTGATGCACGCGCTCATCAAGCCGGGCGACACCATCATGGGCCTGAACCTGGCCCACGGCGGGCACCTGACCCACGGCATGAAGATCAACTTCTCCGGCCGGCTCTACAACGTGGTCCCGTACCAGGTCCGCGAGGACACGCACCAGGTGGACATGGCCGAGGTGGAGAGCCTGGCGCTCGAGCACAAGCCGGCCCTGATTGTTGCCGGCTGGTCCGCCTACGCCCGGCAGCTGGACTTCGCCGAATTCCGCCGCATCGCGGATCTGGTGGGCGCCTACCTCATGGTGGACATGGCACACTTCGCCGGTCTGGTGGCCGCAGGGTTGCACCCCTCACCGGTGCCGCACGCCCACGTCACCACGTCCACCACGCACAAGACGTTGGCCGGCCCCCGCGGCGGCATCATCTTGAGCAACGACGCCGACATTGCCAAGAAGATCAACTCCGCCGTGTTCCCGGGCCAGCAGGGCGGGCCGCTGGAGCACGTCATCGCCGGCAAGGCGGTGGCCTTCAAGATCGCCGCCTCGGAGGAGTTCAAGGAACGCCAGGAGCGCGTGCTGCTTGGTGCCCGTCTTCTTGCCGACCGCCTGGTCCAGCCGGATGTTGCAGCCAAGGGAATCTCAGTGATTTCCGGCGGCACCGAGGTCCACCTGGTCCTCGTTGACCTGCGCAACTGCGAGCTCAACGGCCAGGAAGCCGAGGACAGGCTGGCCGCCATTGACATCACGGTCAACCGCAACGCCGTCCCGTTTGATCCCCGCCCGCCCATGGTCACCTCCGGCCTGCGCATCGGCACCCCGGCCCTGGCTACCCGCGGTTTCGGCGAGGCTGCCTTTGCCGAAGTGGCGGACATCATTGCCGAGGCCCTGCTGGCCGACGCTGACGCGGATTTGTCCGGTCTGCGCACCCGGGTTGAGGCACTTGCAACAGCCCACCCGCTCTACCCGTCAGTGGCAAATCTGTCCTAGGCGGTACAGTTACTCCCTTCGGTGGCAGCCTTGGCTGGCGGCCACCGAAGGGAATCGGCCGGGCACCCCGTCAGGATGCGCCCGGTCCTCCGCCAGGTTTCACTGGCGGAAGGAATTTAGTCTTTAGTGAGGTACTCACATGTCTGTTGGTGTTTTTGATTTGTTTTCGGTGGGTATTGGCCCGTCGAGTTCG
>JBDTQM010000292.1:0-4116 GCA_039932175.1 Specibacter sp.
CATTTCGGCATACTTCTCCGGTGTTGCAATGGGCATTGAGAGCTCCTATGGGCTGAGTTTCTGCTACGGGTTTTTTTCTGCTGCTGCGGGCGTTTTCCAACTTCCGTCGGGTTTTCAGCCGAACAGGAAGGCTGCTTCGTCATAGCGTTCAACGGGGACGAGCTTTGGCCTGCGGGTGGCTTCGGCGATGCTCACCGAGACGATTTCGGTTCCCCGCAGCGCCACCATGCGGCCCCATTGCTCTTGCCGGGCAAGGTCGACGGCGGCCATGCCCAGCCGCGTTGCCAGTACGCGGTCGTAGGCGCTGGGGACACCTCCGCGCTGCGCAAATCCAAGGGTCGTGGCGCGGGATTCGATGCCCGTGTGGGTCTCAATCAGGGGGGCGAGGATGTCTGCGATGCCACCCAGCCGGGGGCGCTCAAATGCGTCGAGTCCCTTGTGGGAGTGGGCTTCGGTCATGCCTTCGAGGACAAATCCCTCCGCAACAACAATAACGGGGGCCCTGCCCCGGTGCCGGACAGAATTGACCCACTCGCATATCTGAGTGATCGAGCGGGGCTGTTCGGGAATGAGGATTGCGTGGGCACCGGCAGCCATGCCGGCATGGAGCGCGATCCAGCCGGCGTTGCGGCCCATGACTTCCACCACGATGCAGCGCTGGTGGGATTCCGCTGTTGTACGAATCCGGTCCACTGCTTCCGTGGCGATTTCCACTGCGGTGTTGAAACCAAACGAGTAATCGGTCGCGGCGAGGTCATTGTCAATGGTTTTTGGCACACCGACCACCGGCAGGCCAGCCTCGGCGAGCCTGCCGGCCGCCGTGAGGGTGCCCTCTCCACCAACCGCGAGGATCGCGTCGATGCGGTTCTCCTTGAGAACGAGCGAGATGTTCTCCGGCCCCCCGGACGGCCCCTCGAACGGGTTGGTCCGTGATGAGCCAAGGATTGTGCCGCCTTGCTTGGACAAGCCCCGCACACTTTGCCGGTCAAGGCGAACGAGATCGGCGTTGACGACTCCCCGCCAGCCGTACTTGAAGCCCACGAATTCGTTGCCTGGGACGCGGCTGCTCTTGAGCACAGCTCCCCGGATGACCGCGTTCAGCCCCGGGCAGTCGCCGCCCGAGGTGAGAATGCCAATCCTCATCTGATGCCTTTCCTTTTTGAGTGTCTGGTGGCCCGGCGGGGTTGGTCCCCTGCTCCCGGCCTGCCACAATCCAGTCCCTCGGTGACAAACCCCCGTCGGACCACGTCGCGGACCGCCATGCTAGTCGGCAACCGCGCCGGTGGCCTCAAAGCTGCTGATCTTGCCGATGCGGCGTTCGTGGCGCTCGTCATGGCTGAATGGTCGGCTCAGGAAGGCCTCGATCAATTCGGTGGCCTCCTTGACGGTGTGCTGGCGCCCGCCCATGGCCACCACGTTGGCGTCGTTGTGTTCGCGGGCCAATCTGGCCGTGTCGAGGTTCCAGGCCAGGGCCGCACGCACACCTTTGACCTTGTTCGCGGCGATCTGTTCGCCGTTGCCCGAGCCTCCCAGCACGATCCCCAGGGCGTCCACGCCCGCGGCCTGGTCGGCCACAACAGCTGTCGCGGCATTGATGCAAAAGGCCGGGTAATCGTCCTCCGGATCGTAGGACGCAGGTCCGTGGTCAACCATCTCGTAGCCCTTGGCTGAGAGTACGGTGATGAGGTGGGAGCTGAGCTCCATGCCGGCGTGGTCGGTTGCGATGTGAACGCGCATGATTGGTCCTTCAGGCTGGTTGGGATGCAGTGTTGTTCAAGTGCAGTGCTGTAGCAGAAAAGGCCAGCTGGCCCTTGGCCCGCAACGAATCGATGGCCTCGGCCGGTGAGGCCTTGCCGTACACGGCGGAGCCGGCAACAAATACGTTGGCTCCGGCTTCGGCAGCGCGGGTGATGGTTTCCTCGGTGATGCCGCCGTCCACCTGGATGGCCACATTGACGCCGCTGCCTTCGATGGCGGCCCGGGCCCGGCGGATCTTGGGCAAGGTGACATCCAGGAAGAACTGCCCGCCGAACCCCGGCTCAACGGTCATGATCAGCAGCATGTCCAGTTCGCTGAGCATGTCCAGGTACGGTTCCACGGGTGTGGCCGGGCGCAGCGCCATGCCCGCCTTGGCACCCCTGGCCCGCAGCTCGCGAGCCAGTTTAATGGGCGCGTTGGACGCCTCCACATGGAAGGTCACCGAGTCCAGGCCGGCGTCGGCGTACAGCGGCGCCCACCTGTCGGCGTCGGCGATCATCAGGTGCGCATCCAGCGGAATGGGGCTGACCTTTTGCAGCCGTTCCACGACGGGCAGGCCAATGGTCAGGTTCGGCACAAAGTGGTTGTCCATGACATCGACGTGGACGGCATCGGCGTTGGCGATGCGTGCCAGCTCGGCCTCGAGGTTAACGAAGTCGGCGGAGAGGATGCTGGGATTGATGCAGCACTGCTGGGGTGAGCTGGGCATGGTGTCTGCCTTTCGGTAGCGGTCGTAACTTCAGGATCAGGGCCAAGGTGTGCCGGAGCGAGAGGGAACCCAACCATCCCGCACAGGACAATGCGTGATGGTTCCTCGGGCCGGACTTGCTCCCGCAGATCGGCAGTCTCAGGGGGAGAGCCTTGAAGTCGCCCCCTGAGACTGGTGACGGATTCACCATCGGGACACCACAGTGTGTGGTCCTTCATGAAAATCCCGGCGGCACCCCGGTCTGCGACAGGGGCCGGAATGTGCTGTTTAGTGTCCCGCTGTCCCTCACCGGCGGCGCCGCAGCGGAGAATGCTCAGTGGGTCAGGATGCCTGAGCGGGCGGCAGTGAGGGCGCCTTCGACGTCGGCCAGAAGTTCCTTCCAGCTGGCCACGAACTTCTCCAGACCCTCGGATTCCAGGAGCGCGACAACCTCGTTGTAGGAGATGCCCAGGTCTTCGAGGGCGTTGAGCACTCCGTTTGCTTCAGCGTAGGTGCCGGTGATGGTGTCCCCGGTGACCACGCCGTGGTCGAAGGTGGCGTCGAGGGTCTTTTCCGGCATGGTGTTAACCACGCCGGCAGCAGCCAGCTCGGTCACGTACAAGGTGTCGGGGTAGGCCGGATCCTTGACACCGGTGGATGCCCAGAGGGGACGCTGCGGCAGTGCTCCGGCTTCCGCCAGGACTGCCCAGCGTTCAGTGGAGAAGAGCTCCTCGTAGACCTGGTAGGCGAGGCGGGCATTGGCAACGCCTGCCTTGCCCTTAAGCGCCTTGGCGTGGTCGGTGCCGATGGCGTCGAGGCGCTTGTCGATTTCGGTGTCCACGCGTGAGACGAAGAACGATGCCACCGAATGGATTGTGGAAAGGTCGTGGCCGTTTTCCTTGGCCAGTTTCAGGCCAGCCTGGAAAGCGTTGATGACAGCGCGGTAGCGCTCGAGGGAGAAGATCAAGGTGACATTGACGCTGATGCCTTCGCCCAGGGTTGCCGTGATGGCCGCGAGTCCTTCGAGCGTGGCCGGGATCTTGATGTGGACGTTGTCCTTGTTGACCTTCTTGTGGAGCTGCTTGGCCTCAGCGATTGTGCCTTCGGTATTCCAGGCCAGGCGGGGATCGACCTCGATGGAGACACGGCCGTCGACGCCCTGGGTGGCGGCCGCGATCGGGGCGAAGAGGTCGCATGCGTCGGCGACGTCGGTGGTGGTGATCTCAAAGATGGTCTCCTCGAGGGTGGCGCCCTGTGCTGCAAGCTCGGCAATTTTTCCGTCGTAGTCCGTGCCGGAGGTAATCGCGGCCTGGAAGATGGACGGGTTGGTGGTCACGCCGACAACGTTCTTCTCATCGATGAGCTTTTGCAGGCTGCCGCTGGCGAGCCGTTCGCGGGAGAGGTCGTCCAGCCAGATGGACACACCGGCGTTGGAAAGCTGTGCGGTTGGTGTTGGGTTGGTCATGGCTTCTGCTTCTTCCTTCAAAAAATAATGGACAGTTGACAGCCTGCGACGGCGCCACGGGACGGCCGTGGGGCCGTTCCGTGGCGTCGTCCGCAGTGCAATGCAGTGCAGTGCACTGCAGTGGAGACGTTAGTTGCTTGCTGCGGTGAGGGAGTCCTTGGCAGCGGCCGTGACGGCCTCGGTGGTGATGCCGAATTCCTTGAAC
>JBDTQM010000293.1:0-4115 GCA_039932175.1 Specibacter sp.
CAGCGTGCTCAGCGCCAAGGCCCTGGGCCTGCGCCGCTCCATCGCCCACGGCATGTACGCCGCAGCCCGTGTTTTGGCCACCGTGCCCCAATCCAAGCCCCAGGCCTTCAGCTGGGACATCTCCTTTGATTCGCCGGTGTTCCTGCCGGCAACTGTGTCGCTCGAGGTCTTGGACCACAGGACGGACGACGGCGCATGGCTGGGTTCCGAGTTCACCGCCTGGCACGCACGCAGCGCCAGAAAGTACTTCAGCGGCACCGTAACGGCAGGCTGCGAGCAAGCCGCCTAAATGGAGGGTGCCGGAATGTCCGACTGGATGTTCCGGGCCCGGATTGCGGGCCCGCACAGCAGATCCCGGATGCCGGTGTCCGGGATCTGCAATCCGTGGAATTGACCCTGCCCTGAGGGCAAGGTTTGTTCTGAAGGCAGCAGGCAGCAGGCAGCAGGCAGAAAGGCGGATTGGTGAGTTGGCTGAGCGGGCCCAGGTGTCGATCAAGGCAGTGCGCTATTACGAGCAGTTGGGCCTGGCGCGCCCCGGTCACCTGCCCAGCGGCTACCGCGACTACTCCGGCCACGATGTCCGGGTGATCAGTGAAATACGTGCCTTGTCCGGGTTCGGGATCAATTCCGCACGTGCGGCCCCCTTTGTCGAATGCCTCGAGGCGGGGCACCTGCACAGTGACGAATGCCCGGTATCGCTGGCTGCCTACAGTGACAGCATCGCTGAGTTGGACCGGACCATCGCATCCCTTGCCTCCCGGCGCGAACATTTGCTCCAAAGGCTGCACCACAGCGCGTCCCGCACGTTTAGAACGGAGATCCACACCGTGATCGATTACGCCAAGGTCCTGCCCGACAATCTTCCCGTCCCGCAGGACGACGGCGCCGCGGCCCACCTGGCGGGGCTGGCACTGCCGCGGCTGACGTTTTCAGCCACCGACGGGCGAATGGTGAATCTGGCCGACACCGGCACGGGCCGGACGGTTGTGTACTTGTACCCGTTGACCGGCGTGCCGGGGACGGATCTGCCTGATGGCTGGGATGCCATTCCCGGTGCCCGCGGCTGCTCCACGGAGGCGTGCGATTTCCGGGACCATTTCATGCAGCTCCGGGATGCAGGAGTGGAGAATGTTTTCGGGATGTCCAGCCAGTCAACCGACTATCAAGGCGACGTCGTTGGACGGTTGGGCCTGCCCTTTCCCATGCTCTCCGATCCCACTTTCGCTTTGGCAGATGCGCTGACGCTTCCCACCTTTGCCGCGCCTGACCACGACCGGCTGTACACGCGGCTGACGCTGGTGCTCAAGGACGGTGTCATTGAGCACGTGTTTTATCCGATCTTTCCGGCCAATACCCATGCCCAACAGGTCCTGGACTGGTTGCAGACCTGACCCGTCCCGGAGCCCGGTCCGGGGTCTAGGGCCCGGCTGTAGCATGGTCGGGCAGTCGGGCGCCTGCCATCGGGGCGGGGGCGGTCGAACGTGTTGGAGCAATCGCCAAGACCGCGAGGGCCAGGCCAATGATTCCGAGTCCGGCCCAGCCCATGGCGGCGAGGCGTTCACCGACAACAACAACGGCCAAAATTGCAGCAACGGCTGGTTCGCTCAGCGTGATGGTTGTGGCGGTGCTGGCAGAAACGCGGGTCAGGCCGTATCCGAAGAGCAAATAGCCCAGAAACATGGGCACCAGTGCCATGTAGGCTGCAACCGCGAATGATTGCGGGGTTGCCAGCAGTGGCGCGCCAGTCAGGAACAGAACCGGCAACAGCAGAAACCCGCCGGCCCCGAATACTGCCCCCATCGAGGCGGCGCGATTGATGCCGTTGTTCATGAGACGCTGGGCGCACCATGAATAGGTGGCGTAGGTGATGCCTGCGACGAGTCCCAGCGCGATGCCGGCAAGAGTCGTGCCGGAATGGCCGGAGCCTTGGGACATCTTGGCAAGACAGAGAAGCGCGCTGCCCGTGACGCCGAGCGCCGCTGCCAGCATCCACCATCGACTGAGCGGGGTGCGGTGCCCCACCCCTTCCAGCACGCCGGCGGCCAATGGCGCCGAAGCCAGGGAAACGACAGTTCCCAATGCCACGCCGGCCAGGTGCATCAAACTGTAAAACGCCAGTGGATAGACGGCCACCGCCAGTGCGCCGGCTGCCACCATGGGCCAGTTGGCCAATAATTGGGCGCGGCTGGCGTGCAGTGCAGGGATCGCGATGAGTGCCTGCAGCAAACCGCCGATCCCCAGGGCTGCCGCACCGATCGCCAGCGGGCCGGCGCCGGGTGCGAAGGTTGCGGCGGTGCCGGTGGTTCCCCACAGCAGTGACGTGATCGTGATCGCGCCAATGGCCAGCAACCTGTTCCTGCTCACTGCGCATCGATCACTGACGCGGCGATTTCACGGGCACGAACCAGGCGCTCCGCTGATCCCTCCAAGCCGGCGCGGGTCACCGCGCCTTCCAGGAGAAAGGATAACTGTTCCGCGAGGCCGCCCGCACGTGCGGGATCGACAATCTCCGCCAGGGCACCACCCAGGATGGACTCAACCTGTTCCTTGTGCTCACGCACGGCAGTCCGCCCCGGTGCGCCGGCCGGCAGCTCAGCCGCGGCGTTGAGCAGCCCGCAGCCGCGAAAACCGTCAATGTCTGCGGCTTCTGCGTGATCAATGTAGGCATCAAACACTGCCAGCACCCGTTCACGGGCAGTCCCTGCTTCCGCGGCCCGCCGGCCGTAGAGGCCAAGCCATTCCTGATGCCGGGCCTGAATGTAGGCGAGAACAAGATCGTCCTTGGACGAGAAGTTGTTGTACAGGCTCTTTCGGGCCACGCCTGCACGTTCGGTGATCGCATCAATGCCAGTAGCGGCCATGCCCTGCGCATAAAACAATTCCGCAGCAGCCTTCAGCAGGCGACCACGCGCCGGGCGTTCCCGGACAACTCGGTTGCTCATCCCGTTCCACTCGTTAGATAGGTAGACCAGTCTACCTATCTAACGCCGGATGCGGCCATACGATCCCGGATTGCGACCACTGGAGCGGACACTAATTGGTCATCGATTCCTCGTACGGGTAACTCTCAAGGACGGACTGGATCCGCTCCACGGCGCCAGCGTCCAGTCAGCCGGTCAGGACGCTGTGCCATGCCTCCACGGCAACATCGCCAAAATTGTGGCCATGGCTGTGCGGTACCGATTCGCCCATAAACATGTCAAAGGCCACCTGCACGTACGTCACGAGGGGGATCCAGCCCATGGAGTCGCTGACGTCCGGGGACCGGCCGCCGTCGAACGTGGGCTGCCAGTGCGGCGACCCGGAGTCACGCGCCTCCTGCAGGGTGCCCCGCGGCTGGGAAATGTTTAGGGCGCCGGAGAAGACGCCCCCGTCCACGCTTTTGGTGAGCTCGTCCACATCGGCAAAGGCCGCCTGCATGCCCGAGGCGCCCAGGCTCAGTCCGTAGACCAGCAGTTTGGGGCGTTCCTGCGCCGGCATGGATTCCCATTCGCTCCTGACGGCCCGGTAGGGGGCCTGTCCGGATTCGCGGGGCAGGTCCTGGTGGAAAAGGAAGGACACCCAGCTGGGCTGGTAGGAATACTGCATCGAGACAATTGCCGTGTCGCCGCTGTGGAGGCACTCCGGCGAGTCCACTGCTTGGCGCTCCAACCAGCCGGATCCCGTGGGCGTGGCGATCATGAGAACCGAAAGGTTGAAGCCGCCCGTGCATTTGAGCTCCGCCACGGCGAGCCGGGCCCTTGCGGCCATGGAGTCCGCCTGCTCCGCCCAACGTATACCCTGACGGGTTGCCGGGCAGGCTGGTGGGTGATTGATTCGATGGAGGCGGCTGTGGGGCCGACACCAACGGAGGCCCGGCCCTGCATCCCCAGCTTCTCCCACTCCACGGCGGAATCCGTCCCCGATGAGCGGAACTCTGACGGCAGCCGCGCCCGCCACGAGCGCAAAGATCCGGGTGGCACAGCTGTTCTGTATCAAGCTGACCCGCTGATATGCGTGGAATTGAAGTAGCAGCCTATCCGGTGCAAGGGGCCACTTTGCTCGGTTTGGACACAGGATTACGGGGGCATTTGGGCCAAAGTGACAGTAACGTGGGGCCATGGAGATACTTCACT
>JBDTQM010000294.1:0-4091 GCA_039932175.1 Specibacter sp.
CCTCCAAGGACGGGCATGTGCGCAGCACCCTCGACGGGGACCGCGCGCCGGGCGCCGCCGAACAAAGCGTGGCCGTTCGGGCGCGCACCCAGTACGGCGACATCACCATCCAACGCGCCGCATAGCGCTGGACCAGCAGTAAACCCAGCAGCAGACAAGGAGCATTTACCATGAACATTCCAGCTATCGACGTCCGGGGATTGCGGAAATCCTACGGCACCAAGGTGGTGCTCGACGACGTCGATCTCACGGTCAACGCGGGCACCGTCACCGCGCTGCTGGGCCCCAACGGCGCCGGCAAGACCACCACCGTGCACATCCTTTCCACGCTGGTGCGCCCGGATGGCGGCACCGCCACAGTGGCCGGCTGCGACGTGGTCCGCAACCCCGACGGCGTGCGTGCCCGGATTGGCCTGACGGGCCAGTTTTCCGCCGTCGACAACCTGCTCACGGGTGAGGAAAACCTCCTGCTCATGGCCCGGCTGCGCCACCTCGGGGCGAAGCGCGCCAAGACGCGGGCGGCCGAGCTGCTGGAGCAGTTCGACCTCACCGAAGCAGCCCGCAAACCGCTCGCCACTTACTCCGGAGGGATGCGCCGGCGTCTGGACCTGGCCATGACGCTTGTGGCAACGCCGGGTGTCATTTTCCTCGACGAGCCCACCACCGGCCTGGACCCGCGCAGCCGCCACACCATGTGGGGCATTGTGCGCAGCATGGTCGCCGAAGGCACCACTGTCCTGCTCACCACCCAATACCTGGATGAGGCCGACGAGCTTGCGGACCGCATTGCAGTGCTCGACGGCGGCCGGATCGTCGCCGCCGGGACGCCCGATGAGCTCAAGCGCCTGGTGCCGGGCGGCCACATCCGGCTTCAGTTCGTCGATACCCATGCACTGAACACCGCCAACGGGCTGCTTGCGGGATCAGTCCCCGACGAAGGCGCCCTGACCTTGAGCGTCCCCAGCGAAGGCGGCGTCCGCGCACTGCGCCAGATGCTTGACCGTCTCGATACAGCCAGCCTTGAGGTTGCGGATCTCAGCATCCACACCCCGGATCTCGATGACGTGTTCTTCGCACTCACCGGCCGGGCCGAGTCGAAGGAAGCCCAGTCATGACCACCATCAACGCCGCACGCCCGCACGCTGCGGGCGCCGGCCGACAAACGCACGTTGTTGCCGATTCAATCACCATGCTGCGCCGCAACCTGCTGCACATGGTCCGCTACCCCGGCCTGTCCGTGTTCACCATCATGGGCCCGGTAGTCATCCTGCTGCTGTTCGTGTTCGTCTTTGGCGGCACCCTCGGCGCCGGCCTGCCCGGGGTGGACCCCGCCGGCGGGCGTGCAGCCTATCTCGCGTATGTCATACCAGGCATCCTGGCCATCACCATTGCCGGCGGCGCCGGCGGCACGGCAACCACCGTGTCGATGGACATGACCGAAGGGATCACGGCACGGTTCCGGACCATGGCGATCTCGCGGGCTTCGGTGCTCGCCGGGCATGTGCTCGGCAACACCATCCAGACGCTGATCGCCGTGGCCCTGGTGCTTGGCGTGGGCCTGGCCATCGGGTTCCGCCCCAATGCCGGAGCCGTGGAATGGCTGGCCGCCGCCGGGCTGATGGCGCTCAGCGCTTACGCCATCAGCTGGCTCGCCGTCGCCATGGGCATCCAGGCGAAGTCCGTCGAGACGGCGAGCAACCTGCCACTGCTCCTGGTCATCCTGCCCATGCTCGGCAGCGGCTTTGTCCCGACCGATTCCATGCCGGCCTGGATGCAGGGCTTCGCCCAGTACCAGCCATTCACACCGCTCATCGAAACGATTCGCGGGCTGTTGCTCGGCACTCCCCTGGGCTGGAATCCGGTGCTGGCGCTGGGGTGGTGCGTTGTCATTGCCATGGCCGGGTACCTCTGGTCCATGGCAATCTACGAGAGGAAGTCGGTGCGCTAGGCCTCTGCAGCAAACCAAGAATGGGCGGGCGCGAATTCTTCGCACCCGCCCATTCTGTTGCGTGCTGCACGGGCGTAGTGTGATATCAGCACGTACCAAGGAGGTGCATGATGGAACTATCACCAACCACCATTGTGGGGTTGCCGGACCTGATGCATGCTGTGCGCATGGAAGCACGGCAGGTCATGGCGGAGCACAAGGGAGACTATGTTGGCGAACACAAGGCCATACTCGCCCGGCTCATTGCAGCAGATCTGATCACGGACAAGGAAGCCGAGACGCTTCTGGGGCTCTACAAGACCGGCTACGACGCCGGCGAGCCCAAGGGCGACCCCCAAAGCGCCTATTTTGCCACCCGGTCCGTCTACAGCAAGATGCTGGCGGAACCCAAGACCAGTCCGGTGGCACTCGTCGTTGCATCAGCGGCGTTGGGTTCCTTTGAGATCTCCGACGATCCCGACGGTTCAACCACTGTCACCATGGCCAGGGTCAGCTACGGATCCAGCCTTGCCGGAATCGGAGCGGGGATCGGCTCACTCCTTGGCGGTCCCGCCGGCGGCGTCCTGGGCGGGGCCATTGGTGGCCTGGTCGGCGGCATCATTGACGACAAAAAAGGCAAGAAATAGCTGAACCCGCATGCCGGCGCCTTGGTGTTGGCGCGGACTGTTGATCAACCACGCCCGTGCCGGTGGCTGCCCGTGCGCGCGGTGCCGGCGGACTGCTGCACGGTTGGCGCACCGCACCGAGCAGTATTGCTGGCGGCCGTTGCGGGTTACATCCACCACCACGGCGGCGCAGGGATCCCCCGGCGCGGCCCCGGCGGCGCACCGTCCCAGCCGTGTCATGCCCCGGGTTGAAAGATGCAGCGCCGTGCCAACGCTGATGACCGCCCGCAGCGCATGTCTCAGCGTCGGGTTCTCATGCCTGTAGTGCAGGTGCCAACCCTCACCATGGTGGTCGGTGAGCCGTGGATCGGCAGCGGCGGCGGCCATCTGGGCGTTATGCAGGGCTGCCCGCTCCCGGTGGCTGGGCGCGTCCACAGTGTCAAGCCAGTTCTCGACCACCCGGCGAACCAGCACATGGCCATCCACCGCCTGCGTGAAGTCCATGGTCATGCCGAACTCCCGCACCCGTTCCAGGACGCCCGCCCTGTCCGGGGGAAAATCATTGGCCAGCGGGGCGGCGAGCAAAACAGCGTATTCACCGTAATGGTTGAGATGGATAAGACCATTACAGCATAGTTGGCTGCATGACATTCACCGTCGCTGCCGAGCAGCAAACATCCCCCAGCCGGCACCCCCACCACGAGCACGCGTGGTCCGTTGAGTCCGTGCACACAAGCCGCGAAGGGCGCATCCTGTACATGGTGTGCCCCGCCCCGTGCGGTGCCCGCCGGGTGGACCTGCATATCCACCCGGGCGCCCCTGCAGCAGCACTGAGCAGGGAAACAAGGTCCGCCCGGGCCTGAAAAGAACGGTTCCGGGCCTGAGGCAACTCCTAGTAGGCTGTCCTGCCGTGATAGCCGCGCCATGCATCAAAGGGATCCACGGCGGCTCCCCTCCCGGGGGCAGCTTTGGCAACCGGCATGAGCCTTCGATCGCTGGAGGGTTCAAAGTACTCGTAAAACAGTGCATCGTCGAAACCGGCTGCTGCCGCATCATGGCGGTCGGCGGCGAAGTAGACATGTCCTATTCGGGCCCACAGCGCAGAAGCCAGACACATGGGGCACGGCTCGCAACTGGTGTAAAGGGTGGCGCCCGACAGGTCAAAATCCCCCACCCCCTGGCATGCGTTGCGGATGGCAGTGACTTCCGCGTGGGCCGTGGGATCAAGGTTCGCCGTCACCCGGTTCAGGCCTTCAAACTCGCGGCCATCCGCTGTGACCACGATGGCGCCGAACGGCCCGCCATTGTTGCGCACATTTGTTGTGGCCAGTTCCACCGCTTTTGCAAGGTAATAATCCGGCGGTTGCAGTCGATCCATGGGGCACGTCCTTGTGGTCTGCGTTGCAACAAATTGATGCTAACAAGACACTACATCGGGGCCAGGTGCCCGGCATTGCTGCTCTGCATCATGCAAACAAGTGCCAGCCGCACGCGCAAAGCCCCATTTTCCCCTTGCCACCCCTGTATGCCGGCGAAGG
>JBDTQM010000295.1:0-4060 GCA_039932175.1 Specibacter sp.
CTGCGACCCCTTGACCCCCAGTCAAGTGCGCTACCAAGCTGCGCTACAGCCCGAAAGCTCAACCTCGTCAGAAGATATCTTCACCGGCTGAACCAACGACAAAAAGTTTACCCCATATTTTGGGGCGCTTTGACCAATCCTGACGTGATGGCCATCTCACTTCCCGGCCGGGGCTGATTCCGGCCGGGAAATGGGGCTTTCCTACTTCTTTTTGCTGCGCTTTTCACGCACGCGCATGCTGACCTCGATGGGGGTTCCCTCGAAGCCGAACGTCTCGCGGAGACGGCGTGTGATGAAGCGGCGGTACCCGGGATCCAGGAAGCCTGTGGTGAACAAAACGAACTTCGGCGGGCGGCTGGAGGCCTGTGTGCCGAACAGAATGCGCGGCTGCTTGCCCCCACGAACCGGGTGGGGGTGCTCGGACACCAATTCGCCCAGGAATGCGTTCAGGCGGCCCGTGGGGATGCGGCGGTCCCAGTTTTCCAGTGCCAGGTCCAACGCCGGCACCAGCTTGTCCTTGTGCCAGCCGGTCTTGGCCGAAATGTTCACGCGAGGTGCCCACTCGACGTGGGCCAGGTCCTGCTCGATTTCGCGTTCCAGGTACTTGCGGCGTTCGTCGTCCAGCAGGTCCCACTTGTTGAAGGCGAGGACCAGGGCGCGGCCGGATTCGATGGCCAGCTGCAGGATGCGCACATCCTGCTCGCTCAGCACCTCATCCACTGCCAACAGGACAACGGCAACTTCTGCCTTCTCCAAGGCACCCTGAGTGCGCAAGGAGGCGTAGAAGTCGGCGCCCTGTGCCATGTGCTGGCGACGACGGATGCCTGCGGTGTCCACGAAACGCCAGGTGCGGTCGCCCAATTCGATGAGCTCATCGACGGGGTCGCGGGTGGTGCCGGCAACATTGTCAACAACAACGCGCTCGGTGCCGGCCAGCTTGTTCAGCAGCGAGGACTTGCCCACGTTGGGACGGCCAATCAGGGCCACGCGGCGCGGGCCTCCTGTGCGCTCAACACCGGCGACGGCGGAGAACTCGGGCAGCACCTCCATGACGCGGTCCAGCATGTCGGCAACGCCGCGGCCGTGAACAGCCGAAACCGGGTGCGGCTCGCCCAGGCCAAGGCCCCACAGTGTGGCAGCGTCGGCTTCCTGCACCAGGTCATCAACCTTGTTGCCCACCAGGATGACGGGCTTCTTGGCCTTGCGCAACATCTGCACAATGGCCTCGTCGGAGGCGGTGATGCCCACAACGGAGTCAACCACCAGCAGGACGGCGTCGGCCATCTCAACGGCAATTTCAGCCTGCTCAGCCACGCGCAGGTCAATGCCGCGGGCCTTGCTTTCCCAACCGCCGGTGTCAACCAGGGTGAAGTTGCGCCCGTTCCAGGTGGCCGGGTACTGGACGCGGTCGCGGGTTACGCCGGGAGTGTCCTCCACAACGGCTTCACGGCGGCCCAGAATACGGTTCACCAGGGTGGACTTGCCCACGTTGGGGCGTCCGACGATGGCCAGCACGGGGTCCTGGCGGAACGCGTCCTCGTTCGTTCCGTCGTCGAACTCGCCGGAGAGCAGCTTGGCGTCTTCGTCGTCGAGTTCGTAGTTGGCCAGGCCGGCCAGCAGGCCGGCAGCGCGGGCCTCGGCATCCTCGTCGGTGATTTCGGCAAGCCGCTCAGCAATGTGGTCAGCTCCCGTGGGCTCGTAGTCCCGGTGACTAAACTCACCCTCATCGGGGCGCGTGGCAGACTGTGAGTCGCTCATGGTTACTGTCCTTCTTGCTTAAGGGGTGTGTCGTCATCCGCAGGTAAATCCTGGCCTGTGACCGCTATGGCGGCAGCGATATGGGCTGCCAGCCGCAAACGGATCGCATCGGTTGCTCTGTCCATTGAAACACGCCCGGAAACTGCCGGCTCACGTTCAATGGTCATCGCTTCGCCGAAGACCACATGCAGATGCCGGCGGGGTGCCGGAATTTTGTCTCGATGTTCGTTGCCAACCCGGGTGCCCAGGATGGCGACAGGGACGACGACGGCACTTGAGTTAAGTGCCAGCCACGCCACCCCGCCGTTCACGCTCGCGGCGTCCCCGGTCCCCCGGGTGCCTTCGGGCAGAATGCCGATGCAGTCATTGCGGTCCAGGACAGCCTTGGCATATTGCAATGCCACCCTGTCCCCCGCCCTGTTGACGGGAATCTGGCCTGAGGCATGCAACACCCGGCCCAGGATTCCCTTAAACATGTCGTGGCGGACCATGACATGCATGTAACGATTTGCCGCTCCCACCATGACGGGTCCGTCAAGGAAGCTCAGGTGGTTGGCGGCGAACACCACCGGGCCGTCAGCGGGAATGTTCTCCCGGCCGCGCACGGTGGTTCGGTAAATCCCATGATCGAGCAACCGGCCCAGCGGCCGGCTCCACCGGGTCTTCCAACGCGGCGGCACCGCGCTCAAGGTCCGAAGCGGTTTTGCTGCTGCGCTCATGCAGAGGGACCCTCGTTCACAGCCGATCGCACCACATTGATAACTGCCGTGACAGTTTCCTCGAAGTCAAGGTCCGAGGAATCAACCGTGTAGACGCCGTCAGCCGCCCGCTGGAAGTCAACAACTGTGGCATCCTTGGCGTCGCGCCCCAAAACCTGCTGGGCCAGCTGCTCGGCGCTCTGGGTGCCGCCCAGCTGAAGTCCCCGGCGACGCAGCCGGGCTTCCTCGCTGGCCGTCAGGATCAGGCGGGCCTCGGCCTGGGGCGCCACAACCGTGGTGATGTCCCGGCCCTCCACCACAATGCGGTGGCCGCAGTCGGCAATGATGGCCTGCTGGCGGCGTACCAATTCCTTGCGTGCACCCAGGTTGGTTGCCACGGCACTGACTTTTTTGGAGATTTCGGGGTCGCGGATGGGCTCGGTGACGGTGATCCCGTTAACCTTGACGAACTCGCCCTCGGGTGTCAGGTTTTGTTCCAAGGTGATGGTGCGGGCTGCAGCCTCCACGGCGGCGGCATTGTTCAAGTCAATGCGGCCGTTGAGGCAATGCCACGTCAGTGCCCGGTACATGGCACCGGTGTCCAAAAACGCCAACCCGAGACGCTTCGCAACTGCCTTGCTGACACTTGATTTGCCGGATCCCGAGGGTCCGTCGATCGCGATCACCAGGTGCTTGCCCTGGCGCAACTTTTCACTAGCTGTCATTGAATGACCTTCCAACCACGTTCCGTTAAATCCTGAACCAAGCCCACACGCTTGGAGGGCAACACCGAAAGCTCCACCATGCCCACCTGCAGGCCGGCAGAGTGGTCCAGGCGCAGGTCCTCCACGTTGACGCCAATCTCACCGATCTCGGTCAACAGCAGTGCGATCTGTCCCGGCTTGTCATCGACCAGCACTGTGAGCCACGAGTAGTGCTGGGGCGGGCCGCCGTGCTTGCCCGGAATCCTGCTCTGGCCGGCGTTGCCTTCGGCCATGAGCTGTGCCAGGTCCAGGCGCGCCCCGGGGGCTGTGGGCGCGCTGAGGGTGTTGATCAGCCTGTCCAAATCGAGCCGGACACCCTCCATGATCGTGAGCAGCTTGGGGGCGTTGGCGCCCAAAATCTGCACCCACAGGGACGGGTCGCTGGCGGCGATGCGGGTGACATCGCGCA
Source organism: Specibacter sp. (assembly GCA_039932175.1). Taxonomy (GTDB): domain Bacteria; phylum Actinomycetota; class Actinomycetes; order Actinomycetales; family Micrococcaceae; genus Specibacter. The sequence goes on from JBDTQM010000295.1 coordinate 3,630, forward strand.
AACCATTGCCCGCCAGTGACAGCGCGTGCGCCGGCGTTTCCGCCAGCCTGCTGGCCACCAGCGAGGACATGACCTGCGGCAGGTGCGACACCAGCGCCACCGCCTCATCATGTTCCTCGGGAGTGAAACGGAACACCACCGCATCAAGGTCAATGGCCAGTGAATGGGCCGCCTTGATGGCGTGGGCGCTGCTCTCCTGCGAAGGGCACAGCACCCACGGCATCGAGTTGAACAGTTCCCCGCGTGCAGCAACGGGCCCGGAACGCTCCCGCCCGGCCATGGGGTGGGTGCCCACATAGCGGGACAGCAGGCCCAGGTCCTCGCCCACCAGTGTGCGGAGTTCTTCGAGCACGGCAAATTTAACGCTGGCAATGTCCACCACGACGGCGGACGGGTACTACAGTTTCACGAATCTCGCTGCCGGCCAGACC
>JBDTQM010000296.1:0-4032 GCA_039932175.1 Specibacter sp.
AGCGCCGTCGGAGGTGGAGGTCAGCAACCGCGAAATCCTGCAAAACCACGGGGCCGCACCATTTCTGGGGTGCCTGCCAGCCGGGGCGTCCCGGCTGGATCCGCACACCTTCCGCGCATTGGCGCCCGGGTGGCTGCAACTGCCTCCCTGGTAGGGAATTGTGCTACTTCTGCGCCGGCTGAACCAGTTCCCCGGTTTTGTCAGTGGACAGGGCCATCGAGGAGGCATACCGGGGTTCGCCGTTGGGCCGGTCCTGGGCCGAGCGGATCATCTCCGGACGTTCAAAGGCCAATCCGGTGACGTGGCAGAGCAGGTTGTGGTCGCTGGGGTTGCCGTCGGCGTCGAACATGGGCAGGTCAATCCCGTCATCAGTGCGCCGCAGGTAGTACTTTCCGAGGGTCAGCACTACCAGCACGGGTGGCAGCAGCAACGCCAGCCCGACGGCGAAGATGGGTGAGTACGGTTGGATGGCGGCGCCAAACGCGCCAAGGAAGACCGCGATGGAAACCCCAGCCGGGTCCGGCCAGGATTACCGCCCGCCACCAGGCACCCTTGTTGTCAGCAGTTTTGGGCGGCATGAAGCGCAGGTAGTCGATCTGCTCGGCAATCTGGGCCATCAGCGACAGGCACACGCCTGCGGCCGGCATGACGGAGGCAAGATTGGTGCCTTCAGCGCCGGACTTGCCCGTAAAGGCAAGGAAGTCATCGATGCTGCCTCGGCGGGACAGCAGTAAGTATCCCACCGGCACCACCATCAGCAGCAGCCACAACGGGGTCGCCCAGACCTGAAGCTTGGCCAGGGTTTTCATCCCGTAATTCACAAATGGAATAATGACGATGGTGGATATCGCATATCCAATCCCTTGCCGGATGCCGAGACCCAATTGCAGCCCCTGGGCCATGATTGAGCCTTCCATCGCAAAGAATATGAAGGTGAACGTTGCAAAGATGACGTTCGTGACCCACGGATCCCTAATATCCAAAACCGGATCCGCGCGTGATCAAATCAAGGTCAATGTTGTACCGCGCAGCATAATATGCCAGCGGGAAACCGGTGGCGAAAATGATTACTGCCGTGCCATAGGCAATGCCAATGTTTGCCCCGATAGAGAAATCGGCCAGATAGGCGATCCCGCCCAACGCGCTGATTGCCACCACACCGGCAGTCCATTTCCGGTACGAACGCGGCGCGAACCGGAGCGTGTAGTGCTCCATGCTCTCCTTGGTGGCGCTGATCGCAGCGTCATTGGCAGGTGCCTGTGGTTCAAGAATTTGGGTGCTCTTTGAATCAATACTCATCCGGGCATCACTTTCGTAGCGGGAAGGTCAGGTGAAACGCTATCCACACCATGCGACGGCCGGGTCACCGATTTGTTTCGAGCGCATTAATTGCCAATTCCCGCCCCACCACGAATTGCGCATTAAACAAAAAAGACGGCCTCCCGTTTCCGGGAGGCCATCTTCTTCAAATCAGCAACCGCCAGCGCCCAAACCGTGCCCCGGCAACTGCTGATGAGCCCGGGGTTTGGTTCTACCGGCCGCCTTGGATCTTTCTGCTGCGCTGCTCCTGGGCCATGGGACCGTACGGGTAGACGCCCACGCGGGGCTGGCTGATGTCCGTGAGCCGCTGGGACTCCTCCGTGGGCAGGTCCACATCCGCCGCGGCAAGGTTGTCTGCCAGCTGTTCAACGGTGCGGGCGCCAAGGATCACTGACGTCACGGCCGGGCGGCCTGCCAGCCACGCCAGCGCCACCTGTGAGGCGCTTACTCCGCGGTCCGCAGCGATGGCCTGCACTGCACCGATCACGTCCCAGGTGCGGGGATCGGCATTGCGTTCCTGCCACGCCTCCATGCCTCGCTTTGGGTTCTCACCCAGACGGGTGGCGCCGGCCGGCGGCTGGTCCCGCTTGTATTTGCCGGAGAGCCAACCGCCGCCCAGCGGCGACCACGGCAATAAGCCCACCCCGGCATCAAGAGAGGCCGGGACAATCTCCAACTCGATCTCCCTGACCAACAGGCTGTACTGGGGTTGCAGCGTAACCGGGGCACTCCAGCCATGGGCCTTGGCCAGGTGCACGGCCTTGGTCAGCTGCCAACCCAGGAAATTGGAGAAGCCGTAGTACGCAATCTTGCCCTGGCTGACTGAATCATGCATGAAACGCAACGTCTCCTCCAGGGGTGTGATGGGGTCCCACGCATGCATTTGGTACAGGTCGATCCGTTCCACCCCCAGGCGGCGCAAGGAGTCATCCAAGGCGCGCGTCAGGTGGCGGCGGGAGGTGCCGACGTCGTTCGGGCCCGCCCCCATGGGAAAACGGCCCTTGGAAGCGACAACCATCTGCTCACGCATGTCCGGCCGCTGGGCCAGCCAGCGGCCAATGATCTCCTCTGACGCCCCTGCGGTGTAAACGTCAGCGGTGTCAATAAAGTTGCCGCCTGCGGCAACGTAACTGTCGAGAAGGGCGAAGGATGTTTCCTCGGTGGCCTCGGCCCCGAACGTCATGGTGCCCAGCGCGTAGTTCGAAACCACCGCGCCACTGTTGCCCAATGTGCCATATTTCATGATGCTCCTCAGTTTTCAACGGGGGTGGTGTGGTTCCGCCAGCTGTGCTCCGGGGAGTATCCCAGGAGCTGTTTGGCCTTGTCGATGGAAAGCAGTGTCCCGTTCCCGCCAAGCGCCTTGCGCACCTCCACTTTGGGGAACACCTCGGCGGCGAGCTCGGCGCTGGGACGGAGCATGACAGTGTCGGCGTTGGCAATGATGAAAGCCTGAAACCCCGGCTGGCCGTTTTCAAGCGCCCGGGCCACGGCCTGCGCGCCGTCCCGGCCGTCAACGTACCCCCACAGGTTCCATTTGCGCGCCCTTGCATCGCTGTCGAAGGAGGGGAAGGCGGCATAGTCCTGAACATCCATGACATTGGAGAAGCGCAGCGCAATGATGCTCAATTCCGGATCCCACCGCACCAGCTCTCTGGCCATCTGTTCTTCCAAATGCTTTACCAGCGAGTAGGTGCTTTCGGGCCGGGCCGGATATTCCTCATCGACCGGCAGGTAGGGAGGGTCGACGTCGAACGGCAGTCCCAGCACCGTCTCACTGGAGGCGTACACGAGCCTTTTGATGCCCGCCCGCCGGGCCGCCTGGAACACGTTATAGGTGGAGAGCATGTTGATCTCGAAGGTCGCGGCGTCCGGGAGAAGACCCGGGGCCGGAATGGCACCTAGGTGCACCACGGCGTCGAAGCCGCTGTGCCTGTCATCCAGTCCGAGGAACACATCCAGGACCTGGCCGTAGTTGCGCAGGTCCACGACAACCAGCTCCGGGCTTCGCTCCCCTGCGCGGTCCAGGTTCAGCACCTGGTGCCCGTCCTCAGTCAGCCTGCGCACAACGTGGCGGCCCAGCTTTCCACTGCCACCTGTCACGGCAATTCTCATGGGTACTCCTTGGTCTGGGTCGATGATGGGCGGACGCCGCCCTGGAATGGGCTCCGCCAACTACGCTATCCACAACCAGCGCCCGTGTCAGCAGCTATGCCATACCCGGCTCATCCTAGGAACGCCAGACCCACCCTCAGGCTGCCCTGCTGCGGCGATCCGCCACAGCAGGGCAGCCTGCCCCACGGCTGGCTACCCAGGCTGCGAAGGGACCGCCAGCTCCGGCAGGTACACCTTGCCCCCGGAGGCCAAAAACTCCTGGCTCTTTTCACGCATGCCGCTGTACATCTCGGCGATGGCCGCCTGCGACTCGGCCGACCCGTACTCGTCCCTGATGTCCTGGCTGATGCGCATGGAACAGAACTTCGGGCCGCACATGGAACAAAAATGTGCCGTCTTGGCGGGTTCGGCCGGCAGCGTCTCGTCGTGGAAGGACTCGGCCGTGACAGGATCCAGTGACAGGGCAAACTGGTCGCGCCACCGGAACTCGAAACGTGCCTTGGACAGGGCGTCATCGCGTTCCCTTGCGCCGGGATGCCCCTTGGCCAGGTCCGCCGCATGCGCCGCAATCTTGTAGGTGATCACCCCGGTCTTCACATC
>JBDTQM010000297.1:0-4031 GCA_039932175.1 Specibacter sp.
AGCTCATCCTTGGACGAAAAATAATAGTAGGCGCTGCCCAGGGAAACACCGGCCTCGGCAGCTATGGCCCGCATGGTGGTCTTCGCGAAACCCTTGCTGCGAAACATGCCCAGGGCAGTATCCAAGACCAGCGCCTTGGTTTGCGTGCTCTTGCCATCCATAACCAGATCCCCTTTTTGAACGTGTTCAAATACGAGTAAAGCACGAATTTTGAACACGTTCAATAATGGCCTCCGTTGTGCTGGCTGCCGTGCCCCCACCATGCCGGCCACGACTGTGCAAGACTGTGCAGCATGTCCACTGCATGGATCGATGAACTCTTGCAAGCCGGCCGCCAGTTGCGCCAGATCGACGGCGGACTCCTGTCAGCGCTCGACGCTGACGATCCCGGGTCCCCCTATGACGGCCGGGCGGCCATATATGACCGTGTCGTCGGCTCCCGCCTCTACAACCGGCTCGTGTGGGGGTCATCGCCGGCTTCCTACGGCGCGTTTGCTGCCACGGCTGCTGCCGTCGGCGGCGGCCACGGTCCGATGCTTGATGTTGGGTGCGGCAGCGCCGTTTTCACGGCAGCCGCCTACAGCACCACCGACCGACCCCTTGTTCTTGTGGACAGCTCATTGGGGATGCTGGCCCGCGCCGCGGAACGCCTGGCGGCTCGCGGGAGTGGCAGGCGCCCGCCGGTATTAATCCAGGCTGATCTCTTCGAGCTGCCCTTCCTCCCGGCGTCATTCCCTACAGTGGCCAGCTTTGGCATGTTGCACCTCTTCGAGGACCTCGCCGGCACCCTGGACGCCCTGAAATCACAGGTGTCCCCGGGTGGCTCACTCCATGCAACGTCATTGGTCGGCGGGACAGCCGTTGGACGCCGCGCCCTGACACTGCTGCACCGCACCGGCCAGGTGTCATCCCCACGCACCGAAGCCGAACTGGCGGCCGCTGCCCGCCACGTGCTGGGTCCAGCTGCGTCCGTCAGCAGGGAAGGGTCCATGGCGTTCCTGAGCTGGCACTCCTGAGCGCCGGCCCGTAATTTCCACGCACCCTTGTGCAGGCGGGCAAGCCGCGTTAGGTTCGAAAAGACACCTGCTCTGCACCGAACCGGAAGGCTGGCCCATGGCTTACATCACCGTTGGAACCGAAAACAGCACCACCATTGAGCTTTACTACGAGGACCAGGGTGCCGGCCAGCCGGTGGTGCTGATTCACGGCTACCCGCTCAGCGGACACAGCTGGGAACGCACAACACGTGAACTGCTCGACGCCGGCTACCGGGTCATCACCTACGACCGCCGCGGGTTCGGGCAATCGAGCAAGGTTGCCGCGGGCTACGACTATGACACCTTTGCCGCCGACCTAAGTTCTGTCATGGAGACGCTCAACCTGAACAACGCCATCCTGGTCGGATTCTCCATGGGCACCGGCGAGCTGGCCCGCTACGTGTCCACGTACGGGCACGCCCGCATTGCGAAGCTGGCCTTCCTGGCCTCGTTGGAACCGTTCCTGGTGGCACGGGAGGACAATCCGGACGGCGTCCCGCAGGAGGTCTTCGACGGCATTGCCACCCAGGCCCGGGATGACCGCTTTGCCTGGTTCACGCAATTCTTCGGCAATTTTTACAATCTTGACGAGAACCTGGGCTCCAGGATCAGCCAGGAGGCTGTTACGGCCAGCTGGAATGTTGCCATCTCCAGCGCTCCCGTGGCCGCCTACGCCGTGGTGGCGGCATGGATTGAGGATTTTCGCGGCGACGTGGAGGCCGTCAAGGCCAGCGGTTTGCCGGCGCTGATCCTGCACGGCACGGCGGATAACATCCTGCCCATCGACGCCACGGCCCGCCGCTTCCGCACGGCCCTGCCGGAGGCAGACTATGTGGAAATCGAAGGCGCTCCCCACGGATTGCTGTGGACCCACGCGCAGGAAGTGAACACAGCACTGCTGGCTTTCCTGCGCAAGTAGGAGCTCAGTTTCCCGGCGAAGCCACGGAGGCAAGCAGCAGCTGCTGGTCCCCACCGGCCCAACTGACGGCGAGCACGGGTCCGGGGCCGGAAGGTCCGGCGGTGTCCAACAACCTTTTGAGCACCAGGGTCAGCGGCCCCGCCGGAATGCTCGTGATTCCACCGGTGGTGCTGGGAGCCTGGATGCTCAACTCCGGCAGTTCTGCGCCGGTTACTCCGTTGCTGCTCAGCTGCGCGGTTTCGGGCAGGGTTTCCATTCTCCCGTCCGTTTCCCGGATTTGCACGGCCTGCGGCTTGCCGGTCAGCAGCGCCGCCGCCAGCTCGAACACATACACGGGGTCGCCTGTGGCGTCGTAGACCCAGCGGTGGCCGAGGACTGAATGCTCCAGGGTGCCCACAAGGAATTCTTCGGCTCCGGCAAGGGGCGCACCGCGATACGTCAGCGGCACCTGGTACACCTGATCGCCAACCCCCACAAGCTGGGTCTCGATGCCTACTTCCCCGGCCGGGTCGTCGAAGCGGAAGGATCCCAGCCGCACCAACGGTGAGCCGCCGCCGTCGAACCAGTCCTGCAGCGGCAGCCAGTCGGCCAGGAGTTCCATTTTGCTGGGCCGCAATTCGGCCGCGTAGACGATTGCCATGCATCCCAGTCTACGGCGGCCCCAGGGCCAGCCCGGCCGTTAACGCCGAACGGGCAGTAGTTGTTGATGTTCGTGAAAAACATCAACAACTACTGCCCGTTCACGAGGCAAAAGGGTGGGGCTCAGATGTCCAGGTGGGTGGGCCCGAACATCTTCAACAGCACGTCAACCACGACGACGTTGGGACCGTCGGCGGCGAAGCCCGCCTTGAGCGCCTCCCCCACATCCTCGGCCTTCACGCGCGTGGCGGGAACGCCAAAGGCCTCCGCCAGCTTCACAAAGTCGGGGCGGGCCAACTCGGTGTGCGTGGCCTTGCCGAAGGTGTCGATCATGTATTCGCGCAGGATGCCGTAGCCGCCGTCGTCCACAATGAGCCAGGTGACCGGCGCATTGTGCTGCTTGGCGGTGGCAAGCTCCGAGATGGAATACATGGAGGAACCGTCGCCGGCAACAGCCAGCACACGGGACGGCTTGCCCAAACTCTGCAAGCCAAGCGCCCCGCCAATGGCCGCCGGGAAACCATAACCCAATCCGCCGGCACCCTGGGCGGAGTGGAATTCCCCGTCCTTGGCATCCCAGCAGCTCCAGCCCCAGTAGGCGGAGATGGTCATGTCCCAGAAGGTCTGCATGTCAGCGGGGACGGCATCGCGAATGTCGGCCATGAACTTGCGCTCCAGTCCAAGGTCCTGCCCGTCCAGGCGGGCCTGCACCTTGGCCAGGGTTTCCGCCACGACTGCCTGCGGGGTGGCGCCGTGCCAATCCGCGTTCTCGGCAAGGGGTCCTGTCAACGCGGCATCGAGCATGCTGAGCGCCTGATACGCGTCGGCCCTGATGCCCAGCGCCGGACGGTTGGATTCCAGCACACGGGGCTCGGCGTCGATCTGGATGATCCGCCCGCGCGGCTCCATGGTGAAGTAGTTGCTGGACACCTCGCCCAGCGAGGAACCAATGACCACCAGCACGTCGGCGTCCTCGAGAACCTCTGTGACATACCTGTCCTCCACCCAGGACTGGAGTGACAGTTCATGGTTCCAGGGGAACGCGCCGTTGCCGCCGGGGGTGCACACCACTGGCGCGTTGAGCTTTTCGGCCAGCGCCAGCAATGAGGCGTGGGCGCGGCCGCGCCGGACGCCGCCACCGGCCACAATGGCCGGGCGCTTGGCGCCGGAAAGCCACTTCACTGCCTCGCGGACCAGTTCAACGCGCGGGGGATTGTCGAAAGGCTCAGCAAGGGCATCCTCGACGGCGGGCACAAAGATGGGATCCAGCAGCACGTTTTGCGGCACTTCGAGCCAGACGGGACCCTGCGGGGAGGATACTGCTTCCGTCCACGCGTCTTGGATGGCTGAGGGAATGCCGGAGGCGTGCTGGATGAGGCGTTGGCTCTTGGTGACGTTCGCGGCAGATGCCTTTTGGTCATCGAGCTGGTGCAGCA
>JBDTQM010000298.1:0-4007 GCA_039932175.1 Specibacter sp.
ATGAACGTTGCCCGTTTTGTGGGCAAAGTTCTGGCCAGCAGGCGGCGCCGGACACCAAATTGGTCCGCCACCTCGCCCTTGTCGTCGCTGAGCAAGGGATAGTTGAAGCGGTTCTCCGTGGCAAAGGCCAGCTGTTTTGCCGGTAAATCCTTGCTTATGCCCACAAGGGACGCACCGGCTGCGGCAAATTCCGCTTCCAGGTCCCGAAAATTGCAGGCTTCCTTGGTGCATCCGCCACTCCCGGCCAAGGGGTAAAAGAAGATCACCACGGGCCCGTGCTCCACAAGCTCCGAGAGCCGCCGGGGCGTGCCCTGCTGATCCAACAATTCGAAATCCGTTACCTTCTCACCAATCTTCATGGCTTCACACTACAAGCCCGAGCTGTGACCGGGCTGGGTTGCGAAAAAAGCCACGGCACTTGCCGCCGCCACATTGAGTGAGTCCACCCCTGAAAACATGGGGATCATGACGGTGAATTCCGTCTGGGCCAGCGTCGCGGCACTGAGCCCGTCCCCCTCGGTCCCCAGGATGAGGGCGAGCTTGTGGTCGTTGCGGGCGGCAAGTTCATGGATCGTCAGCGAATCGGACTCCAAGGCAAGCGCCGCCGTCGTAAATCCAGCCTCATGAAGCAGGGCCATGCCCTCGGGCCACTCGGGCAGCCTGGCCCACGGCACCTGAAACACCGTGCCCATGCTGACCCGGATGCTGCGCCGGTAGAGGGGGTCCGCACACCGGGGCGTGACAAGCACGGCGTCGACGCCCAGGGCCGCGGCCGAGCGAAAAACGGCACCAATATTGGTGTGGTCAACCACGTCCTCCAGCACTGCCACCCGGCGCGCACCCGCCAACAGCTCCGGGATGCTGACGGGATCAGGCCGGTGCATGGCAGACATGGCCCCGCGGTGCAGATTGAAGCCCGTGATCTCCTCGAGTATCTGCGCGGTGCCAACAAACACGGGAATGTCCGGGTACTGATCCAGCACGGGGGCCAGATCAGGCAACCACCGCTCGGTCATGAAGAACGACCGGGGCCGGTGTCCGGCTGCCAGGGCGCGGCGGATCACCTTCAGGCTTTCGGCGATGAACAGGCCCTCGGCGGGTTCCTTGACCTTGCGCAGCTGCACATCGGTCAGGGACAAATAATCGCTGACCCGGGGGTCGGCAGCGTCGTCAATGTGGATGATCATGCGTTTACCAGTTTCATCACCATAAAGTAGAGGGCCACCAGGCCCAGCGTCACAATGACGCTGCGGAGCACCAGCGGTGACAGGCGGCGGCCAATTTTGGCGCCGAGGAAGCCGCCGGCCAGGGAACTGACGGCGATGAGGCCGACCACCACCCAAATGATCTTGTCAGGGGCAAAGAGCAGGTAGGACACTGCGGCCACACAGTTCACCCCCAACGCCAGCACGTTCTTCACGGCATTGGCGTTTTGCAGGGTGCCGCTCATGAAGATGCCAAGAATGGCCACCAGCAGCACGCCCTGGGCCGCTACGAAGTAGCCGCCGTACACGCCCGTCAGAAAGACCAGTAGCACCATCACCACCTCGTGGGAGCGTGCGCTGGGCGCGTTCTCGCGGCGGGCCTTGATGGCCTTCTGCAGGCGCGGCTGGAGGATCACCAGCGTCAGCGCCAGAACTATCAACACCGGCGCCACGAACAGGAAAACCTGTTCCGGCAGGTGGAGCAGCAGGTACGCGCCCGTAATACCGCCCAGCAGGGACGCCGGCAGCAGCCGAACCAAGTTGTGCCTCATGCCCCGCAACTCGCGGCGGTAGCCCCAGGCGCCGGAGACTCCCCCGGCAATCAAGCCCATGGCGTTGCTGACAACAGCCATGACGGGGGTGATCCCGAGAGCAATCAGGATGGGGAACGTCACCAGGGTCCCGGAACCCACCACAGTGTTGATGGTGCCGGCCCAGAGCCCGCCCATCAGGATGAAAAATGATTCGAGCGCGTTCATTTAGCCTGGTTTCACTGACCCTGGAAAGTTCGACGCCGGACTAGTGGCGTGCCGTTGCAGTGTAGCGGCCGGCGTTGCTGGTGACGGACAGTGGCAGGCCAAAGGTGGCGCTGAGGTTTTCTTCCGTCAGGACCTCCGTGATGGGTCCCTGTGCCACGACGCCGCCGTCGCGCAGCAACAGTGCGTGGGTGAACCCCGGTGGCACTTCTTCCAAGTGATGTGTCACCAAAACAGTGGACGGCGCCATCGGGTCGGCTGCCAGTTCGCTCAAACGGCGCACCAAACCTTCGCGGCCGGCCAGGTCCAAACCGGCGCCGGGCTCATCCAGCAGCAGCAGTTCGGGGTCGCTCATCAGGGCGCGGGCAATCTGCACGCGCTTGCGCTCACCCTCACTCAGGGTGGCGAAGGTCCGGTTGAAGAAAGTGGAGACGCCCCACTCCTCCAGCAAGCCAAACGCGCGGCGTTCATCGTCGCGGTCATAGGCTTCACGCCACCGCCCCGTGACGCCGTAGGAGGCCGTCACCACAACGTTGAGAACTTTTTCATTCTCTGGGATTTGGCTGGCCAGGCTCGCAGAGGCCAGGCCAATGCGTGGACGCAGCTCAAAGACGTCAACCGCACCCATGACTTCATCCAGGATCCCTGCCACACCCCGCGTGGGGTGCATGCGGGCGCCGGCAATTTGCAGCAAGGTGCTCTTGCCGGCGCCGTTGGGGCCAAGAATCACCCAACGTTCGCCTTCAGCCACACGCCAGTCGACGTTGTCCAACAATGTTTTAGTGCCGCGGACCACGCTGACACCGGCCAAACCCAAAACTTCACTCATAAACAAGGAGCCTATGACACTAAAGGCAGCCAACGCTAACCAGCACGCCCATAGTTGTGCGCGTGTAGCGGGGCTGTTTCGCTAGAATGCATTCATGCCCTCCACACATACCGCAGTCAGCTACGGCCAAATCCTCTCCCCTGCCGCACTGGACAGCGTCCGCGCAGTGCTCGCCGAACACGGCTGCACCATTGTTTCCGAACACAGCAAAAGCCACCCGGGCTTCGAGGCAACCAGCTTTGAGCTGTCGTGCGTGCAGGAAACAACCGCCGAATCAGCCGGTGCCGGCCTGGGCTCCCTGCGCACCGCTCTCTCAGTGGCGGCCCCCGGGAACGTCAACACGGCCCTGGTGCCCAATTCACTGCGCAACGCGGCACGCAAGTTCATCATCATGGATGTTGATTCCACCCTCATTCAGCAAGAAGTCATTGAGCTGCTGGCCGCCCACGCCGGCACCGAAGCCGAGGTGGCCAAGGTCACAGCGGCGGCCATGCGCGGAGAGCTGGACTTCGCCGAAAGCCTGCACCACCGGGTGGCTACGCTGGCCGGGCTCCCCGAGAGCGTTTTGGCGGAGGTGGGGGCCAAGATTGTCCTGTCCGTTGGCGCCGAACGCCTGGTGGCCCGGGCAAAGGCTGCCGGCCACGTCGTGGCAGCCGTTTCCGGTGGCTTCTCACAAATCTTGGCGCCCTTGGCACAGCGCCTGGGCCTGGACTATGCCATGGCGAACGATCTGGAAATCGTTGACGGCCGCCTGACCGGCAAGGTCAGCGGCGCAGTTGTGGACCGTGCCACCAAGGCTGTGCAGTTACTCGCGTGGAGCGGGGAGTCCGGCATTGGCCAGGACGCCACCATGGCCATTGGCGACGGCGCCAATGACTTGGACATGATGGCAGCGGCAGCCCTCGGCGTTGCCTTCAACGCCAAGCCCGCCGTGCGCGAGGCCGCCGACGCCCAGATCAACCTGCCCAATTTGGATGTTGCGCTGGCCTTAGCCAATATCTAGGCCGCCGCAGCCCTGTTCAAGCCTAGATCTACTACGCTACGCACCATAGCCTCTCGACCTTTGGGCGTCAGAGGCGCATTCTTATGGCTGTTCATCTGGTCTCTCCGTGGAACTCTGAAGCTTCGCAACCTCAGCTTCCTCGGTTCGGACCGGATGGACAACCTCTTGAGAGACCACAACTAGCCCGCCTCAGTCAGCGGCCATGTCTTTCCTAG
>JBDTQM010000299.1:0-3996 GCA_039932175.1 Specibacter sp.
GTCAAGTTCGGTCATGCTTCCATCATCCACTTGGTCTGGCGCCACGCGGGTTCCGACGTGAAACGTGCGCTACTGTTCCCCGGCCCCGTCCGCCAGGCCCATGAACATGGTCCGGTGGAGCGTGTCCACATGGCGCCGGGAGATCTCCACGGCTGCCTCCGCCCGCCCGTCCCTCAGGGCGGCAACCAGTGCAATATGGTCCTGGTTGGAGACGTGCAAGAACTCTATGGGGTACGGGATGAAATATTCGTACAGTTCCATGAGGCCTTCACAATAGGCGTCCACGGCACTGCCCATTCCGGAGGCGCCGGCCACCAGGCGGTGGAATTCCTCGTCCAGTTGGTGGTAGCTGGACCAGCTGGAGGCCGACGCCATCCGTACCGTCAGCGTGTCCAGCTGCTCCAGTTGGTGCGTGGAAATGTTCTGCGCAGCGAAGTGTGTGACGGCGCATTCGCCCAGCAGCCGACGGTCCACCAGGCGGTGCACGCGGCTAAATTCGTCCGTCCGGGCCAGCAGCGCGGCAAGCGCCTCCCTCGGCGGGGCGTCCGCCACAAACGTGCCCCCGTTACGGCCGCGGCGGCGCACCACCACTCCTTCCTCGGCCAGGCTGGTCAGTGCCCTGCGGGCCGTGATGGGGCTGACCGACAGTCCCAGCGCCACGTCATCCTTGTCCGGAAGCCGCTCCCCTGGCTTGAGTAGTCCCAGGTAAATGGCTGTGGCGATGCGCAGCCGCACGGCGTCCATGGCGCTGCGCCGTTCGAGGCCGGCCAGTGCCGCACCGTCGATCGGCGGGGCCTGCGCGCCCTCACCCGTTTTCAAGCTCATAGACATCACTGTAGGTGAAATTTATGAAAACCTTCCCCATAACTGATCAATATGATCTATTATGAATCAGGTCACAACCCCAACCATGGAGCACCATATGTCCCGCATTTTGCCCGTCATCGCCGCCCAGGCCCCGCCACGGCTCATCGGCGAGCCGCTCTCCGGCTTCGCGCAGGAGGTCAGCAGCGCCCTTGCACACCAGCCCGAAGCCAAACTGGTGGTCTTCCCTGAACTCCACCTCTTTGGCGACGGCGCCCCGGATCAGCAGCGCACAGAGGCGCTGCTGGAGGCAGCCGAACCGCTCACCGGTCCGCGCGTGCGCGGGCTGCAGGAAATGGCCGCAGATCTTGGCATCTGGCTGGTGCCCGGCAGCGTTTGCGAGCGAGGGGAGGACGGGCAGCTGTTCAACACCCAAGTGGTCCTGTCTCCCAACGGCGAGTTGGCTGGCTTTTACCGGAAGATTTTCCCGTGGCGCCCCTTTGAACCGTACGATCCCGGGCACGAATTCATCACCGTGGACCTGGGCAGTTTTGGCAGGGCCGGGCTGAACATCTGCTACGACGCCTGGTTCCCGGAAGTCACCCGGCAGCTGGCCTGGATGGGCGCGGAGCTGATCATCAATGTGGTGAAGACCACCACGGTCGACCGTGAGCAGGAACTGGTGCTGGCCCGGGCCAACGCCATCACCAACCAGGTCTTCATGATCAGCGTGAACTGTGCCGGCCCCGTAGGGCAGGGCCGGAGCATCATCGTGGATCCGGAGGGCCACGTCATCACCGAGGCCATCACGGCAGACCCCACCATACTCACAGCCCAACTGGACCTCTCCGCCGTCGAACATGTCCGCACCAACGGAACCGCGGGACTGAACCGCATGTGGTCGCAGTTCCACCCCGGCGAGCCCGCAATCGAGCTCCCCGTCTACCAGGGCCGGATCGACCCTGCCAGCTGGACCCCCACCCTCCGCTCACCGAGGAGCATCGCATGACAACACAGCCTCACCTGATCCGCACGCTGAACCTCCGGTCCCTGGTCCTCTTTGGACTGGCCTACCTGACCCCCATCATTGTGCTGGGCATCTTCGGCATCATCGCCGAGAGCACCGGCGGTGCCGCCCCAGCCGCCTACTTGGTGGCCATGGTGGCCATGCTCTTCACCGCCCACAGCTACGGGCGCATGTCCATCGCCTACCCGGTGGCGGGCTCCGCATACACTTATGTGCGCAAGTCGATCGACTCACGCGTGGGCTTCCTGGTTGGCTGGGCCATTCTCCTGGACTACTTGTTCCTGCCCATGGTCATCTGGCTCATTGGCGGTTCCTTCCTCAGCGCCCAGTTCCCCGGCATCCCCATTGCGGTGTGGATCCTACTGTTCATCGTCATCACCACGTTCCTGAACATTCTGGGCCTCAAGGTCGCTGACAAGGCCAACTACGCGCTCATGGCGTTCCAGATCCTGGTGATCGTGTTTTTCGTGGCCCTTTCCATCGCCCACATCGTCAACAGCTCCGGCGCGGGCGGGCTGGCCAATTCCACCCCGTTCCTCAACGCCGGTTCCAGCCTGGGCACCATCAGCGCCGGCGCAGCCATTGCCGCCTACTCCTTCCTGGGGTTCGACGCCGTCACCACACTGACGGAGGAAACCATCGACCCCAAAAAGAACATGCCCCGGGCTATCATGCTGATCGCGCTGATCGGTGGCGGCATCTTTGTGGTGGTCGCCTACTTCACCCAGCTGGTCCACCCCGGCGGCGCGTTTGCCGACTCCGCGTCCGCCGCCAGCGAGATCGCCCTGCAAATCGGTGGCACGTTCTTCGGCGCCGTGTTCCTCGCCGGCTTGGTGGCGGCACAGTTCGCCTCCGGCCTGGCCGCGCAGGCAAGTGCCTCCCGGCTGATGTACGCCATGGGCCGCGACTCCGTGCTGCCCAAAGCGGTGTTTGGCCGCCTCAACGCCAAATACCACACGCCCGTGGCGAACCTTGTGATCTCCGCGATCATCGGCCTGATCGCCATCTTCTTGGACGTGGCCACCTCGACGTCGTTCATCAACTTCGGTGCCTTTACCGCCTTCACCTTGGTGAATATTTCCGTCATCTTCCACTATGTCCGCCAGCGCCGCGCCGGAAATGTTCTGAACCCGTTCAGCTATCTGGTGATCCCCGCCGTGGGTGCCGTGATCTGCGGCTACCTGCTCTCCCGGCTGGACGTCCATGCGGTCACGTTGGGGCTTTCCTGGCTGGGCATAGGCATCGTGGTGCTGTTGCTCATCACCAAGGGGTTGCGCGCGGCCCCGCCGGAGATGGGCACCTTGGAAGAAGCTGTAGTCTAGGCTCACCAAGTCGCCCCCAAACGGAAAGGCATTCCACGTGCGCATTGCCCTGGGCCAGTTGGCGTCTGGCACGGACACCGCGGCAAACCTGCGCGTCATTGACGCGTACACGGCTGAGGCCGCGGCGTCCGGCGCCGCCTTGGTGGCCTTCCCCGAATACGCCACGTATGAAAAGAAGAAGGTCGACGCCACCTTCCCGGCAGTGGCAGGGCCGCTGGACGGGGAAGTGGGCGCAGAACTTTCCCGGATTGCCCGCAGCCACGGCATTGCCTTGGTGGCCGGGCTGGTGGAATCTTCGCCTGACCCGGCCCGTGCCTACAACACATTGGCCGCTTTCGACGGCGGGGGCCAGCTGCTCGCCGCATACCGGAAAATCCACCTCTTTGATGCGCAGGGCTTTGAGGAATCCGCGTTCGTGGCCCCGGGCCCGTCCACGGAACCTGTCACTTTCGACGTGGACGGGCTGCGCTTTGGGTTGCTGACCTGTTATGACCTGCGGTTCCCAGAACAGGCGCAGGCCCTGTCCGACGCCGGATCCCAGGTCCTGCTGGCCTGTTCGTCTTGGGTGCCGGGGGAATTGAAGACAAACCAGTGGCGCACCCTGCTGGCCGCTCGGGCCATAGAAAACAGCCTTTTCGTTGCCGGTGTGTGCCAGGTGCCGCCGGTGTCGGTGGGCAATTCCCTGCTTGCCGGCCCGATGGGCAACGTGGTGGCTGAGCTCGGGCTTGCTCCGGGCGTCCTGCCCGTGGACGTTTCACCGGACGCTGTGGCCGTGGCCCGCAGGCACTTCCCGACGCACCGGCAGCGCCGCATCCGCCAGGGCCCGCCTCCAGCTACACGCCG
>JBDTQM010000300.1:0-3974 GCA_039932175.1 Specibacter sp.
CCCGGCACGCCATCGGCACCCGTTGCGCCGTCGAGCCCCAACTCGGCCTGAACCACATGCAGGGCGAGCAGGAAGGCAGCCCCGGTGCCCGATTCGTTGTCGAACTTGGGGATCACAAAACCCGTCAGCAGGGAGGTAGCCGCACCGGCGCGGCGGGCCACCGACATCATTTGTTCAGGGGTGCGGACGCGCACAAACAGCAACGGGAGATCGTGCTGGTGCCCGGCCAGCGACCGCAGGGTGGAAATGACGTTTTCCTCGGCCCGCGGCACTTCTGCGTCGGCGATGGAATCTTCCAGGCACAGCACCATGGAGACGCAGCCCAGGTCGCGCTGCCGCAGCACATCCTTGACCAGGTCCGGCCGGTTGGCCGGCGTGTACAAGGTGCCGCCCAACGCCACCGCGAGAAGGGCCGGCATGCTGGTAGCCGTGACCTCCTGCGGGAGGCGGTGGAAGAGCTGGGTGGACTGGGAATCGGTCAGAGAGCGGAAATGTCGCATTAGCCCTTTCAAGCTTGGACAGGGATTGTGGCCCTGAAGTGGCGGAAACTAGCGCCCGTAGGCGGAAGCAGGAGCCCGGTGGGTCATGGAAAAATCAAATTCCGCCCAGATCTGAATGTCGGGCCAGTCGTGCGGAACGGGTTCCGCCCGAAGCTCCAGCACGTTGCCTATCCTGTGGACCAGCAGCACTATCTGTGTGCCGCCCGTGGCCGGCGGGACGGCAATGGACTCGCCGGAGAACAGCCGCACACCCATGGCGGCGCTGCTGCGGTTGATGAAAATGGCGCGGCGCAATTCACGCACATGGCGCAGGGTGATCAACGCGTCCCCGCCGTGATAGCCCACCAGCTCACGGTTTCCGGCCGTCATGACAGGCGTGCCCGCCTTGTGGCCGTCAACTGTGGCCCCGCCCGTCACCCGGCGCACGCTTTCCCATGCCACGGCCGAGCAGCCGCTGACCAGCAGGGTGCCAACAGCCGACCCCAGGGCGGACAGCCGCAGCACCCTGTCAGTCAGGTTCAGCTCAAACAAGTCCGCGATGCCCGGGGCGGGGAAGAGGAGCTGGACCTCATGGTCCTCGTTGTGGGCCTTCTCACGCCGGGCTGCCAGCTTTTGCACCCGCCCGTCAGTGGACGACGCCGGGGCCGCACCTCCCAGCACCAGGCCGGGTGGGCGCCGGTCTCCGGTGGAAGCGGCCTGGGCGGAACCTGCCTGGGCCCGGCTTGCCTGGGCACGGCCCAGATGCAGCGATGCGGAACCGGATGCTGCCGGCCGCGGGGCCGCTGAGCCCGGCGCTCCTGAGCCCGGCACAGCCGGGGCAGCCGGGGCTACCGCCGGGCGCAGCGTCAATGACGGACTGGAAACGGACGGACTGCTGTGTCCTGGTGCATGTGCAGAGGCCCCGGCGGGTGCCGCGGCTGCGGTGTTGGGGGCGCCTTGGGGGCGACCTGGTTTTATCCGCCGGCGCAGAAAGGGCAGGTCTGTTCGAGGGGTTGCGGGAACATTCACCAGGTGGCCCTACAGACTAATTCCATAGTCCTTGGCCACCCCGGCCAAGCCTGTGCTGTAGCCCTGGCCCAGGGCACGGAATTTCCAGTCCGAGCGGTGCCTGTACAACTCGCCAAAGATCATGGCCGTGACATTTGCCAGCTGGAGTGCAGCAATGTCAAAGCGCACCAGTTCGCGGTTTTGTGCGTTCGCAACCCGGATGTGGGAGCTGCGCACCGAGGCAAAGGTCCCCTGGCCGCGAACCTCGGGATCCACGTAGGCCAGAAAAACTATCTTTGCCACCTCCTCCGGAACCTGGTTGAGCAGAACATCAATTTGCTCCTGGTCAGAGTCGCCAATGAACGTCATGGACGCATCGGCACTGACCAGCTGGTTGAAAAAGACCAGGTGGTTGTTGGAGAGCGCCCTGCCGTCGGTGTTGCACATGAGCGCAAAGGGCACCAACTCCACTTGCGGGCCATTGCTGGGGATCGTGTCCCAACCCATGCCCACCACCACGTGGTCAAGACCTGGATTTTCAGCTGTCAGGGCAGCATTTGCCCCCGCTACTAGTGCTGCCAACGTTGGCCCTCCAAATGCAATGGATCCCTTTCCTGAACTGGTTGTTGAAGTTGCAAGGCAACATCCTGGGCGGAGAATTTATCCGCCAAAAAACGCCCGTGGGTGGAGAGTTCCTCCACGGCGCCAATGCGAATCTGGTTAAGCAGGTCCGCAAGAGTTTCCTCAAGCGTGCCCAGCTGCTCCGCAAACATGAAGGTTGCCCGTGATTCCTCGTCATGATGGGCCGGGGGCAGGGCCAGGTACGCCTGCAGGGGCGTTGGCACGTAGCTGGTGATCATGGCGTTGAGCAGCACCCGCTGCTCCGTTGAGCAGCCGCGCACACTGATGTCAGCCACGGCCTCCTGCATGAGGTCGCCCAGATGGCGCAATTGCGACATCAGCAGGGGAGGCAGCTTGCTCCCCGCCCGGCGCACAGCAGAGCGCAAGCTGTCCACAGCTGCGCCCATCTCGGCAATCTCCTGTGCCACGGGATCCACTGCGGGGAGGTTGGGCACCTGCGGTGCTGAACCGCCACCAAACCTGCCCGACACAAAACGGCCAATCATCGCACTACCCTTGCCTCGTCGTCTTACGTTCTAGGCTACTCCCGATCGGACTGGCGGGACCGCTCCAGGTACGGCTTGGCCTTGGCCAGGCCGTCCTCGAGGGCGTGCACTGTGCCTTCCATGTTCTTGGCGGCGGAGGCCCGGAATGTGTCAATGGCGTCCATGGTCTCAAAGACGTTGTCGAAGGCCTTTTGCAGCGTCTCAACACTGACGCCGGAGCTGGCGGCCTGCTGGTGAATGCGCACGGTCTGGTCCTTGAGCATTTCACTGGTCTTCAAAATCATGTTGTTCGTGGTGGTGTTGATGGCATCAATCTGATCCAGCACCATCTTCTGGTTGGCCAGGGCCTGGGCCACGATGACGGCCGTGCGCAGCGCCGAAATGGTGGTGGTGCGGGCCCTGTCAACGCCCTTGATCAGTTCAAGGTTGTTTTTGCGGATCAAGTCCATGGCCAGGTAACCCTGGACTGACACTGCCAGCTGGGTCAGGATGTCCTGGTGGCGCTGGCGGATGGGGAAAAGAACATCCGCTTCCAGCTTCTGGGCCTGCTCAATCTGGCCCGCGGCGCGGGTGGCGTCGATCTTCTCAACACAGGCGGAATCCAGGGCCTTGGCGAACACGGCGTACTCGCTCAGGCTCTGCATGGTCTCCCAGAGCTTGACCTTCTCCCCGGCCAGTGACGCGTTGTCCTTGAGGAGTTCGTCCTGGCCGGCCATGAGGGATTTGATGATGGCGTCGAGCTGGGTCTGGGCCGACTCGTATTTTTGGAAGTACTTGGCCAGCTTGTTCCCGCCCGGGATGAAGCCCAGAATCTTGCGGCCGGTGCTGAGATCGGCGTTGTTGGGGGTCAGGTCCTCAACGGTTGTGCGCAGGTCATTCAAGGTGCCGGCCACATGGGCCTGGGCGCCGTTGCCGCTCTTCTTGGCGCCGGCAATGGAGGTGGTGGAGCGCTCCAGCATGCGGCTGGAAGCATCCGAGGAGCTTGTCATCTCGGAGCCGGCCAGCTTGGAAATGCCATCCACCTTGGACGTGAATTCGGGGCTGCGGGCATCGAAATCGGCAATCTCCGCGATGAAATCCTTGGCCTGGCGGCTGATCTCCGCCTGGCGGTCTGCCGGGACCGGCACCATTCCGGGGGCATCTTCGGCCACAATAATGTCAGGGGCGTCGGGGGCTTTCAGGACGAGCGCTGTTTCGGACTCGGTGGGAGGTGTCAAAGGTGAAGTCATGGTGAGATCCAATTTCCAGTTGCCAGGGTAATTTGATTGTGTGAGTGGCCGGGAGGGCTTGTTTGGGCCCACGAGCCCGAGGGGCCCCGGCTGCAGACGCGCCAGCGGCTGCACTAGGTGAGCGGGTGGTT
>JBDTQM010000301.1:0-3948 GCA_039932175.1 Specibacter sp.
GGCGGCCTCAATGATGCGGGCCATGACCTTCACGGTCTCGATCGGGAACTTGCCAACGCTGGTCTCGCCGGAGAGCATGACCGCATCCGCGCCGTCGAGCACGGCATTGGCACAGTCGGAAGCCTCCGCGCGGGTGGGGCGCGGGTTGTCGATCATGGATTCCAGCACCTGCGTGGCCACGATGACGGGCTTGGCCCAGCGGCGTGCCATTTCAACGCACTTCTTCTGCACCAGCGGCACATCTTCCAGCGGCAACTCAACGCCCAGGTCGCCACGGGCAACCATGATGGCGTCAAACGCGTCAACAATGGCTTCCAGGTTGGCAACAGCCTGCGGCTTCTCAATCTTGGCGATGACCGGCACGCGGCGGCCGGCTTCATCCATGATCTCGTGGACGCGGGTGACGTCGGCAGCATCGCGCACAAAGGAGAGCGCAATCAGGTCTGCACCGCAGGCCAGGGCCCACCGGAGATCGTCCTCGTCCTTTTCGCTCAAGGCGGGGACGTTGACGGCAACACCGGGTAGGTTGATGCCCTTGTTGTTGGAAACCTTGCCCGGAACGGTGACAACGGTGACAACCTTGACGGAGTCGACGGCTGTGGCCTGAACGGAAACCTTGCCATCGTCAATCAGCATGATGTCGCCAACGTTGACGTCCTCGGTGAGGGACTTCAACGTGGTGGAGCAGATGTCCTTGGTGCCCGGAACATCTTCGGTGGTGATGGTGAAGACATCGCCCACGGCCAAGTCATAGCCCTCGCCGTTGGCAAAGCGGCCCAAGCGGATCTTGGGACCCTGCAGGTCGGCCATGATGGCAACCGGCTTGTTCAAGGATGCAGCGGCCTTACGAACGTTGTCATACGTGTTCTGGTGCACGGTGTAATCGCCGTGGCTCATGTTCATGCGGGCAACGTTGACGCCCGCCTCCAGAACAGCAAGTGTGTTTTCATAGCTGGCAATAGCCGGCCCGAAAGTCGCAACAATCTTTGCGCGTCTCAATGTACCTACCTCGTGTGTGGTTAACAGTAGAAATCTGTGGTGCCCGCAACTACCCTATCGCTTTGCCGCTAGACACTGATAGCTGAGTCGCCAGGTGAGACGGGTGCCGGCAGGAACGTCTCCCCCATCAGGAACTTGTCCACCGCCGCAGCACAGGCGCGGCCCTCTGCAATGGCCCACACAATCAGTGACTGGCCCCGCCCGGCATCACCTGCTGCAAACACCCCGTCACGACTCGTCATGTAATAACCGTCACGGTTAACATTTGAGCGTGAATCCAAGGCCACAGGCAGCTGGTGGGTCAGTTCTGCCGTTTCCGGTCCGGTGAAGCCCAGCGACAGAAACACCAAATCGGCGGGGATGATCCGCTCGGTCCCCTCCTTGGGCACCCTGCGCCCGTCAACATACTCGGTTTGGGCAATTTTCAGCCCGGTCAGCCCGCCGTTTTCGCCCAGGAACTCAACTGTCGAGGCCAGGTACGTCCGCTCGCCGCCCTCTTCGTGGGCACTGGCCACCTCAAAGAGGTTGGGGAAGGTTGGCCACGGCTGGGATGAGGAACGTTCGGCGGGCGGCTGCTGGCCAATGGCCAGGGTGGCCACCGAGGCAGCCTTCTGGCGGTGCGCCGTGCCCAGGCAGTCAGCACCGGTGTCGCCGCCGCCCAGAATCACAACATGCTTGCCGCGGGCGTCAATCTGGCCCGGAACCTCATCCCCGGCAACAAACTTGTTGGCCTGCACCAGGTAGTCCATGGCGAAGTGCACGCCGGACAGGTTGCGGCCCGGGATGGGCAAATCGCGCGGCACGGTGGCGCCGGTGCAGACAACGACGGCGTCATAGCGCCTGCGCAGCTCCTCCCACCCAATGTCCGTGCCCACCTCAACACCTGTGCGGAAGCGGGTGCCCTCGGCCACCATCTGCTCCACGCGGCGGTCAACGCTTTCCTTCTCCAGCTTGAAATCGGGGATGCCGTACCGCAGCAAACCGCCAATCCTGTCGTCCCGCTCGTACACGGCAACGGTGTGGCCGGTGCGGGTGAGCTGCTGCGCCACGGCCAGCCCTGCCGGGCCCGAGCCGACGACGGCGACAGTCTTGCCGGTGAGCCGGGCCGGGGGCAGCGGGTGGACCCAATCCCGGTTGAAGGCCTCATCAATGATGGACACTTCAACCTGCTTGATGGTTACGGCCGGCTGGTTGATGCCCAGGACACATGAGGTTTCACACGGTGCCGGGCACAGGCGGCCGGTGAACTCTGGGAAGTTGTTGGTGGAGTGCAGGCGCTCAATGGCATCCTGCCCCTTGTCGCGCCACGTGAGATCGTTCCACTCGGGAATCAAGTTCCCCAACGGGCAGCCCTGGTGGCAGAACGCCACGCCACAGTCCATGCAGCGGCCGGCCTGTGACTTCAGCACGCCCTTCTCCTGCGCCTGGTAAACCTCTTTCCAGTCCATGATGCGGACCGGGACCGGGCGGCGGGTCTGGGTGATGCGTTCGCGGGTGTTCAAGAAACCGTGCGGATCAGCCACCGGTGACCTCCAAGATCTTCTGCCAGACGGTTGCGCCGTCCGGGTCTTCGCCCAACTCGGCTGCTGCCAAGCGGGTCTCCAATACTGCTGCGTAGTCGCGGGGAAGGACTTTTACCATCCGCTGCACCGTGGCCGGGAAATCGGCCAGGAGGGCCTCTGCCACATCCGACCCTGTTTCCTCGGCGTGGCGCTGCAACAGTGAGCGGACAATGTCCTTATCAACGGCGTCGAGCGCCAACAGGGAAAGCTCACCGGAATCGAGTGCACTCTTGTTCACCCGGCTCGCTTCCAGGTCCAGCACGTAGGCCGTTCCGCCTGACATCCCGGCACCGAAGTTGCGGCCCGTGGGCCCCAAAATCAAGGCCCGGCCACCTGTCATGTACTCACAACCGTGATCGCCAATGCCTTCAACGACGGCCGTGGCGCCGGAGTTGCGCACCAGGAACCGCTCCCCCACCAAGCCGCGCAGGAACATCTCCCCGCTCGTGGCGCCGTAACCAATCACGTTTCCGGCAATGACGTTCTCAGCGGCGGCAAAGGTGTTCGCCCGGTCCGGGCGGACAGTGATCCGACCGCCGGAGAGGCCCTTGCCAACGTAGTCATTGGAGTCGCCGAGCAGGCGCAGGGTGATCCCGGCTGGCAGGAACGCGCCCAGCGACTGGCCGGCCTGGCCCGTCAGGGTCACATCGATCGTGTCCGGCCCCAGCACGTCAACGCCGAACGCCTTGGTCACGTGGTAGCCCAGCATGGTGCCCACCGACCTGTCGGTGTTGATGACGGGGACGCTGATCTTCACGGGCTGCCGGTCACTGAGCGCCTCGGCACTCATGGTGATCAGCTGCTGGTCAAAGTGCTTGTCCAACTCATGGTTCTGGTTGGTCAGGTGGCGAACGGGGGCACTGGCAGGCACGCCGGCATCGGAAAGGATGGGGCTCAGATCGAGGCCCTCGGTCTTCCAATGGTTCATGGCTGCCTTGATGTCCAGTACCTTCGACTGGCCGATGGCCTCCTCCAGGCTGCGGAAACCGAGCTCGGCCAGCAGTTCGCGAACCTCTTCAGCCAGGAACTCGAAGAAGTTGACCACAAATTCCGGCTTGCCGGTGAAGCGCTGGCGCAGCTCCGGATTCTGGGTGGCAACACCCACGGGGCAGGTGTCCAGGTGGCAGACACGCATCATGACACAGCCGGAAACCACCAGCGGTGCCGTGGCGAAACCGTATTCCTCGGCACCGAGCAGCGCGGCAATCACCACGTCGCGGCCGGTCTTGAGCTGCCCGTCAACCTGCACCACAACCCGCTCGCGCAGTCCGTTCAGGCGCAGCGTCTGCTGGGTTTCGGCCAGGCCCAGCTCCCAGGGCATGCCTGCGTGCTTGAGCGAGTTCAGCGGACTGGCTCCGGTTCCGCCGTCGTGCCCGGAAACCAGCAC
>JBDTQM010000302.1:0-3946 GCA_039932175.1 Specibacter sp.
CGACAAACCAGTCGTGGAGCGTTTTTTTAGGACGTTGCGGCAGTCGTTCTTGGAGCATCTGCCCGGTTATAAGGGTCCGGATGTTCACTCTCGTGGCGACAATGTGGAGAACAAGGCCGTCTACTATGTGACCGAGTTGGAGAACATGATCCGTGAGTGGGTCACGACGGTCTATCACCGTAGTTCTCATGATGGGCTGTGTATCCCGGAGGTGCCAGGTATTGCCTTGTCGCCGGTGGAAATGTTTGAGGCGGGGTTGGCGAAGACTGGGCATTTGCGATTGCCGGCGTCGGAGGATCTTGTCTTTGATTTCCTGGCTGTTCATTGGCGCACCATCCAGCATTACGGGGTGGAGATCAAGGGGCAGCGCTATGACGCGGTGGTGCTGAATAAGTACAGGAATGTGAAGTCCAAGGAGCATGGGGCGAATGCCGGGAAATGGCCGTTCTTCTATGACAGCCATGATGTGAGATACGTGTATTTCAAGGATCCCGATGAACACCGCTGGCACCGCCTGGACTGGGAGCACGCTCCGATGTTGGATGCCCCGTTCGCACAAAAGGCCGCGGACTACGCCCGCGAAGTCGCCCAGCGGGAAAACAGACACGTCGATCCAGAACAAGCGGTCTTTGAATTGCTGGAGAAATGGAGATCCAAAGAGATCCTCTCGCGCAGCGACCGCAATCTATCCAAGCGGCTCCTGGCCAAGAAACACCAAGGCCTGGAGAGCAAGTCTAGACCGGTCATCGACCCGGCCCCAGCCGAGGCAACGATCCCCGGCGAGGCCGTGGTGAAACCTGCCAACGGGCCCGCACGCAGACCACGGGACCAAAAGGTGGAGGAACGCAACAGCCGGATCTTTGACGTATTCGCCGAGTACTACCAGAACCACCCGGACGGGGAGCTGGAGGTCTTCGAATGAGCCAGAACCAATGGATCCGATGGCTGCAGCGTAATGGTCCCCACCCGTACCGGCTGGGCAGCAAATCGGGCTGGTTCGCTTTTGTTGACGCGGCGAAACGTGATCCTTTGGACCGGTTGGACGTGCCGGCTCTGAGGGCTTTGGATGCTGAGGCGTTGGAGGATTACAACGAGTGCCGGATGGTGTGGAATTCCAATATCCCCACGGTGCGGACCCAGCAGCTCGAACACGCCTTTTCCCTGATGGATCAGGTGATGGCCTCGAACCGGCGCGATGGGGACAGACTCAAGGGCGGGGTCGCCATCGATTCACCGCCCGGGCTGGGCAAGACAACGATCGCGGCCAGTTACGGGAAGAGCTTCCACAGAGCCCAGATCCGCCGGTACGGGCCAAAAAACACCGATGGTAGCCAGCGGATACCCGTGGCTTATGTGTCTTTGACGGCGAATACGACATTGAAGGCGTTGAATTCGCGCATTGTGGAGTTTTACGGTCACCCGGCCTTGAATAGGGTGACGGCGACAAAGTTGACGTCGTTGGCAGTGGACATGGTGGTTGGGTGTGAAACTGCAGTGATCATCGTTGATGATCTTCATTTTGTGGATTTCAACCACCGCACCGGCACGGAGATCAGCAACCATTTGAAGTGGTTAGCGAACGAATTGCCGGTGACGTTCATTTATACCGGGGTGGGGTTGGCGGAGAAGAGCTTCTTCAGCGAGGGACTTTATGGAGAGTCCGCGGCCCTGGCCCAGACGGCCCGGCGCACCACGGTGTGTCCGATCCAACCCTTCAGTCTGGCAACGGATGCAGGCGCCCAGGCGTGGACGGCTCTGCTGCATTTATTGGAGGGCAGCTTGAATCTTGCCGCGACCCGGGAAGGGATGCTCGTTGATCATGCTTCCCTGATTTATGAACGCACCCAGGGACACATTGCTTCTTTGGCGTCGCTGGTGGAGAGGTGTGCGCAGTTGGCCATCGCCACGGGTGAAGAGAGCATTTCGGAGAAAATCTTCTCCATGGCCGTAATCGATAGTGCTGCCAGCAATGCCTACGCGGTTCGGTGAGAGCGGGCAATCGCTGGCCCCACTGGATCGATCTGCGGGAAATGTGGATCCAGTGGTAAATTCCTGCTGGCCCCTCTTACCCAGCGCTGTGCCAGGGGAAACTTTGCCGAGTTGGCTTCGAGCCATGGGGCGGTTGTACCGGATCGATACCAAAGCCATGGTTCATCTGTTGGGGTTGCCGGTCCGGCGCCAGAACTTTCGAACAGCTCACAATGCTGCCCAACACTTCGCCCAGAAGGTGGCGAGTACCTGCGGGTGCCAGGTTGACGATTTGCGACGCATGGCAGGGGCGTGGCAGTTACCTGCGCTTCAACGGTTCACGGCAGAAACCACCGCAACAATTGTCACGGGATTGGATGGCAGCTCATTTTGTCCGTTGTGTTTGAGGGAGAACGATGGTCGGTGGGTGACCGACTGGCTCAACCCGTTCTACACTTACTGTCCCGAGCATG
This sequence comes from Specibacter sp., assembly GCA_039932175.1. GTDB lineage: Bacteria > Actinomycetota > Actinomycetes > Actinomycetales > Micrococcaceae > Specibacter. The sequence continues at coordinate 2,442 of JBDTQM010000302.1, forward strand.
GTGTTCGCTTGGAGAAGCTGTGTCCTAACTGCCAATCGCGGCCGTTCCATGGCATCGATTGGCTGTGGGCGAATGTGCCGGGGTGGCAATGCTGTAAAAACAACGTACCCACCGATGGGCACGGCCCATCGAAGACACAAGTGTGTGGATTTGACCTGCGTCGGGCAGAACCCAGTGGGGATGCGACCTTGGAGCGGCTCTTCGCTCAAGCGCACTTGAAAGAGGTCCTTGATGCCGCATTGGTCGGCGTTCAAGGAATTTCTGTGTGCGGCACCCTCGTCACACCCCACGACGCCTGCACCCTGTTCCTGGGTCTGATCACCCACGGCAACGGGATCAAGGCCAGCAAGTCCGGATACCGGGCAACGTCACGCACACCCGATACCGTGACGGAAGCATCCAGAATCCTTCGTACCAGCACCCAACGTGAGGCCCAACTGGAATTAGCCGCTCTCAACCGAAAAACAAGCATCAGCCTGACCGTACCGACCATTGTGGGCAATTGGCTGCAGCTGGACAACGATAGAACCAGCCTTACCAAGGCAGTCACTCGCGGCGCTAATCATGACACCGAACGAAGTCCTTGGGAAGTTTGGAACCAAGAAGCGATGCTTCCACGTATCAATTTCCATGAGCGGAACCTACCAGCCGTGATCTGGCCCAGCGCCTTGGGAGGTATCAACAGCAGACACCTTTATACGACCAAGATCGCGATCTCAGTGGCATTGGTCCGGGCCATCCATCAGACAGATTGGTCCAAGGCAGCCAGCCGCCTGGGACTCCAATACAAAGACCACTACCGGCTCCCCAGAATCGTCAGAAAGAACGATCTCCTCGGTGAAGTCAACCGCCAGGTCTACCGGATCAAGCCCTTCCTCGAAGCACTCAACGAAGAGGACCTCTTGATTGACTACGGCCGTCGCCGCAAGGAGGTCCTCAACCCGGAACCGCTCATGAAAACTCTCACCAAGTATTGGCACGAATCTGTGGGGATCAGCGCTGACTTTTCCGCCCTGACATGTAGGTTCTGGGCCTTGTATACGGGCGGAGATATACGGTTCATGCCAGCACTCTACGGCCGCATGGCGATGAGCCCGACAGAGACCGAGATGTGGCGGAACGACCATGACTACCGGCGAACCGTCCACTATCACTTCAATATCCTGGCCAAGGAGATCCTCCAAGCCCGCGGCATAGAAGAACCTGTCATCTGGCGCCCGCAAGCCGCCAGTAGCGATCATCCAGAATGACCCGTACCCAATACTTAGACTCCGCCAGCATTTATCGTGAACTATCCGCAATTATCAAGAATTCGAGATAGAGATGGAGACGCTGCTGATCCCATGTGAACATCGTCGAACACCGTCCCGTATGCGGAAGGTCCGCCACCGGACACATCAGGCACTCAACCTGCTGCTTTGCATATGTGTGGTTTTCAACGCCAAATGGCGCACTTTTTTGCAGTGGTAAGTGTCGCATCCCCAAGCGTGTGATTGTTGACTCCG
>JBDTQM010000303.1:0-3930 GCA_039932175.1 Specibacter sp.
ATTTACGTGGATTACCAATCGATTCAAGGTACAGCCCGCACGCCGTCGTGTTCGGGTCGTCCTCCCAAAACTGCATCATGTCATTGCCTGACACGTCCGCCCGGTTGCCGGCCGAGAGGATCGTGGACATACCCACGTCGCGCCGGCTGAGGGAAGCAAATAAGGACACGCCCATGGCCGCAGACTGACTAAAAACCCCCAAACCACCCGTCACCGGCAACGACGGAGCCATCGAAGCGTTCAAAGAAACGGCGGGATCAGTGTTGGCCAATCCCAGTGAGGCCGGGCCAATCAGTCGCATCCCGTTGGCTCTGGCCTGGCGCACCAAGGACCGCTGACGGGCAATGCCGCGTTCGCCGTCGTCGGCAAAACCTGCCGTGGCAATCACCAGGCCCTTCACCCCTGCCCGGCCGCACTGGCTCACCACTGCCGGGACCTGGTCATAAGGCACCGCGATGATGGCCAAATCCACCGGACCAGGCACCTCGGCAATGCTGGCGTAGGGCATCATGCCGGAAACCTCCAGGGCCTCCTGGTTGACGGCGTGGATGGCTCCGGTGAACTTGCCTTCCACCACGTGCTCCAGCAGCTGCTGGCCAATGCTCCCCCACGCCCGGCTCGCACCAATGACAGCCACCGACGCCGGTGCCACCAGGGCCGCCACGCTGCGGGCCTCAGCCCTGTGTTCGCGGGATTCCATGACGGCACGGGATTTCTCCGTGGGGTCTATGTCAAAGTGCAAGGAGATGACGCCGTCGTCAAAGTGCCTGTGCACTTCATAGCCGGCCTCGGAGAACACCTGAATCATTTTGCGGTTCTCCGGCAGAACCTCGGCGGTGAACTTGTCAATGCCGTTCTCCCGCGCGGCGGCTGCCAAGTGTTCCAATAGGATTGAGCCAAGGCCGCGGCCTTGGTGGGCGTCGGAAACATTGAAGGCCACCTCGGCCTCCGTGGGATCGTCCAGCCTGTCGTACCGGCCGATGCCAATAATTTCGGCGCCACGGGTTATGACAAATGCCACACGGTCCCTGTAGTCAAGTTCGGTGAAACGGCGCAATTCCTTGGCCGTCAGCTTTGATTTGTAGGTAAAGAAGCGCATATAGATGGAATTTTGCGACTGGGCCATGTGAAATGCCTGCACGGCGTCGGCGTCGGCGGGCGTCATGGGGCGCAAATGCCCGGTTGCGCCGTCGCGCAGGACAACATCGGCTTCCCAATGGGCGGGATAGTCGGGCGCGAGCTCTAGCTTCACCATAGAATCACTGTACCGACATGATCAGTTCATTTGCGTCCATGTCCGTCCGCAACACACTTAACAAAGAAAAGGAACCATCTCCATCATGGCCAAGCGCCAACGCCCCACCGACGGCCCCCCAGCTGACGACTTCGTTGAAAACATTGTTGACATCGATGTTTCCACCGAAATGGAAGGCTCGTTCCTGGAGTACGCCTATTCGGTGATTTACTCCCGGGCACTGCCGGACGCCCGCGACGGCCTCAAGCCGGTGCAGCGGCGCATCCTGTACATGATGAGTGAGATGGGCCTGCTTCCTGCGAAGGGCCACGTCAAGAGTGCCCGCGTGGTGGGCGAGGTCATGGGAAAGTTGCACCCCCACGGCGACTCGGCCATTTACGACACCATGGTGCGCATGGCCCAGGACTGGACCCTGCGCCTGCCGCTCATTGACGGCCACGGAAACTTTGGCTCGCTCGACGACGGACCCGCAGCCCCCCGCTACACCGAGGCCCGCCTGGCTGCGGCCGCGCTGGAGCTGACGGGGAACCTGGATGAGAACGTTGTGGACTTTGTGCCCAACTACGACAACCAGATGATGCAGCCCTCTGTGCTGCCGGCCGCCTACCCCAACCTCCTGGTCAATGGCGCCAGCGGCATTGCCGTGGGCATGGCCACCAACATGGCCCCGCACAACCTGGGCGAAGTCATTGCCGCCGCCCAGCACTTGATTGCCAACCCGCACGCCACGCTTGAGGACATCATGGCGTACGTGCCGGGCCCGGATTTGCCCTCCGGCGGGCGCATCGTTGGCCTGCAGGGCATCCGCGACGCCTACGCCGGCGGCCGCGGCTCCTTCAGGACCCGCGCCAAGATAACAGTTGAACAGCTCACCCCGCGCCGGGTGGGCCTGGTGGTGACCGAACTGCCGTACCTGGTGGGCCCGGAGAAGGTCAGGGAAAAACTCAAGGACGCCCTCACCAACAACAAAATTGTGGGCATTGCCGACTTCATTGACCTCTCTGACCTGAAAAACGGTTTGCGCCTGGTCATTGAACTAAAGAACGGCTTCAACCCGGCGGCCGTCATGGAACAGCTGTACAGGTACACCCCATTGGAGGAATCCTTCGGCATCAACAACGTCTGTCTGGTGGACGGACAGCCGCAAACACTTGGCCTGCTTCCCCTGCTGCAGGTGTTCGTCACGCACCGCATTGACGTGGTCCGGCGCCGCACGGCGTTCAGGTTGGGCAAGAAGCAGGACCGCCTGCACCTGGTTGAGGGTTTGCTCATAGCCATCGTGGACATCGATGAGGTCATCCAGATCATCCGGACCTCGGATGAGGTTGCGGCGGCGCGTGGACGACTCATGGCCATCTACGATCTCTCCGAGATTCAGGCCAACTACATCCTGGACCTGCAGCTGCGCCAGCTGACCCGCTTCTCCATGGTCAAGTTGGAAGCCGAACGCGATGACCTGCGCCGTGAAATTGCTGCGCTGGAGGCCATTTTGGGTTCCGAGGAACTGCTGCGCCGGCTCGTCACGGATGAACTGGGCGAAGTGGCAAGCAAATACGCCACCCCGCGCCGCACAGTGCTGCTGGAATCTGAAGCGATGGCCCCCTCCGTGGCCAAGGCGCTGGCCGCGGGCACTGCCGGCAAGGCCGCCCCGCTGGCACTGGAAATCGCCGACGACCCCTGCTGGGTGCTGCTGAGCGCCACCGGCCAGATCGCCCGGACCAGCACGGCGGATCCGCTCGTGGAATCCGGCGGACGGAGCAAGCACGACGTGTTCTCCTCGGTGCTCAAGACCAGCGCCCGGGCCGAGATAGGCGCACTGACGTCGCTGGGGCGCATGCTTCGCCTGCAAGTGGTGGACATGCCCGTGCTGCCGCCCACTGCCGCCCTGCCCAATCTGGCCGGAGGTGTGGCCGCCAAGGACTTCATCACCCTGACCAAGGGCGAAACGCTGGTGGGCTTTGTCCCGCTGAATGCTGTCTTCGCCGTGGGCACCGCCGCCGGTGTGGTCAAGCGCGTCACCCCCGAGTACCCGCTGAACCGCGACGACTGGGAGTACATCGCCCTTAAGCCCAAGGACTTTGTGGTGGGCGCAGGCGTTTCCACGGACGACGGCGATCTCGTCTTCATCACCCAGGGCGCCCAATTGCTCCGGTACAGTGCCGCCAGCGTGCGTCCGCAGGGGCGCACGGCAGGCGGCATGGCCGGCATCAAACTGGGCGTGGGCGACGCAGTGATCAGCTTCAATGTTGTCTCCCCCAACGATCCCGACGCCGTTGTGGTCACCATCTCCGGCGGGCAGGACGCCCTGCCGGGAACCCCCCAGGGCTCCGCCAAGGTGACGTCCCTGAGCGAGTACCCCGCCAAGGGCAGGGCCACCGGCGGCGTGCGTGCCCACCGTTTCCTCAAGGGTGAAGACTCGCTGCTTGCCGCGTGGGCCGGCCACGGACCCGCCAAAGCGTCCGCCAGTACAGGCGTTGCACGGGCCCTGCCGGTCGAACACGGGCACCGTGACGGATCGGGTGTGGCCCTGGGTGCCAGCATTGACCTGATCGGGCCCAGCTTGGCCGGGCCTGCGCCGGCCGATGCCGGCCGTGCGGGCACTGGCGCTGATGCCGGAGGCGGAGCCGTTGCGGGGAATCCCGGCACACACAGCACCCCGCCGGCCCCGGCAACGG
>JBDTQM010000304.1:0-3923 GCA_039932175.1 Specibacter sp.
TCATCCGCAGCGCATCACTCATCAAACGAGCAAAGGTTGCCTGACGCGGTACTAGGACCATGGCGCTCTTGGCTGACATGGGTCGCCCGGGAGATTTGATCCACACCCGGCTAGAGAGGGCACTCTCGTCGATAACCCAACGGCTACCCACTTTTTGGGCTTCCAAGCGTCCGTCATGAATGAGTTTGAGCACCCGCTCCGGGCGGACACCCATTCGCTTCGCCGCGTCGTTCACTCCAAGAACCATTACACAATCATACTCAGTTCAGTATGATTGTGTAATTATGAAACGAGATTCAGTCTTGCGTAATTTAATGAGCCGCCGAGTGACAATGGAAGATTGGGCCCTGATTTGACTCACCAAGCTGCAATGTCACATTCGTCGCGGGTCCGGGAAGCCGAGTGAGACGTAGCCGGGAGCCCGCCGGGAAAGAGAAGCTGCCAAGACGGGGGTGAGCTCGTCGTGGTAATCATGGACTGTGGCACGGTTCTTGCCGGGAAATGGCCGTGTGACGCGCCCCGCGTATTGGACAAGGCGTCCCTTGAAAGAGATCGGTGCAGCAAGAAATAGTGTGTCCAGTTTGGGCGCGTCAAAGCCTTCGCCAATGAACGACCCCGTTCCCAACACCAGCAGTGGTTTGTCCGGATCGGCTGCTTCTATCAGTTCCACAGCCGCGCGCGTCTCGGCCTTCTTCATCCCACCGGAAAGGATCACCGGCGACAAGCCGGCCTCGACAAACTTGACGCGGAATTGTTCCAAGTGTGCCTTCCATGTGGTGAGCAGCAAGATACGTGAGTTGGCTTCGTAAGTGGCCATGACGTCGTCGTAAATCTGCTGCAGGCGGGCTTCATTGGACACCAGGTCCCGGTAGATTTCGGCGATGCCGCCGGGCACGCTGGGATCGGCGTCGCCAGCATAGGCGTACTTGGTGCGGTGTACCTCCAACGCCAGGGTGGGGGAGGGGATCTCGCGCTCATGGCGCGGCAGCTGCTGGGCCGGCGTCGCAGTGATCGTGTGGACTACTTCGCCGAGCTGGTGATACATCAGCGCATCAAGTTTGTCGCGCCGGTAGGGTGTTGCCGTGAGCCCGAGCCAATGCTTGGCCGGAATCTGATTCATAACATGGCTAAAAGCCGCAGCCGGCACATGATGGCACTCATCAGCGATCACAAAGCCGTAGCCAGCCGTCAACTCGGCCACGTTGTCGCGACGGGCCAGCGTGGGAAGAAGTGCGACGTCGATCCTTCCGGTGGTCTTGGCCCTACCGCCGCCGATCTGGCCAGGTATTTCTCCCATCAGTTCTTGGATTCGCTTCCGCCACTGGTCTGCCAACGCTTTCCGATCGACCAGGATCAGCGTGGAAACGCCACGGTGGGCTATCGCTGCGCAGGCAATGACCGTCTTGCCGGCGCCTGGTGGAGCGACGAGGATGCCGTGCTCGATGTTTTCGATGGCATGCATCGCCTGTTTCTGTTCGGGACGCAGTTCGCCAAGGAATTCAAGGTCCTCCGGGGTGCCCGCTGCTCGCTGATCGTCGACGCGTAGCGTGCTGCCGGCGGACTCCACCAACCCCTGCAACAAGGACAGTAAGCCTCGCGGAATGATGAGGTCCCCTTCGAGGGTCTCGTCGTAAAAGTGCAGGTAGCGGGGAATGTTCCAGGTGGATCGCCGCTGCCGTTGGCGGTCGTAGAATTCGGGGTTGGCCATGGACGCGGCATGTTTGATGGCGGAGATCATGGCCGGGCCGAGGTCAATGGCCCGGATGGTCAGGCGCGAGTTGAACGTTGCTTGCACGACCATGGCCGGACGGGGAACAATTTTGGACGACGGCGGCAATTCAAGCTGACGCACGTCCTTGCCCAATCGAACTGAGGGCAGGCGTCGGATGTGGCCGTTCATGGCCGACGGCGTGAGCCGGTCCAGGCTGGAGAGGTACGCCCACTGGTCCTCGAAGGGCTCCAACGTTGTGGTGTCCAAAAACAAGGTGGTGCCGTCGTTGTTACGCCGCTTTCCGTTCAGCGGGGCCGCGATCAGGTTCCCCATGCCCTTTCCTGTGTGCGCGTCTTGCGAAGGGAACAGCCTGTCGTAGCTGGACAGGCTCATGCTGCCACGCAGTCCCATGGCCTCATGGATGAGGCCCGTGCCCAGTTGCCGGGCCGATGCTGCGGGAACGGCCTCCGTGAAGAAGATCCACACGTGCGCGCCACGGCCCGACTGGGAAATTTCGAGTGCGGCGGGAATGCCGCGGAACCGGGCGGCCTTGACGTAGGCCAATGCGTCCATCATGGCTGCGCTGCCGTCAAAATCCGCTGCGATCCACCAGCAGGTGTCTTTCTCAGTGAGCGGGTAGAGGCCGATGTGTTTTGCGCCAGTCAGATGGTCTGCGACGACGGCAGGTGTGAGCTTGAGGAAGGAGACGCTGTCGCGTGGTGTCCCCTTGTGCCAGCCACCGACGACCGCGGGTACCCAGCCCGATCGCCCGTCCTGGGTGTTTTCCCAACGCATTGCGTACACGTCGTTGCGGCAGCGAAACAGGCTCTCAAAGAACAGGACCTTGGTTTCCGGTATGGAGTGCATGGTTACCGGGCCGGCTGGCATGGTCGCGGCGAACACCGGCTGGTCGGCATGGGCCGCCGCGGCTTGCTCCTCACTCAGCTCCAGCAGTTTACGAAGCCGGGCGTTGTCCAGCCGCAACTCTGCCAGCTCACGAGCCAGTGCAGGTTCCCGGCCAGTGTTGAGGCCCGGCAACGGATCCTGTGCCGGCAACTCAGAAGTGTCGTCACTCACAACACCATTCTGTCGTGACAAGGCTCGAAAGCCTGAATCCGATCCCGTCTTGACGGCATTGCTTCCTCGGCGGGAGCTGCCCGCCACGGGATCGCTGACACCAACGACAGAGCCCCTTTACGGTTGAGAACAGTCTTTGGACAGGTGCCGCTTCAAAGGATATTCATCCGGGGCTGAGAGATCACCCGGGAACCGCAGGATGAATCAAGAGTAAAATCAGAAGCGCAGCTTGGCGTCTGGTTGACTCTGCTCCACGACGTTCAGCGGCCAGGCGGGGAGTTTCCGCCACGTCATACAGAACTCATCCTTATCAGTGCAAAGTGGCGAGTATTTAGTATCACTCGTTGTTGCAACCGGGCCATGCAGAAAAAGGCCAAAACAGCCTATTGACAGACCAAAATGGCCCTTTGGCAGGACAGCGAAGGTCGTAGGTTCGAACCCAACACCGTTTGGGCACGTGCCGCTGACCTGCGGCGTTATTTTTCGGGAGCGGCCTCGAAGAAGGTCGTTCCAACCAAACTCACTAGAAACTCATTAATTAGCTTCTCAGTTTGCCTCAGGCCCGGCCTCATCAAAGCAGTCCTTGGCCTGACTAAGGCAGGTGTCAACTAAAACCAGGTCAGTCCCGATGACCTGGGCAGAGCGAAGGATGACGTGGATTTTGAGCCTCAAGGAGGCCAGAACGTCGTATTTGAAAGGGGCTACTTCATGGCCGCTAACAGGCCGGGACAGAGTAGCTGTCCTCCATGCCGGAGATGTGACGGAGCCTGGAGATGTGAGAGGCATGCTCTATATCCCTGACGACAGTTTTGCTCACGATTGGAAGGGAAAGCTCGCCGGAGAGCTGGGGCGCGCCGGGATCGGTGTCGACCTGAAAGCCCTGACGATCTAACACTGTTTTGAATCAAAAAAGGTAGCTCGAACCCAATCAAGCCACGCACAATCAATGCGTACGACTTCTAGGTGAGTAATTCCAAGGGGTGTGTGCGGCGTGGCGCCGTAGTTTGAGGGGCAAGGGTGTCCAGAATCGGCGTATCTAACCAAACGTCATACTTGGAGGTCGACGTGGACGCGGACCTGGACACCCTTGCCACAGCATTCTATGTTGCTGCCGATGATTTATTGAAGGCCCATC
>JBDTQM010000305.1:0-3907 GCA_039932175.1 Specibacter sp.
GCTTGGCATGCTGCGCCGCTCCTCGCGCGAGATGGGCCAGAGCATCATCATGGTCACCCACGACCCCGTGGCCGCCTCGTACGCCGACCGCGTGGTGTTGATGAACGACGGCGAACTGGTGGGCCAGCTCGAGAACCCCACAGCCGAGTCAGTGCTGGTGTCGCTGGCCTCACTGGGTGCGTAACCCCATGTTGCAGGTATCCCTGAGTCAGCTCAAGACCCATTCGCGGCGCTTCATTGCCATCACCTTGGCCGTGCTGCTCGCCGTTGCCTTCCTGTCAGCCACCTTGATGGTCAACGCCTCCGCCAAAGCCTCCCTGAGGTCCAGCATTGGCGAGGAGTACGCCGCCGCTGACCTGGTCATTTCCCCTCCCGGCAATGATCCGCTGACCCAGGGCGCTGCGGACAAGGTTGCCGCCTCCAGCGTGGTGGCCGGTTCCTACGCACTCCACACCTTGTATCCGGAAGCCAAACTGGGTTCCTCGTCCATCGGCGCCACGTTGCGCAACGTCTCCGACGACCCGTCTCTGGAACCCCAAAACCTCTCTTCCGGGAGGTGGCCGACGAATGCGGAGCAGGTGACGGTTGATCAAACTACAGCCGATCGCAACAAGCTCACCCTTGGCAGCAAGGTCACCTTTGCCGTCGCCGATGATGCCTCCACTGAAGGGCCGCTGGCACAAAAGACGCTGGAAGCCACCATCTCCGGCATTACCGCCACCTCCAACGACCCCCGGCAGTCCGGCTTTGCCCAATTCTCCGGGACCCTGGCAGCGGTGACAGGCCTCAGCGCCCAGCACGGCATCAGCGTGATCACGCTGAACCTCAATCCGGGTGTGTCTGTGGAGGAGGCAAAGACCCAGCTTGCTGCGACCCTGGCACAGTCCGTCACCACCATCCTGACGGCCGACGAGCAGACCACCGCCCAGGTGGCTGCTTTCACCGGCGGGCAGGACGAACTGACGGTGGTGCTGCTGGCCTTCGTCGGCGTTGCCCTGCTGGTGGCAGCCCTGGTGGTCGCCAACACCTTCTCCGTGCTGGTTGCCCAGCTAACCCGCGAACTGGCGCTGCTGCGTTGTGTTGGCGCAAGCCGCCATCAGATCCGCAATTCCGTCATACTTGAAGCCTTCATTGTGGGCCTGGCGGCGTCCTGCCTGGGCGTCCTGGCCGCCATCGGCACCATGGCACTGGTTTTGACCCTGCTGAGCCACAACCCCGACTTTGCCTTCGCCACCTTGGCGGTTCCGCCGTCGGCCATTGCTGCCGGCCTCATTGTTGGCACCCTGCTCACAGTCATTGCGGCGATGGTTCCGGCCCGTGCGGCCACGGCCGTGGCGCCGCTGGCCGCACTGCGCCCCTCCGACGACGCCTCCGTGCACAACAGCGGCGGTCGCGTGCGCCTGGGCATTGGTGTCGCCTTGATCCTGCTGGGCGGCGTGGGACTGGTGATTGGCGGCCTGAGCTCGCAACTGCTGCTCGCCCTGCCGGCAGGCGCGGCCTCCTTTGTTGGCTTGCTGCTCGCAGCAAGCCTGTTTGTCCCCAAGCTGGTGCAACTCGCGGGAAAACTGGCCAGCCCCGCAGGGGTGCCGGGGAAGATGGCGGCCGCAAATGCGGTCAGGAATCCGCGGCGCACCACGGCAACGGCCTCTGCACTGTTGATTGGCGTCACCCTGGTCACCATGATGATGACGGGCGCGGCAACAGCCCGCACGGCCTTCGACAACTCACTTGATGGCCGCTACCCCGTGGACATCACAGCCCATGCCCGCCCCAACGGCCCGGACCAGAAAGCCATCACCGAGCAGGAGCTTGCGGCCGTGCGCGGAATTGGCGGGGTCAAGGCAGTGGCATCGCTGAAGCTGGTGGGCACCGTGAAGGCCGGCGATGTTGAGATGCCGGCGTACGGGATCAGTGGCGCCGACGCCGCCACGTTGTTGCAGAACCCCGGCAACCGACCCTCCGGCACCACAGTCATCATGCCCGAGGGCACCGAAGGCACCGCCGGGACGCTGCTGGCCGGCACCAACAGAATCAATGTGGCCATCGCCGCTGCCACCACCGAAAATTTCGGGGCATTGGCCTCCCTGGATTCCTTTGCCCCGCTTGCCGCAAGTGACCCCGTGGTTCACAACAATCCGGCCATGGTCTGGATTGCCGCAGAACCAGGGCTGGACACCTCGGAATTGATGACTATGCGGACCGAGATTGCCAAGGCCCTGCACATGGCTGAATACCAAGTCTCCGGCGCCGTCCTGGAGAAGGCCATGTTTGGCCAGGTCATCGACACGCTGTTGCTGGTGGTCACGGGACTTCTGGCCGTTGCCGTGTTCATCGCGTTGATAGGTGTGGCGAACACGCTCGCCCTGTCGGTGCTGGAGCGAACCCGCGAGAACTCCCTGCTCCGGGCGCTGGGCCTCACGCGTGGACAGCTGCGCGGCATGCTGGCATTGGAGGCCCTGCTCATTGCCGGGGTGGCAGCTGTTATCGGTTCGGTGCTGGGCGCCGTTTACGGGTGGGCTGGCGCCCAGTCAGCACTGGGCGCCTTCGCCGAGGTCACCGCCGTGATCCCGTGGGGCCAGATCCTGGCCGTGGTGGGTGCTGCCGCAGTGGCCGGCCTGCTGGCCTCGGTGATCCCGGCCCGCCGCGCCGCGAAGCTCTCCCCCGTTGAGGGTCTGGCCATGGACTGATACTCCCCCACCGGTCAAAAGAGACGGCGCTTGCGCAAGAAGACGGTGCTCCACCGCCAGCTTTTTGCGCAAGCGCCGTCTCTTGTGCATTCAGTGCCTATTTTCGGGGCATGGACAGGCTGCCGAAGTTATCCACAATAGCAAAAGTGCCTCTTCCGCAGCCACTGATGCGGTGAAACCCTGTAGTGCATGAACATGCCACGACTGATATTGCCCTCCGAGCTGGAAAGTGTTGGACAGGACAGGCGCAAACTGGTGTCTTTGTGCAACAAGGGCGAACTCACCAGGCTGCGCCGCGGAGTCTATGTCACGTCATCCGATTTCCAGGATCTCCGCCCCCTGCAACAATACGGCCTGAAGGCGCTGGCATTTCAGCAGCTGGCGCCACGACAACCTGTGCTTTGCCATGCAACCGCAGCACTGCTGTGGGGTTTGTGGATCGTGGGGACGCCTCAACGACTGCACGTCATGACGGCAGTGACCCGCGGCGGGCGCACCGAGAATGGTGTGGTTCGCCACCGCGGTTCGATGACCGAAGGTGTGGTCCAATGCGGGCCGTTCCTGCTCACGGACAAACCCACAACAGTCATGCAATTGATTCTGGACCTGCCATTTCCTTACGCTGTGGCGGTGTGCGATTCCAGTTTGCGCGCCCCCAACCGCGACCACCACTACAACGAGTTCACCCCGGCAGCTGCTGAACCCACATCCGGCGAGCCCCGGTGGCAGAGCACCTACCTGCAAGGAACACCACTGCGGTGGGAACAACTGGCGGCGGCTGCCGATCAACTCCCCAGCAAGGCGGCCAATGTGCGGGCCATGGCAGTCATTAACTTCGCGTCCGCTTTGTCGGGCTCGGCCGGGGAATCAATCAGCAGGGCAAAGATGCACATGTTTGGCTTTCCAGTCCCAATACTGCAGAGGCAATTCACCTTGCGCGACGGCAGCGACGCATTCGTGGATTTCTGGTTTGAGCAACTCCGACTGGCTGGGGAGTTCGACGGGAAGGAGAAATACCTCCGGGCTGGTTGGAGCGGCGGCTTGTCCATTCAGGAGAGGGTTTTGAAGGAGAAGCAGCGGGAAGACCAGATTCGTGCCCAAGGCGTCGGATTTGTTCGGTGGACGTGGGCGGAAATGCTGAACAGGGAACGGTTCATTTATCTCCTCCGCCAAGCCGGCCTGCGGCAAAAATAGCCCGGGCAACGCAAAGAGACGGCTAC
>JBDTQM010000306.1:0-3901 GCA_039932175.1 Specibacter sp.
GGTGGAACACCGGCTTTAACCGCGAACGCCGTCTCTTTTGCAGCATAGGCGGCTACGCCTCGACGGGTGCCGGTTCTTCATACTTGGGGAAGATCGGCGCCGGAGCGGGCAGCACTGTACCGGCCACCAGGGGCGAGGTGAAGGCAGCGAACTGGCGGACGGCGTCGTCCGGGGACGTGCCCTGGCCCAACACCTCCAAAAGCTTCGCGGCGGCGTCGGGCATGACCGGCTGGACCAGGATCGAGACCATGCGCAGCACCTCGAGGGTCACGTACAGGACAGTTTCCATGCGGGGGACGTCGGTCTTGCGCAGCACCCACGGGGCCTGGTCGGCGAAGTAGGCGTTGGTGTCGCCCAAAACATGCCAGATCTTCTCCAGCGAACCGTGGAAGTCCTGCACCTGGTAGGCGTCGCGGGACTGCTCCAACAGTGCGGCGGCGGCGGCCAGGATGGTCGCATCCGCCTCGGTGAACACGCCCGGAGTCGGGACAACGCCGTCGCAGTTCTTGGCCACCATGGACAGGGAGCGCTGGGCCAGGTTGCCCAGGTTGTTGGCAAGGTCGGAGTTCATCCGGCTGACGACGGCGTCATGGTTGTAGGAGCCGTCGGCACCGAAGGGGACCTCGCGCAGTAGGAAGAAGCGCACCTGATCCAGGCCGTACTGGGCAACCCAGTCGGCCGGAGCCACCACGTTTCCCAGGGACTTGGACATCTTCACGCCGTTGTTGTGCAGGAAGCCGTGGATCATGACGCGCTTGGGCAGTTCCAGCCCGGCGGACATGAGGAACGCGGGCCAGTAGACGGCGTGGAAGCGGGAGATGTCCTTGCCGATGATGTGGACGTCGGCGGGCCAGTACTTCTTGAACGCCTCCGAGTCCAGGTCAGGGTAGCCCACGGCCGTGAGGTAGTTGGTGAGCGCGTCAACCCACACGTACATGACGTGCTTGTCGTTGCCGGGCACGGGGACGCCCCAGTCGAAGGTTGTGCGGCTGACGGAGAGGTCCTCCAGGCCGCCCTTGACGAAGCTGATGACCTCGTTGAAGCGGGTGCGGGGGGCACCGAATTCGGGCTGATCCGCGTAGAGCGCCAGCAGCTTGTCCTGGTAGTTGGAGAGGCGGAAGAAGTAGCTTTCCTCCTCCGTCCAAGTCAGTTCGGTGTCCGTGGCCTTGGAATAGCGTTTGCCATCCTCGCGCAGTTCAGTTTCGTCTTCGCCGTAGTAGGCCTCGTCGCGGACGGAGTACCAGCCCTCGTACTTGCCCAGGTAAATGTCGCCGGCGTCTTCCATCTTCTTCCAGATGGCTTGTGAGGCGGCGTAGTGGTCGGCGTCAGTGGTGCGGATGAACCGGTCGTGGGTGATACCCAGGGCCTTGTGGGTGTCCTTGAAAATCGTGACGTTGCGGTCAACGAGTTCCTTGGGCGTGAGGCCTTCCTTCTCCGCCGTCTGCGCAATCTTCATGCCGTGCTCATCCGTGCCCGTCAGGAACATGACGTCGAAGCCGTCCAGGCGCTTGAAGCGTGCCATGGCGTCGGTGGCGATGTACTCGTAGGCGTGCCCAATGTGCGGATCGCCGTTGGGGTACGTGATGGCGGTGGTCAGGTAGTAAGGCGTCTTGGCCGTCTCAGAAGATGTCACCCTACGAATTTACCGTGAACCCCTGCCAAACGCCGATTCGTGACCGTCGCTGCCCCTTAAAACGCGATGGCGGCTGGATTCCCGGAGCGGGGATGAATTTTCAAGGTCGCCCAGCGACTGAGAAAATCTTACTGCCCGCGAGGGAGTCCAGCCGCCATTGTGGCGGTTGATGTTAGTCTTCCAGATCGACCTCGCGGGCCATGGTGGCACCGATCTCCGTCTTGATCGAATCCAAGACAGCCTGCGGGACGGCACTGTCCACGGTCAGCAGTGACAATGCCTGGCCGCCCTCAGTGTTGCGGGCAACCTGCATGCCGGCGATGTTGATGCCGTTCTCGCCAAGGAGGCGGCCCAAGGTCCCGATGACGCCGGGGCGGTCGGCATAGGAGATGACCAGGAGGTGGTCGCTCATCGGGATTTCGAGATCATAGCCGTTGACCGAAACGATCTTCTGGATCTGCTTGGGACCTGTCAAGGTGCCGGAAACGGAGATCTGTGAGTCGTCGGACAGTGCGCCGCGGATGGTCAAAACGTTGCGGTAGTCAGCTGATTCCAAGGTGGTGATCAGATGGGTCTTGATGCCGCGCTGTTCGGCCAACACCGGGGCGTTGACGTAGGAAACCTGCTCGGAGACGACGTCCTTGAAGACACCCTTCAGGGCGGAAAGTTCCAGGGCCTTGACGTCCAGGGCCGCAATTTCACCGGCAATTTCAACATCGATCTGGGTGACGGAGGCATGGGACAGGGCCGTGAAGATGCGTCCCAGCTTCTCGATCAGCGGGATGCCGGGGCGGACCTCGGCGGCAATGACGCCGCCGGCAACGTTCACGGCGTCCGGAACGAGCTCGCCGGCCAAGGCCAGGCGCACTGACTTGGCGACGGAGACGCCGGCCTTTTCTTGCGCCTCATCAGTGGAGGCACCCAGGTGCGGTGTTGCGATGACGTTGTCCAGGCCGAGGAAGTCGACGTCCGTGGCGGGCTCCTTGACGAAAACGTCAATGCCGGCACCGGCGATTTCGCCCTCACGCAAGGCAATGTTCAAGGCCGCTTCATCGATCAAGCCGCCGCGGGCCACGTTGATGACGTAGGCGCTCTTCTTCATCTTCTTGAACGCTTCGGTGCCGATCATGCCCAAGGTTTCGGGCGTGCGCGGCATGTGGATGGTAATGAAGTCAGACTGTTCCAGCAGCTCATCCAGTGTCAGCAGCTGGACACCCAGGCTCGCTGCGCGGGCTGAGGTGACGTAGGGGTCGTAGGCGACGATTTCCATGCCGAATGCCTTGGCGCGCTCGGTGATGAGTGCGCCAATGCGCCCCAGGCCGATGATGCCGAGCTTCTTTTCCAGCAGTTCGGTGCCGGTGTACTTGGAGCGCTTCCACTCGCCGTTCTTCAGCGCCGTGCTGGCGGCGGGAATGTGGCGGGCCAGGGACAGGATGTGGCCAATGGTCAGCTCGGCGGCGGAGACAATGTTCGACGTCGGGGCGTTGACCACCATGACGCCGGCCTGTGTTGCAGCCTTGATGTCCACGTTGTCCAGCCCCACACCGGCACGTGCAATGACCTTCAAGTTCTTCGCTGCGGCAATGGCCTCGGCGTCCACCTGCGTTGCGGAGCGAACCAGGATCGCGTCGACGTCAACGATTGCAGAAAGCAGTTCGGAGCGGTTGGCCCCGTCGGCATGGCGGATCTCAAAATCGGGACCCAGTGCCTCAATTGTGGCGGGCGAAAGTTCCTCAGCGAGGAGTACTACTGGCTTGGTGGCGCTCACCTGGTGACCTCTTTAGCTTTCGTTTATGTTCTTGTGGGGATTTTGGTGATTGGTATTCGGGTTGAGATTTCAAGGCAAAAGCCGGACTCCAGTTTAGGGGAGCCCGGCTTCCTCACCGTAACAATTGGCAAGTACACCGACGCAAGCGATGCAACTCACATGTGGAACGCTGTTTGTCTCACGTTCCAGCGCCGGCTGCCGGGCCAATGCGGGTCCGGCGGGCGGCGTCGAACGTGAAAACATCTGCCTTCGCTAGCGGGCTACGGAACCCTCTGTGTAGTCGTCGCTGCTGGAGACCCACGAGAAGAGCTTGCGCAGTTCGCGGCCGGTGGCCTCGATCGGGTGCTCTTCACCCTTCTTGCGCAGCGCCAGGAATTCCGGTGCGCCGGCATCCTGATCGTTGATGAAGCGCGTTGCGAAGGCACCGCTCTGGATGTCGGCCAGAACAGCCTTCATGTTTTCCTTCACCTCGGGGGTGATGACGCGCGGGCCGGAGACGT
>JBDTQM010000307.1:0-3894 GCA_039932175.1 Specibacter sp.
GCGCTTCAAACACCAGACCAATGAAGCTCAGGAGTTGTTCATGACAGTCACGCAAGCAAACCGCCGCCAAGTACTCAAACTTGGTGGAGCCCTTGCACTCACGCCTCTCGTCGCCCAAATGCTTACCCAAGGTGCAGCCAATGCGGCCACGCCCGCACACCGCCCCAACGTTGGCCTGGCACCGCACCCGGCACTGTCCACCCACGCCCTGTGGTACCAGCTGCCCGCCACCGATTGGCAGTCCGGCGCACTGCCCATTGGCAATGGCCGAGTGGGCGCCATGTTCTTCGGCGATCCAGCCCGTGACAGGATCCAGTTCAACGAACAGAGCCTCTGGGGAGGCATGAACAACTACGACAACGCCCTGGCCGGCCAGCCCGACGGCGGCTACGACACCAGCGTTACAGGCTTTGGCTCCTACCGGAACTTCGGTGACGTGGTGGTCACCTTCGCCGAGCAGCCCATCGTCACCTCCCCCGGCGGTCCTTACAAGATTTGGGGCGCCGAAGGCGTTGATGCCTCCGTTGACAACAACACGGGCACCAAGTGGTGCATCGACGGACCACCGTCACAGGTGATCTGGCAGGTCAAGCTGCCCAACGCCGTCGCGGTTTCCAAGTACACGCTGACCAGCGCCAACGACGTGCCGGCCCGCGACCCCCAGCAGTGGGCATTTTCCGGCTCGCAGGACGGCGCCGCATGGACCGTGCTGGACACCCGCGAACAGGCACCCTTTGAAAACCGCCGCCAGGCCAAGGACTTCACCACGGCCAACACAACCGCGTACCTGTTTTACAAGTTCGATTTCACCCCAAAGCCCGGCGTCAGCCACTTCCAGGTCTCCGAGATTGCCCTCGCCGGCGTCAACATGGGCGGCCAGTCGTCCCTGTTCCTGTCCTCCCCCACCGGACAGTCCGACGGTGACGGCAAGCGGACAGACATCATGCGCACCCTGGACGGCTCCCCGTCGACGGCGTGGGTGGCACCCAAGCCAGGGTCCGGCGTCGTCTGGCAGGCAGACCTTGGCAAGGCCGTTGCCCTGACGTCGGCTGCAGACAACGCCAAGGAGGACCCCACATCCTGGGTCCTCGAAGGTTCCAGCGACCGCCGCACCTGGGCTGTCCTGGACACCCAGTCACCGGGCGCGCCGTTCGCCACCCGCGGCCAAACCCTGCCCTTCAAGCTGCCCGGCACAGCATCCTACAGCTCCTACCGGCTCACGCTGCGCGGGGCCGCGAAAGCCTCCCGCCTGCGCATCGCCAACGTGGCGCTTCTGGGCAGCGGCTTCGATTCCGGCAAGACTGCGGCCGTCGCCGAATACAAGCGGGCACTGGACCCCACGGTGGGCATCCACGTCACGCAGTTTGGCACCGCCGGCAACCGCGTGCTGCGCGAGGCCTTCGCCAGCAGGACCGCCGACGTCATCGTCATGCGCTACGAGACGGACCGCTCCGACGGGCTCAACGGAACCATTGCCCTGACATCGGGCCAGGAAGGCGTCACCACCGTGCCCAGCGCGAAGGACCGGTCCCTCGCCTTCTCCAGCAAGATGGCCAACGACCTCAAGCACGCCGCCACCCTGCGCATCGTTGACACTGACGGCTTGGTCACCGTCGACGGCGCCACCCTGCGCATTGCCGGCGCGTCCACCATGACCCTGATCCTGGACGCCCGCACCAACTACAAGCTCGACGCCGCCGCCGGATGGCGCGGGGCCGACCCGGAGCCGGGCATTGCCAAAGCCATTTCCGCCGCCGCCAAACGCTCCTACGAATCCCTGCGGGCCGAGCACAAGAAGGAACTCTCCCCCCTCATGTCCCGCGTTGCGGTCAATTGGGGCACGACGCCGGACGCCGTCGCCAAGGTGCCCACCGACCTGCGCCTGGCCGCCTACGGTGCCGGCCAGGTGGACCCCAGCCTGGAACAGACAATGTTTACCTACGGCCGCTACCTGCTGCTGGGCTCGTCCCGCCCGGGTGGTTTGCCGGCGAACCTGCAGGGCCTGTGGAATGACAGCAACCAGCCGGCCTGGGCATCGGATTACCACACCAACATCAACATTCAGATGAACTACTGGGGCGCTGAAACGACCAACATCTCCGAAAGCCACAGGCCGCTGGTGGAGTTCATCAAGCAGGTTGCCGTGCCGAGCCGGGTGGCCACCCGCAACGCCTTCGGCAAGGACACCCGCGGCTGGACCGCCCGGACCAGCCAGAGTATCTTTGGCGGCAACTCGTGGGAGTGGAACACCGTTGCCAGCGCCTGGTACGGCCAGCACATCTTTGAGCACTGGGCGTTCACCCAGGACAAGAAGTACCTGCTCGAGACGGCGATTCCCCTGCTGAAGGAGATCTGCCAGTTCTGGGAAGACCGCCTGGTGGAGGATGCGGGCGGCTTGCTCGTGGCCCCCGACGGCTGGTCCCCCGAGCACGGACCGCGCGAAAACGGCGTCATGTACGACCAGCAGATCATCTGGGACCTGTTCCAGAACTACATTGACTGCGAGGACGCAGGAAAGCTTGACAAGGCATACCGGGCAACGGTGCAGGAGCTGCAGTCACGGCTGGCGCCGAACAAGATTGGCAAGTGGGGCCAGTTGCAGGAATGGCAGAGCGACATGGACAGCCCCACTGACATTCACCGGCACACCTCGCACTTGTTCGCCGTCTACCCTGGACGCCAAATCAATTTGAAGGAGTCCCCGGAACTGGCTGCGGCAGCACTCGTGTCGCTGAAGGCCCGCTGTGGCGACGTTGAGGGTGCGCCGTTCACTGAAGGCAGCGTGTCCGGTGACAGCCGCCGCTCCTGGACGTGGCCGTGGCGTGCCGCCTTGTTCGCCCGTTTGGGTGAAGCGGAGCGCGCACAGTTCATGTTGCGCGGCCTGCTGCGTTTCAACACCCTGCCCAACCTGTTTTGCAACCACCCGCCCTTCCAGATGGACGGCAACTTCGGCATCACAGGTGCCGTGGCTGAGATGCTCCGCCAGAGCCACACCGGCAAGATCGAGCTGCTGCCCGCACTGCCTGCCGACTGGAAGGACGGCTCGTTCAAGGGACTCCGCGCCCGCGGCGGCTACGAGCTGAACTGCACGTGGCAGAACGGGAAAGTCACCAAGGTGGAAGTGATCGCTGACCGCGCCCCGAACCAAGGCAACATCACCGTGAGCATGAACGGGAAGGATTACAAGGTCAAGCCGTCCAAGCCGGGACACCGAACCAACCCGTTTGAGCCCCGCTAGTCCCTGAATTTCCCTTAGCGAGCTGCCCGGCCCACCACACAATTGGTGGGCCGGGCCGTTTTGTTTGCCACAGCCGCCGCCCGCATTGGTGAGCGGCGCAGCCAAGGCGAGGGTCCGGCGTCGTGCACTTCACGGCAGGAAAAACATTGGGGTGGCTATGGTTAAGGCACGACGCGCCGCCAGCGGCAGCACAGAATTTTTGAAACTTAGGGAGACTTCCGCATGAGTGAGAGTTCAAGTGCGGCCAGCGGAATCATCCTGATCGCTGATTTTGTCAATGTCGACGCCGCTGCGAAGGTCAATATTATTGGCGGCGGGATCCAGTTTCTGGGCTTCGATGCGGAGAGCGGGCTCACGGCCCCGTTCGCGGTGTTCGTGAATGTCACCGTCAACATTCCGCAGTTTGATAACACCACGGCCTCCGTGGAAGTGCTGCTGGTGGACACGGACGGGCATCCCGTGACCATCACCGGACCTGACGGAGCCAACACCATGCGCTTTAGCCAGGACGTTGATTTCAGGCCCGCAAACGCCGCCCACCTGCAGCAGCCGCCCATGGGATTCCCCGGAAACTCAAACATTGTGCTGAATTTTCCCAGCGGCCTGCCGCTGCACGTGGGAGCCACCTACGAATGGATTGTGCTGATGGATCAGAC
>JBDTQM010000308.1:0-3866 GCA_039932175.1 Specibacter sp.
CAAGCTAAGTGGCTTGTATCTTTTGGCTGAGCACGTACTCCGCGGCAAAGTAGTCCACTGCCCGTTGCAGGTGCTTTCTGGTTTGATTATCGACGTCGCCACCGGCCAAGACAAAGGCTCCCCTAACATCGTCGTCTACCGCCAACTCCTCAGGCTTGAACTGTCGCGCTAAGAGCGGAGGGTCCATAAGAACAGCGGCACCGACAGATTGGGCAAGGCCCTCAATCTCCAACCGATTTGCATCCTGGATGACTTCCGATGGCACAAGGGTCACTATCCCAGCGTCCAAAAGAGGAAGTAGTGCATGGATCGCCGGGAGTTGCACTGCCAGGAATCGACGTGTTGCTACCACGTCCGGCGGCGAGTCCCGCTGTGGTTGCCAGCCCGTGCGAGAGGCCATCAGATTGGGGCGAGAGTACCGCTCCAGGCAGAACCAATCACTGATTGGATCTTTGCCGATCACTTGATCTTCCAGCAGTAGTGCAGTACTGACCACTCCACCCCATCCAATAGTTGGCAGGTTCGCCGACGGCCATCCACCGTAATACGCCGCCTCAGGCGCAACAACGTTGACAGATGACACAGCGTGGGCCCATTCACGCACCCGCTCCCCGAAATCCCTAAGTTCCCGACCTGGGATGCTCCATATATCGCGGTCCCACCCGAGCCCATTCTCGATCACGTCGCCTATGTGAGCCATTGTCCGATCCAATCTCTGCGTTACTCCCTGATTCTTGCCATAAAACCGCTCGACTCACCGTGAATATGACGATAGACGAGAGAACCTTAATAGTCTCGATAAGGAACCAATAACAAGACAGGCACCTGCCGCTCCCCGCACCAACAGCTCTTCCTGTAAATCGCTGGATACCTGCGGTTCGTGCCATCGCTGAAAAGTCTCAAAAATGTGTCTCATCCCGAGATTCTCATCGTCACAAAGAAACGGCCATTAACGGGATCTGGTGATGTCCGTGTTAGAGGTCGGTGAGGGTGATGTTGGGGTGGTTCAGGAGGTAGCTGGTGTTGATGAGTTGGCCGACGGTGGTAGTGCCTGGGTTGGTCCGGTTTAGGGTTTGTTGTGCGGCGTGGAGGCTGATGTGTGCTGCGAGTTCTGCTGCGCCGGTTGCTGTGAGGTAGCTGGTGGCGGTGTGCCCGTCGGAATTGGTGGCGTGGATCCAGAGCTGGGTGTGTGATGGGTTGGTTGCTGGTTGGCCGGTGTGTTGGTCCGGGGATGAGAGTCTGCCTGCTGGCCAAAGGGGACGGGCCCAGGTTTTTAGGCGTACCAGGTGGCGTGCGAGGGTGAGGGTGAGTCGAGCCCGGGTGGGGTTCATGGTGGTGCTGGCGTAGGCGCGCACGTTGTTGATGGTGGTGGTGCGGGCGATGGCGTAGGGGTCCCCGGTGTCCGTGGGTATGACGGTGGTGAGGCCTTGCGGTAGGTCTAGGCTGCGGATCCGGTGATCGGGTTGGTGGTGGGGGGTTGTAGATCCGTCTTGTGGTGGCCGGGCTAGGACCGCTAGCGTGCTGGCTCGTATCCCGGCTGTTTTGGATTGGTGGGTGGAGGTCCGCACAAGGGTAAGAGTGTCAGGGTTGCTGATCCTAGTCAGGATGTGTGCGGTGAGGACTTCGGCGGCAGCGGTGCCGAAGCCGGCGCCGGGGATGATGCTTATCCCGGCTTGTCGCGCCGCTCCGTTCAGGGCCCAGGCGTGGCGGAAAGTTGCGGCTTCATTGGATAAGTCGAGGTAGTGGCATCGGTGGGTGATGCTGGCTTGCATAAGCGGGGGTGCGGTACGAGTAAATGGACCTGCGGTGTTGATGACGGTCTCTACTCCCTCAAGCATGCAGGCTAGGGCCACCGGATCCGTCAGTTCCGCGGAGCGCCAGGGTAAACCCAGGGACGTGGCTATGGCCTGAACTTGGGAAGGGTTTCGACCGGCCAGCACTGTATCAATCCCGTGGTCGCGGGCCAGGGCCGCGATGCGCGTTCCGGTCCTGCCAGGTCCGTAAATGAGAAGAATGGCGGGCTCCTGCCTTGTCGGTGGTACCGGCCACCCTTTGCTGCCGTTACACTGTGTATTATTATGGTCTCATTGATAGGACGTCCGCGAAACACCGCTCTGAATGACGCCCTGATTCGAGCCGCTGGGGAATTGATCGTTGAACATGGATTCGCAGGAGTCACCGTGGGGGCGATTGCGGCCCGGGCGAAAACCACCCGTCCGGCGTTCTACCGACGCTTTGAAGGTATACCCGAGATAGTGCTGGCCGTGTTGCTGGAGCACTTTGGCACCAATTTGGATCAAAGTATCAATACCGGGAATCTTCCCGGGGATCTTGAGGCAATCCAGCGCGATCAAATCCAGCTGTTCATGGATCCGCTGATTCTCTTCAGCTTGGCCGGGTTCCTGGACGCCGTCCGTGTTGATGAACAGCTCCGCACTGTTTTCATCCGAAAGTTTTTGGTCCCGCGCCGAGCAGGGGTCGCCGCGGTGATCGCCCGAGCGGTTGGCCGGGGGGAGATCCCCCCGTGCCCGGACGTGGAATGGATCTGTGACTTGCTGACCGGGCCGGTACTCATGCGGGTGCTGATGCCTGGATTGAATGAGTTGGATGAGTCCTTCATAGCGCAGAGCGTCGTCAGTACTTTATCGGCCCTGGGATACGCCAACCCGACAGAAGGTACCGAGGATCATGGTCAATCCTATTGATGCCGCCCTCGTTCACAAGAAAGCACCAGAACAAGTCCTGCTAACCTCGGCCACCAAGGGCACCGACGGGTCCTGGGTCTTCGAGGGATCCCTTCTTCTGGGACTGTCAGGGTTACTGGCGCCCCGTTCCGGTACATTATGTTCGACCTTGCTCGCGGTGGAACTGGTACGCCAAGCCAAAATCGCATACACCCACCTAGCGTGGGACGTGCCCTTGGATTGGGCGTTCATCATCAACGAGCTTTCCTTTACCTGGACCCGCGAGCCCGCCGCGATACCAGCCCTTCACACCGGACCCCTGCACGTCCGAGTACGCTCGGACGCCTTCCACACCCGCAACGGTCGTATTCGTGACCTCCAACTCACCGGCGATCTGCTCGCCGGCGGCACACTCATTGGGCGAGGACAAGGAGATTTCACGTGCCTCCCTACACGGAGCTACCAAGCCATTCGACGCAACGCCGCCCCGGACCCTGGCCACAGCACAGCCGAGGAAGGAACAGTGCTAACCGACGTGAGCCTGGGCACCGACACCCTGACCGCCCAGCTGGCCTGGAATCGAGCGGACCGGTTCATCTTCGATCATGCAAGTGATCACATTCCTGGAATCCTGATCACCCAAGCAACCCTGAAAGCCCACCGACTATTGACCGGTGCCACGGCCGGGCACATCAGCCTGCTCTGTCACAACTTCGCCGAATACAACGCTCCCATAGCCGTGAACGCAACCCTGACCGAACCAGGACGCACCCGCATCAGCTTCACCCAAAACGGCCAAGAAATCGCCACTGGTGGTTGCGGAACCCCCAACCCCGCCGGAACCGACACTCACAGTGATCGCAGCCCCTTCCACCGCCACCTCCCACCTACCGCCGGGCTCAGCAAAACTTCCCACCGCCCTGTACTGGCGTCAATCGTCTGAGACGGGTTACACTAAAGCAAGGTCTCAACCGGTTATTCTTCTAAGTCATTTATGTTACATACCAGAATGTAAGTGTATGGTCGCTCGCTCCCTGATCCAAGGGTGAGCGAGCGGGTTACGGGCTAGACCCCGAAGAAATAAATGGTCTACCAAACATCAAGGGGAGCGGACATGAGTCTGGCAGTTCACTACGATCTACACCGATCCATGGGGAGAATCACATCGCTTCACGGCCTTAG
>JBDTQM010000309.1:0-3851 GCA_039932175.1 Specibacter sp.
TGGCTACGGAAAACGCTTCCAGGACAGCGCTTTCGGGCGATTTTTGGTGCAACTACTGCGTCACAGATGTTTAAGGCGGCGAGTGGTTAGTTCTCGATCGTGGCCAGGACTGCGCCGGCGGAGACGGTGTCGCCGGCCGCTGCGCTGAGCCCGGTCACGGTGCCTGCCTTGTGCGCTGTGAGGGGCTGTTCCATCTTCATGGCTTCCAGCACCACAATCAGGTCACCCTCGGCCACTTCGTCCCCGTCGGCGACGGCCACCTTCACAATGGTGCCCTGCATGGGGGAGGTCAGCGCGTTGCCGTTGGCGGCAACCGGGCCGGTGCTGCGGTTGCGGCCGGCCTTCTTGGCCTTCTTGGCGCCGCCGCTGCTGGAAACGCTGCCCACGGCGAACTGCGACGGCAGCGTTACTTCAAGCCGTTTGCCGCCCACCTCGACGGTGACGCTCTGGCGCGTTCCGGCGTCGTCCGCGGCACCGGCAACCCCTGACAGGTCGAAGGGGGGGATGGTGTTGTTGAATTCGGTCTCGATCCAGCGGGTGTGCGTGGTGAACGCGGCGCCGTTGGCCGGGGCGAACGCGGGGTCAACAACCACTGCGCGGTGGAAGGGCAGCACTGTGGGCAGGCCGCCGATCTGCATTTCCTCCAACGCACGGCTGGAACGCTGCAGCGCCTGCTCGCGGGTGGCGCCGGTGACAATGAGCTTGGCCAGCATGGAGTCGAAGTTGCCGCCGATGACCTCCCCGGCGCTGATGCCGGAATCGACGCGGACGCCGGGGCCCGTGGGCAGGGTCAGCGTGGTGACGGTGCCGGGGGCCGGCATGAAGCCGCGGCCCGGATCCTCGCCGTTGATGCGGAACTCGAAGGAGTGGCCGCGGACTTCGGGATCGCCGTAGCCCAGTTCCTCGCCGCGGGCGATTCTGAACTGCTCGCGGACCAGGTCAATGCCGGTGACTTCTTCGGAGATGGTGTGCTCCACCTGCAGGCGCGTGTTGACCTCCAGGAAGGAGATGGTGCCGTCGGTGCCCACCAGAAATTCGCAGGTGCCGGCACCCACGTAATTGGCTTCCTTCATGATGGCCTTGGAGGCTTCGTAAAGGCGCCTGTTCTGATCCTCGGAGAGGAACGGTGCGGGGGCCTCCTCAACCAGCTTCTGGTTGCGGCGCTGCAGTGAGCAGTCCCTGGTGGAGACGACGACGACGTTGCCCGCCGCATCTGCCAGGCACTGTGTTTCCACGTGGCGGGGGGCGTCCAAGAAGCGTTCCACGAAGCACTCGCCGCGGCCAAAGGCTGCGACGGCTTCACGGACAGCCGACTCGTACAGTTCGGGGATTTCCTCGCGGGTGCGGACAACCTTGATGCCGCGACCGCCGCCGCCGTAGGCAGCCTTGATGGCCAAGGGCAGGCCGAACTCGTCGGCGAAGTCCAGAACTTCCTGGGTGGATGCCACGGGGTTCTTGGTGCCGGGCACCAGGGGTGCGCCAACCTTTTCGGCAATGTGGCGGGCCTGGACCTTGTCACCCAGCGCGGCGATGGCTGCGGGGGAAGGGCCGATCCAGATAAGCCCGGCGTCAATGACCTTCTGGGCGAAATCGGCGTTTTCGGCCAGGAAGCCATAGCCGGGGTGGACGGAGTCGGCGCCCGAGCGCTTCGCGGCGTCGAGGATCTTCTCCATGACCAAGTAGGAGTCTGCGGCCGTGGACCCGCCTAGGGCGAAGGCTTCATCGGCCATGCGCACGTGCAGTGCTTCCCTGTCCGGCTCAGCGTAAACAGCGACGGAGGTGATGCCCTCATCGCGGGCCGCGCGGATGATACGGACGGC
The DNA here is from genome assembly GCA_039932175.1 of Specibacter sp. Lineage (GTDB taxonomy): Bacteria > Actinomycetota > Actinomycetes > Actinomycetales > Micrococcaceae > Specibacter. The sequence continues at coordinate 1,821 of JBDTQM010000309.1, forward strand.
AATTTCGCCGCGGTTGGCGATCAGGACTTTGCTCAGCTTTTGCGCACTGGCGGACTGTGAAATGCTCACACGAGACTCCTTCTATTCTTCCCAGAGCCTAGCGTGAATATGTGGAATTTACGCACACATCATGCCTATTATGCGTGTACATGACGGATCTTTTGTGGAGAACCTACAAAAACGCTGGTTGTTAGTACCCGGCAATGAGACGCAGCGTGGCCATGTGGTGTTCCCATGCCTGATGCCCTTCCGGGGTGAGCTTGATGGAGGTGCGGGGAAATTTTCCCACAAACGCCTTCCTGACCTCAATGAATCCGGCCCTTTCAAGGGTGGAGAGCTGTTTGCTGAGCACGGAATCGCTCACCTGGACGGTGTTGCGCAGGTCCTTGAAATCCATGGTTTCGCTCCTGGCCAAGGCCGCGGCAATGGAAAACCTGACGGGCTGGTGCAGCACTTCGCTGAGTTCGTGGCGCGGGTGCTGGACTGGCGCTTCTGCTTTTTCCGGCTGTTCTTGGGGCTGTGGTTGCCGGCTCATGCGCGCAACTCGCGGAATGCTGCAGCGACGCCCACGGCGGCCAAGACCGCTCCTGCGCTGATGTAGTAGGCCAAATTGCCGTTGGGGAACACCAGCGAGCCGGTGGCGATGGCCGCGCCGTACAGCACAAAGTAGGCGATGAGGGAGGTTGCGAACCGTTTGGTGAAGCCCGCCTTGGTGGTGCGCTGCATGAAGGTCCAAGTGCACGCGGTAATGGCTCCCCATGCACCAACGCTCATCGCCAGCAACGGGGCGCCGTAGCCCGTGTGGGCCACTATCTGAAAGCCGATCATCATCATGGACCCGATGATTGCCAGCGCATTGAACACCATGGCGGTTGGCCAGCCCGCGGCACTTGTGGCCGTGGAGCCGATGCCCTCCGCCTTGGCGAGGAGTTCGCGCGCCTCGGCGGCCGAGGGGGAGTTGGGGTGTTGGTTCATGGGACTGCCTTTCGCTGCTGTCGGGATGACTATCTGACACCAGTGTATGAAAGTACTTTCCATTGCGTCAAGTACTTTCCTTGAATAAGTGAAATTATGCGCTCAATTGGACCCGGATCCTGCGCATAAACACTTATGCGCAGGACTCGCGGCGGGTTCAACGCATAAGTTCACGAATTTGGGCGTCCTAGCCCCACAACTCCGTGATGGAAACACCCGTCTTTGCCAGCAGCCGCCGCAGCGTGGAAAGGGACAGGCCAACCACTGTGTGGGGGTCGCCGTCCACGCCGCCGATGAACGCCCCGGCCATGCCGTCGATCGTGAACCCGCCGGCCACCTGCAGGGGCTCGCCCGTGGCAACATAGGCATCAATTTCGGCGTCGGACACGTTCTCAAAATGGACCACTGCGCTGTTGATCTCACCGTGGGCAACGGGTGCGCCGCCGTCGTGCGTGGAGATGAGCCAGTGCCCGGTGTGGAGCACGCCGGACTTGCCGCGCATGAGCTGCCAGCGTTCGCGCGCGACGGCGGGCTCCCAGGGTTTGCCGTACGGTTCGCCGTCAAATTCGAAAACGGAGTCACAGCCCATCACGAGCCCGTCGGACATGTCGGTGGCCACGGCCTCGGCCTTGGCGCGTGCCAGCAGCAGCGCCGTTTCGGCCGGGCTCAACGGGCCGGCGGCCGCGCTGACGGCGTCCTCGTCCACGTCCGAGACAAGAATGCTGTGGGCAATTCCGGCGTCGGACAGCAGTTTGGTGCGGGCGGGGGACTTGGAGGCCAGGACAAGGCGTGCGGGGGAGGTCATGAATCAAGCTTAGGCTGGGTTGATGCGCAAAACGTTTGACTAAATTGTGGCCGAGGCAGCTGCCGTGTCAGTCAACGGCTGGGATTTCTCCTGGCTCGACGGGCGGGTACTGGAGGAGCGGCCGCCGTGGGGCTTTCAGGGTGTCATGGCGGAGCGGATGGCAGGGGCCAAGGCGTCCCTTGACCTGCAGACCGGTGGCGGCGAGGTCCTGGCCGGAGCTGCCGTGGTGCCACCGTTGGCCGTGGCCACCG
>JBDTQM010000310.1:0-3815 GCA_039932175.1 Specibacter sp.
TTTAGCAGCATCGCTGTTTACGATCAGGGCTGCCGGCCCGTGGCCTGGGAGTGGCAGATTGTTGGGCGAGGCCCTCGACTGCTTGAGCAACGCCGTCGGAGTACGTGGGTCCGCTAAGTACCGAGTTCACCGTCACGCCGGTGCCCCCGGTGAGCTTGGCCAAGCCGTTTCCGACCGCCAGCATCGCCGTCTTTGTGGTGCCTTAGTGAATCATGTCGGCCGGGACGTTGACTGCCGACTCACCGCCGACGACAAGGATCCGCCCCCATCCTCGATCCAACATGGCCGGCATCAAGTGCCTCGCGAGTCGCACTCCGCTGAGGACGTTCACCTCGAGGTACATCCGCCAATCGTCATCCGAGATGAGCGCAAAACGTTTCAACTCGAACAATCCGACATTGTTGATGAGAATGTCGAAGTCAACAAGTTCAGCGCATAGCCGCTTCACCTTGGCCGGATCAGTGAAATTTGCCGGTATGCCATTAACGCCGGCTCCGGGTATTTCGAGCCGAAGAGAAGCCACTGCCGCCGACAACTTCACCGTGTCACGGCCGTTCAGCATTACGTCCACGCCCTCTTTGGCCAACGCTTTTGCTATTGCATAGCCGGTGCGTTGGGTCGAACCGCTTCCGGCGCCGGTATTCCCAGTGCGGGTCGAAGGTGACGATGCCACATCAGGATCAGCCGCGGATCAGCGGGGAGGCTTGCGAACGAGAATTGGCAGGTAAGCAACCTTCGAATCCGCGTCCTTGGCCCGATCGGTGCGGAGATCGACGGCAATTCCCTTCACCTGTCAAAAGCACGACATCGTGAAATACTGGGTCTCCTGGTGGCCACTCACGGCCGGACGGTATCGACGGACAGGGTGGTCGACGAGTTGTGGGAGGACGCCCCCGCCGGCGCTGTGGGGGCCGTTCGCACCTTCATCGCAGAGTTGCGCCGGATCATCGAGCCGAACCGTCCAGCCTGAACACCCCCAACGATGCTCGTGACCAGGGGAAACGGTTATGCCCTCAAGCTGGACCTGGCTGCTGTGGACCTCTGGCAGGTCGAGCATGCTGTTGATGCTTCGGTTGGAATGGGCTCGGAGGCGCGCGAATTGCTGTTAACCATCGCGCTGGCGGAATGGCGCGGGAACGCTTTCTAGGAGTTCAGCAGTCGCCCCTGGGCCAAGACCGAAAGAGCCTGGATTGATGAACTGCGGGCAGGAGCTGTCGAACACTTGGCACACCCGACTTCAACTCGGTCCCCCGGAAGCAGCTGTCATACTGCGTGGAGCTCACATCGGTGAGCATCCTTGGAGGGAAGAAGGCTGGACGCTGCTCGCCCTGGCATTATGTAGCTCCTAACGCCAGGCCGACGCTCTGGGTGTAATCTCCCAGGCCCGCTCAACTCTGATACAGGATTAGGACTTGAACCCAGTTATCGGCTGATTGAGCCCGAGAATGGCGTCATGCGCCACTATCCGTCGCTGAACCTCGCCTGCGATGGTGGATCCATCCTGTCACGCGCTGTCACCGCCAGCGCACGCACGGGTGCGGGCGGGGCTGCTCGCCCACCATCGCCAAGGAGTCACTTGGCTCTGCGAGCCGGTTCGCGGAGGCCGAAACGGCTGAAAGAATCGCCCGACGGCTCGGCGATGACTCTCGCCTATGCTTCGCGCTCAGCGCCCGCTATATGCAATCTCTAGACACGACCGGGTGTGCGCGAAGACGAGAAGCAATCGGAGCTGAGATCTTTGCCATGGCCCATTCAGCAGAGTTGCCGACCTTCAAAATCCATGGGCGATTGATCAGGATGCAGGCGCTCTGTGCATTGGTTGATGTTGCCGCGGCCTCACAAGAGGCCGACAGGATAGACACACCTATTGCCCGCTTCGACCGGCCACCCGCTTCCCTCTTCACTGCTTGGTTTCGGCGGGCCTCCATGCATGGTCCGCCACCGCCGGGTGGAACTGAGATGCCTGGCTTCAGGATCGGGTTGAACACCATCACGAAGCTGACCGCTGTCATTCTCGCTGGGACGGAGCTTCCTGATGGAGAATTTGGGCCCTACGAATCATGGGTTCGACCCCTCTTTCTTGCCCGGAGAGGGCGCCAGGAGGAATCCTCGGCAGCACTGGACACTATTCCAGATCCGCCCCATGATCTGATGCTCGAAGTGGCATGGTTCCTCACCGGAATGGCTGCGATCGAGAGCGGATACCGGAGCGCCGGGCTACGTTCTTACGTTGGACTCCTGCCAGCGGCAGGAGAGCGCGCAGGGGGCAGTGGGGCCGTCGATTTGGGACCAATCGTGCCGTTGTTGAACGAACTGGCCCAGCTTTTCTCCATTAATGATCAGGACTAAGCCAGCTACACGCTGACAACGCTCAAGGGCCGCTGTGTAGACACCATCCGGCAGGGCCGGCGAGACGGCCAGTCTCTGTGAACCCTTAACGGAACCCTTAACGGAACGCCGGGATGCCTGTGATTTCCTGGCCAAGAATCAGCATGTGCATTTCCTCCGTACCCTCATACGTCAACACAGACTCGAGGTTATTGGCGTGACGAAGCGGCGAGTAGTCAAGTGTGATGCCGTTCCCGCCCAAAATGGTGCGCGCATCGCGGCATATTCTTATGGCCTCACGGCAGCTGTTGAGCTTGCCGAAGGAAATCTGATGAGGCCTAATTGCCCCTTGATCCTTGAGGCGGCCCAAGTGCAGGGCCAGGAGCAGTCCCTTTTCGAGCTCCATGGACATGTTGACAAGCTTTTGCTGCGTGAGCTGAAAGCCGGCCAACGGCCTCTGGAATTGCTGGCGCTGTTGTGAGTAGTCAAGCGCGCAGGCGAGGGAGTCCCGGGCGGCGCCCATGGCGCCCCAAATAATTCCGTAGCGGGCCTCATTCAGACACTCAAAGGGTCCCCGCAGCCCCCGCGCGTGCGGCAGCAGGGCACTTGCCGGCAGTCGGACGTTCTTGAGCTCGATGTTGCACTGAATGGAGACACGCATCGAGAGCTTTGCTGGAATTGGTGTGGCAGTAAAGCCGGGCGTATCTGTGGGTACCAGGAAGCCGCGAACTCCACCTTCAGTCATTGCCCAGACGACTGCGACATCAGCAATGCTGGCCATGCCTATCCAGCGTTTGGTGCCGTTGAGAACCCAATCAGTTCCGCCGCCTGCCTGGCGGGCGAAGGTGCTCATCGATGCAGGGTCGGAGCCGGCACCGGCCTCAGTCAAGGCGAAACAACCAATGGCTTCACCACGGGCCATGCGGGGCAGCCAGTGCAGCTTCTGCTCTTCACTTCCATGTTTGTGGATGGCAGTCATGGCTAGAGAACCTTGAACGCTGACGAAGGTCCGCAACCCGGAGTCACCTGCCTCCAACTCAAGTGCAGCCAAACCGTATTCGACGGCAGATCGCCCGGGGCAGCCAAATCCCTCCAGGTTCATGCCCAGAAGCCCCAGAGCACCCATATGGGTGACCAAACCCCGCGGAAAATGAGCATCCTCGTACCATTGGGCAATGTTCGCCCGGATGTACTTGTCCACAAACTCCCGAACACTGAGCTGGAGCTCAAGTTCTGCAGGGGACAGTAGAGAAGAGATGCTGAGCAGTTCCGATACCTGGGGCATGACAAGTCGTCCTTGAATTGTTCGGCTGAGGCGGGCCTTTAGGGCTTGCCGGCAATGCTACTAAACGTTGCAACGCATCGCTGCGTTGCAACCATGGAACCCAAATCACGTCAGGTGCGCAGGGTCACACCGCTCCAGCTGGCTAAGTCGTCAAAAGGTGTGTATTGTTTTTCGAGTTGCCCCGCTCGTTGGGGGAACGAAA
>JBDTQM010000311.1:0-3813 GCA_039932175.1 Specibacter sp.
GAGTTTTTCCCTCTCTTTCACCTTGGAGCCAGGCAAGCCAGTCACAATTGAAAAAACTGTGGCGGCGGCAACCTCGCACGATCGGGGGTTCTCGACAGCGGCGTTGGCAGCCGCAACGATGATGCGCAGGGCGCCGGGGGCAGAAGTGCTCCGGTGGGCCCACGTAAGCGCTTGGGCCGAGCTATGGGGCAGCTTTGGAATGGAGTTGGGCGCCGGTCAGTCGAGTCGCCAAGCCCTAAACCTCACCATCTTTCATGTGCTGCAAACCGTTGCAACCGCTTCTCCCGACCTTGACGCCGGCATCCCGGCACGCGGATTGCACGGCGAGGGCTACAGGGGCCACATATTTTGGGATGAGCTGTTTGTGTATCCCATGCTGACGCTTCGCCGTCCGGAGCTCACCAGCTCGTTTCTGCTCTATAGATACCGTCGTCTGAATGAGGCACGGGCGGCCGCCCGGTCGGCAGGGTACGCGGGGGCAATGTTTCCGTGGCAAAGCGGAAGTGACGGCCGGGAAGAGACTCCCTCCACCCTTTTCAATATGCGGAACCAACAGTGGATGCCAGACAACTCACATCTGCAGCGCCATAGTGGCTTGGCCGTGGCATACAACGCATGGCAGTACTTCCAGGCCAGCGGCGATTGGGTATTCCTTGCCCGCTATGGTGGTGAACTGCTCATAGAGGTTTCACGGTTCTTCGCCAGCCTGGCCACGTTCGATCCTGACAGCCAGAGGTATGACATCACTGCCGTAATGGGCCCCGACGAGTTTCACGATGGCTACCCCGGCCATCCCGGTGAGGGGCTGCGCAACAACGCATACACGAATGTGCTTGCGTCTTGGGTGCTGTCGAAAGCTGGAGAGGCGGTGCTCCTTGTGTCGGCCGGCGACGGCGGGGCTCTACGCCGGCGCCTGTCCCTGGACACCCAGGAACTCGCCGAATGGGACAGAATCAGCCGCCGGCTTCGGGTGCCATTCCTCGCCGACGGCGTCATTAGCCAATTTGACGGCTACGAGGAGCTGCCGGAATTTGATTGGGCCGGCTACCGGGGCCGCTATGGAGATCTTGCCCGCCTGGACTTGATCCTGGCGGCAGAGGGGGATTCGACCAACTGTTACAAGCTGTCCAAGCAGGCTGACGTGTTGATGCTGTTTTACCTGCTGTCCGCTGAGGAGTTGCGGGAGGTGTTCGAGCGGCTTGGCTACCCCCTTCCGCCGGACCTTGTTCCGAGAACCATTCGCTATTATTTGGCTCGGACAAGCCACGGCTCCACCTTGAGCAGGCTCGCTCACAGTTGGGTGCTGGCACGCAGCGACCGGGAACAATCGTGGGCGCTCTTTACTGAGGTGTTGGAGTGCGACATCGCGGACACCCAGGGCGGGACCACGCATGAGGGCTTGCACCTCGGTGCCATGGCTGGAGCATCGGACATGGTACTGCGATGTTATGGCGGGGTGGAGACCCGGGATGACACCTTGCGGCTGCATCCCCTGCTGCCGCACGAGCTTTCACACGTGACATTCCAGCTTTCATTCCGGGGCCAGGCAATAACTGTCAAGCTCGCCCCGGACCACATTTCGCTGCATCTGGCGGCCGGGCGGGCGGGGCCCATCCGCGTCAGTGTTGAAGACATCGAACAGACCCTGGCAGCTGGCGACACCCTGCACATGTCGCTGGAGACGCAGGAGTGCACCGTTGTGCACAGATAAGCGTCGGAGACATATATGCCGTCGAGCCAAAATCGATCCGAATCCGTCCGCATCAACCGTCTGGTTGACCCGGCGCCATCCTCACCACTGTAGCCTCAAGACATGCTGCTGCCTGCGATTATTCTCATCACGTCCGCACTGGTGTTCTACTCGATTGGCGTGTGGTCGGAGCACATCCAGCGCGTCCTGAAGTGGTGGCATGCCGGATTCTTTGCCCTGGGGCTGCTTTGCGATGCCACCGGAACTTTTTTGATGTCTCGAATTGCCGCGTCAGGTGAGGTGGAGGCCAGCGGGGTCGGGGCGGCGCTCAATGCCATCATGGCCGTCACGGGGGCTGCTGCGCTGCTGCTCATGGTCATTCATCTGGTGTGGGCGATCATAGTGCTGGTGCGCAACAGTGAAGCGCAAAAGAAACGCTTTCACAGGTTTTCCCTACTCGTTTGGGGCATCTGGCTTATCCCCTATCTGACAGGGGCCATCGGTGCGAACCTGGGCTGAGAGGGCAGCCTCCGGTGCGACGCCGGGACGACACCCCGGGCAGGCACGGCCGCTATTCCAGTCCGGCACGGATTGCGGCGTCCAGAGGAACATTCCATGTCATGGAAGCGTCCAAGGTGAAGCGCCGGCCCGTCACAGTTTCCGGAACAATACGAATCAGGTGGTTTTTCCCGACGCCCTGCCAGGGAAACAATCCGCGACCGGTGGAGTTCAGCGCCGGGCTCTCTAGTGAGGCATGCTCAGCGCGTCCCTTGACAACCACGCTCCACGCCATGCCGAATTCGGCGCTAACGGCATCCGATTCCAAGGCGACATTCGCGTCTTCGGCGATCGCGTCCACCTTGGTGCCGTCACCTGTCCGGAAGATGAGCGATTCTCCATCGATTTTGTAGTTCACCGGGAACACGTCGGGGCGACCGTTGACGGTCACGGCGAGGCGGCCGATCGACGTCTCACTCAGGAGCTTCCAGCATTGCTCGGCCGTCAGGATGTCTGCTTTGGGTGCCACTGAATGTTCTCTCATGTGATCGATTCTACGGTGACGCTCCCTGCTGAAACTAGGGCCCAAAGACCCAACGTCAAGGGCTCCACAGAACACGCACGGCCAATCGTGGGGTCGCTGGTGGAGATGCTGGCCAACCCCACAGCCATCGACCAGGTGGCTCCCTGGCACCAGCAGTGCGTCCAGCACAAAGGGGTCCAGCTGTCCACCCATTGTGTCTGATTCAGGTCGGGGCGAGCCCTTCGCCGGCTCTTGGCAGGGACCCGCCAACATATGGTGCCGTGGCTGAGGATCACCGGCAGCCCGGTCATCATCAGCCATCTTGATGATTTCCACATGAAATTCGCGGCTGTGGGGAGGCAGGCACAGCAGGTTCAACGAACAGTGCCGGCCAAGCATCGCCCCCTATACTTCACATCATGGCTGATGAACCGTGTGTGCTGGTGGTGGAGGATGATGCCGCGCTGGCTTCGATGCTGGCCGGGCTGTTGGCGGGCGAGGGGTACAACGTTGTGGTGGCTGCTGACGGCCAGCGGGCCCTCCATGAGGGACTCAGCCGGCATTTTGATGTCATCGTGATGGACAGGGGGTTGCCGGCGATCGAGGGGTTGGACGTCTTGGAGCGTCTGCGCCGCAAAGGGATCACGGCTCCGGTGCTCATTCTCTCGGCGCTGAGCAATCCCGCGGACCGGGTGGAGGGCCTGGACAGGGGAGCCGAAGACTATTTGGGCAAGCCGTTCGACATCGACGAGCTGCTTGCGAGGTTGAGGTCCCTGTTGAGGCGCCATGCCGACACCTCTTCCCTGATGCGCATTCCGGGAGGCGCCCTTGATTTGGACGCCCGGACGGTGACGCTCGACGGCGGTGGCCGGGTGGTCTTGTCCGAACGCGAATGCGACTTTTTGGAGCATCTTGCCCGCCGTCCGCATCAGGTTTTTACCAGGGTTGGACTTTTGGAATCTGTCTTTTCTGATGCGGACGATGGCGGCGTGGTCGATACCTATGTGCACTATCTCCGCAAGAAATTGGGCCGCTCGGCTGTGCTGACGGTCCGGGGGCTGGGCTACGTCCTTGGACCGCTGGCATGAACACCAGGGATGCG
>JBDTQM010000312.1:0-3801 GCA_039932175.1 Specibacter sp.
TATCCGAACTGATCACTTGCACCCGGATCGCCCGGGATCAACTTTTTCACCAGTCCCCATTGATTGCTGCCGCCCTGATGCCGCGAGAAAACATAGGCGGCGCCTGTGTCCGTGCCGGCCTCATTGCGGAGCGCGGCACCTCCCACAGCACTCTCCCGCCCCAGCACCAGCAACAGCTCCCCAAAGATGCCCGGTGCTACACCTAAGCCACCGGTCAGCGTGTTGGCTCCGCTGTACGCCGCCGGGTTCACCACAGCTTTCGGGGCCCACAGCATCGCCGCAGGCCTGGGCGCGGAAAGCGGCGGCATCGGTCTCGGACTATTCACTTTTGGGATACTCCTTGCCCTCTACGACGTGGCCGAGGTCATCCTCAAGCCCGTCTTCGGCTCCCTCAGCGACCGGATCGGCGCCAAACCAGTCATCGTGGCTGGCCTAGCGGCTTTCGCCCTCGCATCACTCGTCGGGACGTTGGGAACAACCCCTCTGATCCTGGGCCTGGCCCGTCTTGGCCAAGGTGCAGCCGCCTCAGCATTTTCCCCCGCGTCCTCGGCAGCCGTGGCCCGCCTCGCAGGTCCGGCCGGTGCCGGCATCTACTTCGGCAAATACGGCTCCTGGAAAGGACTCGGATACGTGCTCGGCCCGCTGCTGGGCGCGGCCCTGATCTGGGCCGGAGGACTCTCCGCCTTGTTCCTCTTGATGGCCATCATCTCTGCCACTGCCGCCCTATGGGTGTTCATCGCCATGCCCCACCTGCCCATCCTCCCGCGGCCTCGCTACACCATCAACGATCTCGTCCACCAGAGCACGGAACGATCCTTCCTGATCCCCACCCTGGCACTGGCCGCAGCCACCGGGGCACTCGGTGTCTGCGTGGGATTCCTGCCCCTGCTGGGCAGCGACTTTCATCTACCCCTGGCCGCAAGTATGGCATTGGTGGCACTGCTGGCTCTGTCCTCCACACTTTCCCAACCCGTGGTCGGTCGCCTACGGGATCAGGGACACATTAGCGACCGCGGCGGCATGAGCCTGGGCCTTGCCCTCATCGCCTTGGGGATCATTCTCCTCGCCGCAATCCCACTACCGGCAACGCTCTATGTGGCATCGATTGTCATCGGTACCGGCATTGGGATCACCACACCACTCGGATTCGCCCACCTCGTCTCCACCACCCCACCCGAACGCCTAGGACGAACCATGGGAACAGCAGAACTCGGACGGGAAATCGGCGACGCCGGTGGACCTCTGATCGTCGGGGCAATCGCAACAACAGCAAGCATCGCCGCCGGACTCGGAACCCTCGCGGCCCTCATAGCCATCGCATCAGTACTATCAGCACTACTGCTGCCACGCGCCAGCAATGCCCGTGCTACCGCGGTCTAAACATGAAGCCAACCCCTGATTGTGTCAACTTTTTTGGGGCCCACTAGGAAGGCCTGAACGGTAGCCACCAGCCGGGGCGCCCGGGACATTCTTGAGATGGTAGCCACGTAGTTTAGGGCCGTGGTTGGGAATCTTCGGCAAAGTTTCTGGTCGGACTACTACAGGTCACCGCCGGCCGAGATGCGGCGGACGAGGTTCTCAGAGGTAGCTGCAGATACGTTCGGGATCGCAGCCTGCGGGAGTCCCTGCTGCGACGGTGGCGTGAAGTCCGGCTACGGCGGACCGGAGCGCCATCAGCTCGGCGATCTGGTTATCAAGGTCGGCCAGCTGCCCGGCGAGCATGTCATGGACGTGGGTGCACGGAGCCTCTCCGGCCTCGCGTATGGCCAGAATCTCCCGTATCTGCGCCAGGGCCAGCCCTGCTGCGCGTCCGCGGCGGATGAATTCAAGCCTAGACACGGAATCCTGGTTGTAGTCCCGGTATCCGTTGCTGGAGCGCTTTACCGCAGGCAGCAGCCCGCCTTCTTCATAGAAACGCAGAGTCTTCGCCGTCATGCCAGCCGCTGCCGCTGCCTCACCTATACGCATCATGAACCCCTGTCCGTGGAACCGCGAACCTGCCTGCCTTGACATTCCAGTATAGGGGAAGGTTGAGAATGAGAGTCAGGCATCTGCCCTCGACTGAGGGTGGGGATGAAAGTAACCCGGGCGGCCCCGCGCGATGCACGGGGCTGACCGCGTCAGGACAAATGGAGGTTTCATGAACGGGACATCGGTTTTTGATTATGATCTGGCCATCATCGGCTCCGGAGGTGGGGCGTTCGCCGCTGCGATACGGGCTACGAACCTGGGCAAGAGGGTATTGATGGTCGAACGCGGCACCGTGGGCGGGACGTGTGTGAACACGGGCTGCATTCCGTCCAAGGCTCTGCTGGCCGCAGCGGAGGTCCGACACGTGGCCATGGACGCGCCAGGGCGTTTCGCGGGCATCAGCACCTCCGCCGCACCGGTGGAGATGGCCGAACTGATCGAAGCCAAGCGGCTCTTAGTCGAGACCATGCGGGCGGAAAAGTACGTGGATCTGGCCGCCGACTACGGCTGGGAGATCCGGCACGGCACGGCGGTATTCACCGGCAAACCGTCCGAACCTTTCCTGGAAATCACCGGCCCAGATGGCTCCAGCACGCGAGTGAGTGCTGAACACTATCTGGTAGCCACTGGCTCAGCCCCCTGGATCCCCCCGGTTCAGGGGCTGGCGGACGTGGAATACCTGACCTCCACCAGTGCCATGGAACTGGACGAGTTGCCCCACTCCATGCTGGTTCTCGGCGGCGGGTACGTGGCGCTAGAACAGGCCCAGCTTTTCGCCCGGCTAGGAACGAGGGTGACCATGATCGTCCGCTCCAGGCTGGCATCGACCGAGGAACCCGAAGCCGCCCACGCCCTGATGGGGGTCTTCGCTGATGAGGGAATCAGGGTCGTCCCCTGGGCAACCCTGGCTTCTATTCGTACCGATCTGGCCAGCGGGGAAGTGGTCGCCATCGCTGACGTGTCCGGAGGGCAGGAGGAATTCCGGGCCGCCCGGGTGCTCATCGCGACAGGGCGGCGCCCGGTCACCGAGGAACTGAACCTGGACGTCGTCGGCGTCAAAACCGGGGACCGCGGCGAGATCCTGGTTCAGAACACGCTTCGCAGCACCAACCCCAGGATCTGGGCCGCCGGTGACGTGACCGGCCACCCAGAGTTCGTTTACGTCGCCGCCGCCCACGGAACCCTGATGGTGGAGAATGCGTTCAACGAGGCCGGACGTGACGTGGACTACCGGCACCTGCCCAGGGTTACCTTCACCAGCCCCGCGTTGGCAGCCGTGGGAATGACCGACAAGGAAGCCAACCAGGCAGGCATCCGGTGCACCTGCCGGGTCCTGCCCCTGGAATACGTCCCCCGCGCGCTGGTGAACCGCGACACCCGAGGCTTCATCAAGATCGTCGCCGACGCCGATACCGGTCGGATCCTCGGCATCACCGCGGTCGGCAAGGAAGCTGGTGACATCGCCGCTGCCGGGGTTTACATCCTCGAGGCTGGCATGTCCGTCGAACAGGTCGCGAACCTCTGGAGTCCCTATCTGACCATGGCCGAAGGCATCAAAATCACCGCGCAGTCGTTCACCACCGACGTCTCCAAACTCTCGTGCTGCGCCGCCTGACCCCTTGGGCTAGCCGCAATGCCGTGAAGTTAGGGTGTGGGCTCTGTTGTCAACTGTGCGGGATCGGCGGGCAGCTATCACCCTTTGAGTGTGTTCGGGGCGGGGCGTTCCTTCTACCAGCTGATTCGCAGAAGGGTGGTTGAATAATCCTTTCCGAAGAACCAAGAACCAAGAACCAAGAACCAAGAACCAAGAACCAAGAACCAAGAACCAAG
>JBDTQM010000313.1:0-3797 GCA_039932175.1 Specibacter sp.
CGGTTCATGAACCGCAGCCAAGCCGCCAAAGCGCATGCAAGCTGTCAAGGCGCAGTCCAGCGCGAAGACGACGGCAGCCTTTCGGCTCAGACGCCGAGCTGGGCCAGGGTCAAGGCCGTGGCGAGGGCCGCCGTGATGGCTTCGTGGCCCTTGTCCTCGGATGAACCCGGCAATCCGGCGCGATCCAGGCCCTGCTGCTCGGTGTCGCACGTGAGCACGCCAAAGCCGACGGGCACGCCTGTGCGGACGCTGACATCGGTCAGGCCCATGGTGGCTGCCTGGCACACGTACTCGAAGTGCGGGGTGCCGCCGCGGATCACCACGCCAAGAGCGACGACGGCGTCAAACGTCGGTGCCATCCGCGCAGCCGCAGCCGGCAGCTCGAAACTGCCGGGGACCCTGACAACTGTGGGGTTGGCAATGCCGGCGTCACTGGCTCCGCGCAGGGCACCTGCCAGCAGGCCGTCCATGATCTCGGTGTGCCAGCTGGCGGCGATGATGGCCACCTTCAGCGATGCTGTTTGGGATTTTTCCTCGCTGTTGAATCCAATGGTGGGTGCTCCGTGGCCGCTCATGCTGAGGGTCCTTCCTGGTGGTTTGGCGTTGCGTGGTTGGTGGTTTGTTCGGGTGCGGCCACGTTTAACACGTGGCGCATGCGGTCGCGCTTGGTTTCCAGATACCGCACGTTCTCGGCGCGGGCAGGAACTTCGGTGGCCACGATCTCGCTGATCGCGATCCCATGGCGGCTCAGATCCTCCGACTTAAGCGGGTTGTTGCTCAGGAGTTTGATGCGGTTCAGGCCCAGCGATTCCAGAATGCCGGCCGCCGAGGCGTAGTCCCGCGCATCCGCAGGGAAGCCCAATTGTTCGTTGGCGTCAACAGTGTCCACCCCGGCCTCCTGCAATGCGTAGGCGCGCATCTTGTTGGCCAGGCCAATGCCCCTGCCCTCGTGGCCGCGCAGATAAACCAGCGTTCCCCCGTGGGTGAAGATGAGCCCCAGGGCATAGTCCAGCTGCTCGCCGCAATCGCAGCGATAGGAGCCGAACACATCACCCGTGAGGCATTCCGAATGCAGCCGGACCAGCGGATCCCCCTGCGCGGCATTGGGCGAGGTGACGCTCAGGTGTTCCGCACCAGTGACCGTGTCCGTCCATGCCTGGGCCGCAAACACGCCAAACTTGGTGGGCAGTGAAACCACCGGGCCGCCGCTGACGGTATTCTCAGGCATGGCCGGAGGCTTCCGTCATGTGTACCACGAGGTCGGCGATGGAAATCAGCATCAGGCCCTGCTCGTCGGCGAACTTGCGCAGGCCCGGCAGCCGGACCATTTCCCCGGCGTCATCCACCACTTCGGCAATGACACCCACAGGCTGCAGCCCCGCCAGCTTGCACAGGTCCACCGCGGCTTCGGTGTGCCCCGCGCGCTGGCGCACTCCCCCGGCCACGGCGCGAAGGGGGAACATGTGCCCGGGCCGGGTGACGGCGTCGGGCATGGCGTGCGGATCAGCCAGCACCGTTGCGCTCAGCGACCTGTCGGTGGCGCTGATGCCCGTGGACACTCCGTGCGCGGCGTCGCAGCTGACGGTGTAAGCCGTGCCCTTCGCGTCCTGGTTGTGCTCCACCATGGGGGGCAGGGCCATGGCGTCGGCACGGTCATGGCCCATGGGTATGCAAATCACCCCTGAGCTGTACCTGATGGTCCAGCCCATAAGCGCGGGTGTGCTGTGCTGGGCGGCAAAAATGATGTCGCCCTCGTTTTCCCTGTCCTCATCGTCAACCACCAAAACAGCCTCGCCCCGGGCCATCGCGGCGATGGCCAGCGGAACCGGGTCAAGGAGCGTCTGCGGATCTGTTGCGGCGCTCATCGGGCATCCGCCTCAAGCGTGCTGAATTCCAGCAGGCGCTGGGCGTATTTGGCGATCACGTCCACTTCCAGGTTCACGGTGCCGCCCACCCCCTTGGTGCCCAGGCCGGTTTGTTCCAGCGTGACCGGAATCAGCCCCACCTCAAACCATTGTTCGGGCAGCGCGGCGGGGCTGACGGCTGTCACCGTCAGGGAGACGCCGTCAATGGCGATGGAGCCCTTTTCGGCAATGTAGCGTGCCAATTCCCTGGGCACGGCGAAACGCAGGCGGTCCCATTTGCCCTGGTTCTCGCGTTCCAGCAGGGTGCCCACACCGTCCACATGGCCTTGCACCACATGGCCGTCCAGGCGGCCGCCGGCAACCACGCAGCGTTCAAGGTTCACGGTGTCGCCAACCCGCAAATCACCCGTTGTGGTGCGCAGCAGCGTCTCGCCCATGACATCGACTTCCACAGTGTCCCCGTCCAGGCGCACTGCGCTCAGGCACACGCCGTTGACGGCCAGGGAGCCGCCCAGTGCCAGTCCGGCCAGCACCTCACCGGCCTGCACAACCAGCACGGCGCTGTCCGATTCCGGCTGCTGCTCCAGGCGAACAATGGTGCCGCGGCCTTCAATAATTCCTGTAAACATGCTTATTTTCCTTCCACGCTGGCAGCTTTGGCCGGCATCAACGTCAATTTCAAATCGGGGCCCAACATTTCGACGGGGCCCCGGGTGGTGCTGTCCCACTCCCAGCGTTGGGCGTCCGCCAGCGTCCCGATGCCCAGGTCGGTCAGGGCGGGAATGCCGGCACCCAGCAGGGTCGGGGCAAGGTAGACAACCAGCTCATCCACCAGCCCCTGCGCCAGGAAGGCCGCATTGATCATGGCGCCGCCCTCGATCATCAGGTGGCCCACGCCGCGGGCTTGCAGTTCCCGCACGACGGCGGCCGGGTCGTGGGTGTGCAGGGCCAGGAAGTCGTCGGTGCCGGCGTCGCCGCGGACGGCTGCATCCGCCGGGATCTCCCGCATGCCCATCACCACGCGCAAGGGCTGCCCGGCGGAGTCGGTGCCGTCGGCTGCACGGGCTGTAAGGCGCGGGTTGTCTGCAATGACAGTTCCTGTGCCCACCACAATGGCGTCCACCCGGGCTCGCAGCTCGTGCGAGTCCTGCCGGGATTCCTTGGAGGTGATCCATTGGCTGGTGCCGTCCACCGCGGCAATCCGGCCGTCAACTGTTTGGGCCAGCCTGGCGGTGATGAAGGGCCGCTTCTCCCGAACGGCAACGAACCACTGCCGGTTGAGGTCTTGGGCCTCTGCGGCCATCAGCCCCATCCGGACGTTGATGCCTTCGTTGTGGAGGATCTCGGCTCCCCCGGAAGCAGGCTCGTGCGGGTCCTGCACCGCGTAGACAACGTTGCCAATTCCGGCGTCAAGGATTGCCTGCGTGCAGGGGCCCGTGCGGCCGCTGTGGCTGCACGGCTCCAGGGTGACAATGAGGGTTGCCGCCGAGAGGTCGCGCTTCACGCCCGTGCCCAGCAGGCGGTTGATCACATCGGCCTCGGCGTGGGCGGTCCCTGCACCCTTGTGATAGCCAATGGCCAGGAAGGTGCCGTCGGCGTCAATGATGACAGCCCCCACCAGGGGGTTGGAGCTGCGCACACCCTGCCGGGCCGCAGAGAGGGCTGTCTCCATGCCGAGCACCTCGGCATGGGTGAAGTGCTCCGGCTCGGAGTTCGTGCCGCCTTGGCCCATGGTGCTGTCCACCTTGGAAATGGCGTGGCACGAGGTGCAGGCGAGCCCGGCCTGAGCTTCGGGAGTATCGATCTGTCCGCTGATGGGTTTCTCGAACCGGCCATTAAAGAAAACAGCGTGGTCGTGACAGCCCGCGCACCACTTACTGGCTTGCGGTCCCTTCACCTCCTGCATGTACTCGATGGCTTTTCGATAGAACT
>JBDTQM010000314.1:0-3790 GCA_039932175.1 Specibacter sp.
CGCGGCTTGCTGGATGTTTGCCGGACAGAAGAGCGGCGTTTCTGCTCAGGGGCTGCAGCGGGCTTTGGGGATTGGCTCGTACCCGACAGCGTGGGCAATGCTGCATCAGTTGCGGTCGGTGTTGGTGCGTCCGGGCCGCGAACGGCTAAGGGGTGTGGTCGAAGTGGACGAGACCTTCATCGGCGGCTACGAACCGGGACTGTCTGGCGGGCGTGCCCGCGGCAAAAAGGTTTTGGTAGGCGTCGCGGTCGAGGTCACTGATCAAGCGGGTTTCGGCCGGGCCCGTATGGAAGTGCTCAGCGATGCCACGGCGTCTTCATTGCAGCGCTTCGTGACGGAGAATGTTCAACCAGGAACCCTCGTTATCCCTGATGCCTGGGCCGGCTATCAAGGCATCAATACGCTCGGCTATGCCCATGAATCTCGCAGCCAACGCGCTGCACATGCCCAAGGGGAGGATCCGGGCGCGCTGCTGCCTGCGGTTCACCGTGTCATTTCGCTAGCCAAGCGCTGGCAGTTCGGCACACACCAGGGCTCGGTCGGCGAGGCGCACCTGCGGGCGCATCTCAACGAGTTCGTCTTCCGATTCAACCGCCGCAACGCCTCAAGCCCGGGTCTGATTTTCTTCCGGGTGCTGCAACTCGCCGTTGCCCACGACCCCGTGCGCTACCACAGCCTCGTCGCCGACCCCCGGCCCAAACCAGTCCATCCGACTCCGCCTGCAGGCGGCGGTCACCCACCCAGCATGGAGCACCCCGAGGCCAACCGGGCATGGCGAACCCAAAACTAGGCCGGTCAGCTGAATACCCCAGAGCTGTATAACCCGCTGACGGACCTGGTTAGGGCTGACACCTACTTTTTCCAGCACTTGGATGGCGACTCCCTCGCCTCCACGAATCAGGCCCAAGACGATGTGCTCGGTGCCAATGTAGTTGTGACCCAGCATCTTCGATTCACGCTGTGAGAATTCAAGCACCGCTTTGGCATGCGGCGTAAAAGGGATTAGTCCGTCGGCGGTTCGCTGGCCCTTCCCAACGATCGCCCGAATCTCTGCCCGGACAGCATCGATGGAGAAGTCCAGGAATTTTAAGGCTTTCGATGCGACTCCCTCGCATTCAAGAATGAGGCCAACCAGGATGTGCTCCGTACCCAGATGATCGGCGTTGAGCACCCGCGCCTCTTCTTGACCCAACACAAGAACTCGCCGGGATTGATTAGTATACTTCTCAAACATTTCGCCACGCTCCAATCAGCTGATTAGTCTGATGCTACGCACCTAGCGGAAAGCGTGGCCCGTAGAGTTCCCCTACAGGACGGAATTGTGTTGCCGAAGGGGTTCCCCGATAGGACAGTGGGCGCGACCGTCTGTATCCAATTGGAGGCTCCACGGTTGTTTACCTATGCGGCAGGACTCCCCGAATCCCGCGACAACTGAAGCCTGGGGGTAGTTTCCGCATACGCTCGCGCATCGCAACAAATTCTGGTGGATTCAAAACCGATCTCGACGCCAGCGAATGAAGTCACTTGCTCTGCACGGACCCAGGTTTGCTAGGAAGTGGCTACGTTCAGGCCCTCGGCGTCACGAATTCCAGGAACGATCACACCAGTTACACCAACAACGAAGAAGAATGCACCTGCGCCCAGGCAAACCGCCTGTGTCCGTTTTCTCCTTGCGTCAATCGACGTGCCCTTTCAAGACCCCGCATCCCATATATGGTTTCCACCATGCCGATGCCGATGCCGACTCCAAGAGTCATTGCAAGCAAATAGGCCTTCATCCCGCAGCTCCTCAGCAAAAGATCCAACTAAGACCGATGTATCCAAGGCTAACCGCTCCGGAGAAGACGCAGGGAAGGAAGTAATTGCGTCTTCTGAGCTTTGGCGGCCGATGCCAAGGACACCTCAAGCGGTGCCGCCGGCGGCGAGCCATCCAACATTGCGTGGCCCGGTATAGGCGCCAGCGAGGACGCGGTTCCTTCTGTACACGGCGGATGCTCAACGAACCTGATTCAGTCCTGCCTCGTCAGCAGTGCCCCGCAGGAGGTTCCGCTTACGGGACACCGAATCCACTGTTCCCCGCTGTGATCCATCGGTCGTTTCGACGGACACGCATAGCCGACGAAAGCCAATTCCGGCCTATACCCCAGGACTCTCGATCTCCATGGAACTGACCACACTAAAGCCAAACCTGTGCCGAAAAATGGTCATTATGGATTGCGACCTCTACGCTATTGAGCATCACACATGTGAACCATTCAGCAATGAGTTTGAACCCGTTCCCAGTCAGAGCTACCAGCACACGACGAGTCACTCCCCCTTTTCAAACAAAAGTAATCACTGTCCACGACATGTCATCACCTTTGAAATCGCCCAAAAAGCCCTAAAACTCAATGTTTTTGAGGGTCAATGACACACCACGATACTCAGGTGGTGAGATTCTCTTGGTCGTGTGTCAGCGGACAGTTGAAACTGCCCACTGGTGGCCAATAGGATTTTGATCATTTTATGCCCCATGGCCATTTCCTGTGCCCACTGGCGGCCAGCCCTATCAGCAAGAACTTACTGAAAAAACCTGGCCGGTCAGAGCTCACGTCAACCATGAATGGTTCCGTTTCCTCGATCGTTGCAGCACCGGGTTTCTCTCCGTTTCGACGGCCGATACCTGCAGTGGCTAATGGCCGTCACGTTTGGTACGGGCCGAGGCAGCCATTGCGTCGTCGCCATTGGCGGTCCGCGGCGCGGTGGATCCGCCCGTCGTGCCCTGGTATGTACGCGTACCTTGCCTATGCCCCCGGAAACGCAGGCCCTACCGCTGCATAGGCGCCGGACAGGCCCGTCAGAATTCTTGACGTAGTCGGCACTTTAGCCGAGCAAGATGGATCAGGGGCGACGCGCTCTTAGCTCCTCGCCAGCTGAAGGAGGTGGTGCTCGCGATCCATACAGCCAGCCCCGTCTTTCAGATCTGCCCGATGGTCGAAAACCCAACCAGGAGCAGTGCATGGCGGATACTTGCTAGCGTCTTCTCGACAGATCAAACCGAGCCCGAAAACGATAGAAATCAGAACGAGACCGTGCCCACAGTCGGCCAGCACTATTGGCCATAAGTGGGGACCTCACATGGCCGCGAGTGGGCAGTTTCAAATGGCCGCTAACAGTCGTGTGTTCAATTCCCGTCCGGGGCACAACATGCCTCTGACCTGCGGTTACGTACCGTAGGTTAGGGAATTTGAGGGCCTAATCCTCCCGCGCTCCCCCTTTTACTCCCCCATTTCGTCAGAATATTTTCAGGCTTACACTCCCCTTTTCAGCTGAGCGGGCTCCCGTTTGTCCCGGGAACGGACTGGACGGTCCGAGAACACGTTGATTTCACCCATCGGGGTACTTTGATGCTCTGGCGGGTAGCGATGAAGCCTACGATCGTCCTGTTCTCTGGACTAAATGACGTCAGCAAAGACGTGAGGCTGCCATCTCCTGGACAACGTCGAGGGACCTGCAAGCTTGGCCAGCGGCAACTGAAGCGATTTCCAAGCGGTAGCGCGCGGACCAAATGGTGACTTCATTCCAGTACATCCCCCCCACTACGCCATCCGTGAAGCCGTGCCCATCACACTGTTTCAAGGTGCGGCAACGCTCACTACGACAGTCGACTTCGATCACGTGCCGCTGAACCATTGCCAGACACAAAGTTGGTCCCGAGCAAATCGCAAAAAGGTGATCTAACTCAGACTGAACAAAGCCGACTTGACGAGATTTCAAAGAGTGGTTATATTTTTTCTCGTAAGAAAAAGAG
>JBDTQM010000315.1:0-3785 GCA_039932175.1 Specibacter sp.
ACCAGCTTTGCGGCAGCGGCCGGCCTTCCTCATAGCCGGCGGCTGACTGCACACCCACAATGGCCCGGTCGCGGAACTGCGCCAACGACGCGGCACCTGCATAGGTAAAGGAACTGCGCAGCCCTGCCGTGATCATGTCCAGGAGGTCCTCAACCCCGGGCCGGGCCGGATCCAGGTACATCTTGGAGGTGGAAATGCCCTCCTCGAAGAGTCCCTTGCGGGCACGCTCAAACGCCTTGTCCCCCGAGGTCCGGTTCTGCACGGCCCGGGCTGAGGCCATGCCGAAGCTCTCCTTGTACAGGCGCCCGCCGGCATCGGTCTGCAGGTCCCCGGGGCTTTCGTAGGTGCCGGCAAACCAGGAACCAATCATGACCTGGCTGGCGCCGGCGGCCAGGGCCAGGGCCACGTCGCGCGGGTAGCGGACGCCGCCGTCGGCCCAGACGTGCGCACCCAGCTGCGCAGCCGCCGTCGAACATTCCAAAACGGCTGAAAATTGGGGCCTGCCAACGGCAGTCATCATGCGTGTGGTGCACATGGCGCCGGGGCCCACCCCCACCTTGAGAATGTCGGCGCCGGCCTCCACCAGGTCCACCACACCGGCGGCACTGACAACATTGCCGGCAGCCACCGGAACAGCGGGGGCCAGGGAACGCACGGCGCGCAGGGCATCGAGCATCTTTGCCTGGTGGCCGTGGGCGGTGTCAACCACCAGGGCGTCAACCCCGTAGTCCAGCAGGGCAGCTGCCTTGGCCGCCACATCTCCGTTGATGCCCACGGCAACGCCCACGCGGAGCCGGCCGGAATCATCCAGGGCCGGCTGGTAGATGGTGGAACGCAGGGCACCGGTGCGGGTCAGCACACCCACCACCTCTCCCCCGCGCAAAACAGGGGCGTAGTCGGTTCCGGCGGAATCCAGCACGGCAAAGGCCTTGCGCAGGGCCTCGTCCGTGAGCGCCTTGGCAGCGGCGAAGTCCAGCTCCCCGGCATCGGCCCGGGAGCGAATCCCGTCAAAGGGTGCCGCGTCGAGTGTCACAACATTGGAACGCATCACCGAGGCAAGGGAGGAAAACCTGTCCACGCCTTCGCAGTCGGCCCCGCGCACCACCCCTACAAAGTCGGTGCCGTCAACCACCACCACGGCGTTGTGCGAGCGCTTGCTCATCAGGTGCACGGCATCAATGACAATGTCCCCGGCCCCCATCAACAACGGAGTTTCATACAGCGAGTCGCGCTGCTTGACCCACGCGGTGACAGTTTTCAGCACGTCCAGGGGAATGTCCTGCGGCAGGATGGCCATGCCACCGCGCCTGGCTACGGTTTCGGCCATGCGCTTGCCCGAGACGGCTGTCATGTTGGACACCACCAGGGGGATGGTGGTGCCGGTGCCGTCACCGCTGGATAAGTCAACGTCCAGCCGTGAGGTCACTGTGGAACGCGACGGGACAAGGAACACATCTGAATATGTCAGATCGGTGGCTGGTTGGTTGAGAAAACGCATGGCACTCCTTGCAACTGTTGGACAGTCGGCGGCCGCCAGTCGGTTCCAAGGGCCGCCCGGGTTTGAGTCTAGCCAGCCCATCCGCCCATTCACCGCAAAATTGATGCAATTCTGGCGGTCTCTCCGGGCGCGCCACATCACAGATTGGCCTACAAGCTGAATTGCTTACTAGACTTACTGCGGAACGGGTTTGTTGGACCCCGACCAACTTTCGAATAGGCTACGCAAGTTTGCGCCGTCAGCATCCGCCAGATTCGGGTGCCGTCGTCCTGCGCAAGTTTGCACAGCGGGCAATAAGATCTCATGGAAGAGGCGTAATACACGTGCCAGAGCAATCCATCCACCGTCTACCCGAAGAATTTGGCGGCAACGAGTGGCTCGTCGATGAACTTTATGAGCGCTACAAGAGCGACAAAAGTTCCGTAGATGCCAAATGGTGGCCACTCTTTGAGGGGTTCGCTGCAGATGACGCAGCGGGCAACGGACGCCACACTGCCAATCACGCCACGCCCGTCACGGCCCGAATCCCGGTAGTTCACGCCGTCGCAGCCGTTGCCAGTACGACGCCGGCGCCCGCCGCCGCTGTTCCGGCACCTGCCACCGAGGCTCCGGCCGCAACGGCATCTGCCCCTGCGGCACAGGCGGCAGCCGCCGCA
This sequence comes from Specibacter sp., assembly GCA_039932175.1. Classification (GTDB taxonomy): domain Bacteria; phylum Actinomycetota; class Actinomycetes; order Actinomycetales; family Micrococcaceae; genus Specibacter. Next base: position 2,155 of record JBDTQM010000315.1, read on the forward strand.
CCTGCTGCGGCTAAGGCGCCGGCAGCCCCGCGGCCACCGGCTCCTGCCAAGGACGCGGCCCGCACCGGCACCACCCCCATCCCGGCCCAGCTGCCCAAGTCTGCCAAGAACAATGCTGTTCCTGAAGAGGCTGTCCAGACTGTGCTGCGCGGCCCGGCCAAGGCGATCGCCGTCAACATGATCACCAGCCTGGAAGTGCCCACGGCCACCAGCGTCCGGGCCATCCCGGCCAAGCTGCTCATTGACAACCGTGTTGTCATCAACTCCAACCTTGCCCGTGCACGCGGTGGCAAGGTTTCCTTCACGCACCTGATCGGCTACGCGGTCATCAAGGCGCTGGGTGCGTTCCCGTCCATGAACGTCTACTACGACGAGATCGACGGCAAGCCCGTCGCCGTCCAGCCGCCGCACGTGAACTTTGGCATTGCCATTGACATGCCCAAGCCTGACGGCACGCGCCTGCTCATGGTGCCGAACATCAAGCGCGCCGAAACACTGAACTTTGCCGAGTTCTGGCGCACCTACGAAGACCTGATCAAGCGCGCCCGCGCCGGCAAGCTCACGGCGGACGACCACTCGGGGACCACGGTATCGCTGACCAACCCCGGCGGCATCGGCACGGTTCACTCCGTTCCGCGCCTGTCCAAGGGCCAGGCCGCCATCATTGGTGTTGGCGCACTTGACTACCCGGCCGAATACCAGGGCGCCAGCCCCAAGATCATTGCCCAGAACGCAGTGTCCAAGATCCTGACACTGACCTCCACCTATGACCACCGCGTCATTCAGGGAGCAGGCTCGGGCGAGTTCCTCAAGAAGGTCCACCAGCTGCTGCTCGGTGCGGAGAACTTCTACGATGACATCTTCGAGTCCCTGCGCATCCCGTACGAGCCTGTGCGGTGGAGCCTTGACCTGCAGGTTGACCCGGCCGATGAGATCAACAAGGTCGCCCGCATCCAGCAGATGATCCACTCCTACCGGGTGCGCGGCCACCTCATGGCGGACACCGATCCGCTGGAATACGTCCAGCGCAAGCACCCCGACTTGGACGTGCTCACCTACGGCCTGACGCTGTGGGACCTTGACCGCGAATGGCCCACCGGCGGCTTCGGCGGCAAGGCAAAACTGCTGCTGCGCGACATCCTGGGCGTGCTTCGTGACGCGTACTGCCGCACCACAGGTGTGGAATACATGCACATTCAGGAACCGGAACAGCGTGAATGGTTCCAGAACGAGCTGGAGCACCCCTACTCCAAGCCGAGCCGCGAAGAGCAGCTGCGCATTGTCTCCAAGCTGAACTCGGCAGAAGCGTTTGAGACGTTCCTGCAGACCAAGTTTGTTGGCCAGAAGCGGTTCTCCCTGGAGGGCGGCGAATCCCTGATTCCACTGCTTGACTCCATCATCTCCGACGCGGCCGACGACGGCCTGGACGAGGTTGCCATTGGCATGGCCCACCGCGGCCGCCTGAACGTGCTCACCAACATTGCCGGTAAGACCTACGCACAGGTCTTCCGCGAATTTGAGGGCACCCAGGACGTTCGCAGCGTGCAGGGCTCCGGCGATGTGAAGTACCACTTGGGCACCGAGGGCACTTTCACCTCCGACGCCGGCAACGAGACCAAGGTCTACCTCGC
>JBDTQM010000316.1:0-3733 GCA_039932175.1 Specibacter sp.
TCGACGCTATCGCACCATTGGTCAACATTTCCTCGACGCTATCGCACCATTGGTCAACATTTCCTCGACGCTATCGCACCGCCCGTGCGGGATTGCGCTAGCGTTCGCGAAAAAGCGACCATTGCTGCGATAGCGTCGAGGGGAATTCGGGGTTGGGTGGCGCCGCGGGTGGGGCTACTGTCGTGCCGGGATGGCCTTGCCCGGGTTCAGGATCCCCTGCGGGTCAAACAGCGCCTTGATGCGGCGTTGAATCTCCAGCACCGGCTCGGCCTGCTCCAGGGCCAGCCAGCGCAGCTTGTACTGGCCAATGCCGTGTTCGCCGGTGATGGTGCCGCCCAGTTCCAGCGCCTTGTCAATGGACTCGTCAAGGGCCGCATTGAGCGCCTTGATGCGAGCGGGCTCAAACGTGGGCACCGAGAATGTGGGGTGCAGGTTGCCGTCGCCGGCGTGGGCGATGACCTGAAGTTCCACGCCGTGGCGCACAGCCATCTCTTCCAGCGCGGTGATGTAGTGGACAAGCTGAGATCGCGGCACTGCCACGTCCTCGCCCACCCGGTTCTCGGCGTCGACGTCCAGGCCTCGGTTGTTGCGGCGCAGGTCAACCAGCCGCTGCGCCTCGGCCGGGTCCTCCCGGCTGACGGTGCCGTCAAGGGCCTCCAAGGCGGAAGCCGCCAGCGTCTCTTCCTGCTCGGCGGCCAGGCCGTCAAACTGGATCAGCAAAAGCGCTGTTCCCCGTTCGGAGAGGTTGCTGCCGTTGCGGAAATCCAGTTCCTTCAGCGAGGGCCCGTCAAGCAGTTCCAGGATGCACGGCTGCACGCGCGCCGCACCCAGGGCCAGCACGCCAGCGGCCGCCTGCTGCACGGACGGGAAGAAGACGGCAACCGTCCGCACGATGGTGGGCAGGTACTTCAACCGCACAGTTGCACCCACAACAATGCCCAGCGTGCCTTCGGAACCAACAAACAAGCTGGTCAGGTCGTAGCCGGCCACGCCCTTGAACGTCCTGTGGCCGGTATGGATCAAGGAACCGTCAGCCATGACCACCTCAAGGGACAGGACAGCGTCGCGCGTGACACCGTATTTGGCGCAGCGCAGGCCACCGGCGTTCGTGGCAATGTTGCCGCCCACGGTGGAGATCTTAAAACTGGCTGGGTCGGGGGCAAACATCAGCCCAAACTCGGCCACCGCCGTGTTGAGGTCCCCATTGATGACACCGGGCTCCACCCGGGCGATCTCGTCGGCTGCGTTGATTTCCAGGATCTTGTTCATCCGGGCCATGTTCAGCACCACCGCGCCGGCCGTGGCGTGGGCGCCGCCGGAGACACCCGTGCCTGCCCCGCGCGTCACCAGCGGAACGTTGTGGGCGGCAGCTGCCCGCACCACAGCCTGCACGTCCGCAACCGTCTCGGCCCAGACCACGGCAACCGGCTCGTGGTAGTCCGTGACGGGGCCCTGGTCTATGGCATACGTCTGCAGGTCGGCTGCGGCCACACTAATCTGGTCCTCTCGCAGGGTTTCCCGCAGCGACTGTGCAAATTGCTCGTTGAGATGTATTTCCTGTACCACCATGGCTGCGCAGACCCTTCCGTCAATGCCCGTGTGTGCTCCTCCCAGTCTAGAAGAAGCCCACGCACTGGCTGCCGCGCTGGGACCTGCCTTGCTAGGGCGACGCCGGAACGCTCACCCCGGGCAGGCGCCAGACGTACGCCCCCGGGCCTGCCAGAGCCAGGTCCTGGGCCACCTTGAACTCCCCCGTGTTGAACGCCGGGGCTGATTTGAGTGCTTGGCTGCCGGCGGCGTCCAGGCCCACGTCTTCGAAACTTAGGCCCACTACGTCGGAGCGGGTTGCAATGACCAGGAGGGACTCCTCCGGCGACTCGCGCACAAAGGCCAGCAAATCGCCGTCGGCCATCAACCAGCGCATGCCGCCGTCCTCGACCGCGGGACTTTCATGGCGCAGCGTGGTCAGGGCGGCGTAGGCAGCCCGCAAGTCAGTGACAATCCGCGCGGGCTCGCCCCAGGGCATGGGCGTGCGTGAAGATTCGCCCCTGTCACCCTCGAGACCGAACTCGTCGCCGGCGAAAATCACGGGGATGCCGGGGAGCAGCATGGACAGGGCGGCTGCCACAATGGGCCCGCCGGGGATCATGACGCTGGCAGTACGTGCGGTGTCATGGGTGTTCAGGGCGTTCATGGTGGCGTTGCGCACCGGCCAGCTGAAGGCACTGGAGAGGTCCCTGTGCGTGGCCAGCACCACCTGGGCATCCACCTTGTTGGGTCCGGGCAACGGGGTGCCGAAGAAGTCCACCCGCGCGCCGGGATTGGCCAACCATTGCCACATGGGCCGGGTGAAGTTCGAGTACGTCATGGCGCCTTGCCAGCCGAACCCGTCGACGTCGGCCCCGGCGTCGGACGTCTCCTCGCCCAGCAGCAGGGCGTTGGGATTGAGCTCAAGCATCCGGGCCTGGATCAGCGCCGCAACCTCACGGTTCATGTCCACAGCCCCGAGCCGGCCCGTCATGTTGCCAACATCAATCCGCCAGCCATCCAGATTGAAGGGTGCCTTGAGCCAGTGGGCCACCACCGAATCCTCGCCGGACACAAAAGCCTCACGCAGCGCCTCCGACGCCCAGTTGAGCTTCGGCAATGACTTCACGCCCCACCAGCACTCGTATTCGCTGTGGTCTTCGTTGAAGTAAAAGTAGCCGGCCTCCACGGAGTCAGGATCTGCGTGGGCACGCGTGAACCACTCATGCGCGTCGCCAGTGTGGTTGGCGGTCAAATCCCCCATGACTTTCATGCCGCGGGCGTGGGCGGCCGTCACCAGCCGGATGAGGGCCTCATCGCCGCCCAGGAGCGGGTCCACCGAGTGGAAGGTGGAGGCGTCATAGCGGTGGTTGGAGCGGCCGGGGAAGAACGGTGTCAGGTAAACAATGTCCACGCCCAGCGCGGCGAGATCGTCCAGCTTCGCCGTGACACCATCAAGGTCTCCGCCGTAGAACTGCCTGGCCGCATCGGGACCAGTACCCTGGACCGGCGTATGCCAGTCACACTCAACAGCCCACTCCGGGGTGACCCGCCGCGCTGCTTGCTCGGACCTGGCAAAACGGTCGGGGAACACTTGGTACATGACTGCGTCGCGGGACCAGTCCGGGGCGTTTATTGCCGTGGTGACGCGGAAGTCGTTGTAGTCGGAGGTGTCCCTGTCCTGGAGCCCGGCATTGTTCAGGTGCCAGTAGCTGGCGCCCTCCCCCTTGGCGCCTTCAACTTCGATGACGAACCTGTACAGGGCCACGGGATTGACGGCCAAGATGGACGCCTCCCACCAAACCCAGTCGTCAGCGGTGCCGAAAACCTTGGCTTCGTCATAGCGCGGCTCGCCGTCTTGGACGTTGCGCACCCAAACCCGGGAGGCAGAACCCCACGACTGGGGAATGCGCAGACGCAGTGTGCAACGCTCCCCCAAGGCTCCTTCACCCTGTACGTACAGCGCGGATCCGTCGTGGTGCGGCGTCAAAACAGTCATCAGTCACTCTTCCCAATAGCTAGCAATGCGCCCACCATATATCGGGCAGCGGAAGAGTCTTGCACAGCTCGATTTGTATTACGTGTTAAACGTTTGTGGCCGCCTGGTGGGGGCGGCCGTCGGTGGTGGGGTGGTGGTGCTTGTCGAGTCCCTGTTGGTTTGTTTAAATGAAGGGAGGCCCCACACTGTGTGTGGGGCCTCTACCTT
>JBDTQM010000317.1:0-3725 GCA_039932175.1 Specibacter sp.
CAGCCCATCCCGCACAGCAAGGAAAATCCATGGAATCAACAACCCGCGAAGCCCTGCGCCTGGGCATCGACATTGGCGGGACCGCCATCAAATACGGCGTGGTCAACACGACCACAGGAAACCTGGCCAGCCCCATGGCCCAGCTGCCCACACCGAATCCGGCCACCCCCGTCGCCGTCGTACGGGCCCTCCAAGCCGTGGTGGCAGATGTTGAGCAGTGGGAAGCGGCCCCGCTGCCCCACGCCGGCGTGGGTGTTGCCTTCCCCGCCATCATCCGCCGCGGCACTGCCTGCTCGGCGGCGAACATCAGCGATGACTGGATGGGGATGCAGGTCAAGGAGCTCCTGCGCGCAGCCCTGAACAGGGAGGTCAATGTCATCAACGACGCCGATGCCGCCGGCCTGGCCGAAGCCGCCCAGGGCGCCGGAAAGGGCCGCAGCGGCGTTGTCCTGGTCCTGACGCTGGGTACAGGGATCGGTTCGGCCCTGGTGGTGGACGGGACGCTGGTGCCCAACTTTGAGCTGGGCCACCTTCAGATGGGCGGGGAGAAGGCAGAAGCCAGGACCTCAGCCGTGGCCCGCGAACGTGACGGGCTGAGCTGGCAGCAGTACTCGCGCAGGCTGGCGGAGTACCTGTCCCACGTGGAGTTCCTCTTCTCCCCCGAGCTGATCATCCTGGGCGGCGGAATCTCCGTCCGGCATGAGGAATTCCTGCCCCAGCTGCGCTTGGACACCCCAGTGCGCCCGGCACTGCTGCACAACACGGCAGGCGTTGTGGGCGCCGCCCTGACAGTGGCGTAGGTAGCGGGGCCCTGGTGTCGCTCCCCGGCTGGTGCGCTACTGCTCCGGGGCGAAACGGCCTTCCAGTGCGGGCACGCAGGCGGCCGTCCACACGCCAAGGACTTCCTCGCGTGAGGGGAGGCCATTGACGGCCGGGCTCAGCACCGGACGGCTCACCCAGGCCCCCGCCTCCTCGGCGATCAAGCCGCCGGCGGCAAAATCGTGTTCAAAGAGGCCGTACTCCAGGTAGGCGTCCACCCCGCCCTCGGCCACGGCGCACAGTTCCAGCGCTGCCGAGCCCAGCCGGCGAAAATCACCGAAGTTATCCATCCGGGAGTCCAGTTCCGAGACCAGTCGACGCCGGACCGTGGGGTCATACGTCAGGGCCGTGGAGAGCAGGGTGCCGCCACGGACATCGGTGGGACCCGTCAGCCTGCGCACGGAGGATGCGCCGTCGGCCCGGGTTTCATCCAGCCAGGCACCACCGCCACGGGAGGCAAAGTAGATCCGGCGCAGGGCTGGTGCGTCAACAACGCCGGCCAGCCATTCGCCGTCGGGCCCGGCGACAGCCACCGAGGTGCCGTAGTAGGCAATGTTGCGGATGAAGTTCATGGTCCCGTCCAGCGGGTCAATGCTCCACCGGTAGCCGGAGGGCTCGGCAGGCAGGGCGGGCGCCAGCTCCTCGCCCGTGATGACGTCGTGCGGGCGTGCGTCGGTGATGACGGCGCGGACCGCGTTCTCGGCGGCAACGTCAAAGGCAGTCACCCAGTCGGAGTCGGAGGATTTTTCCGTGGCGCCAAACCCTGCCGGATCCCGGGCCGCCAGCACGGCAGCCCCCGCCGCAGCCGCGCGCAAAGCCACTTCCAACAGTTCATCTATGCTGATCTGGTGCATGTCTACTCCCCTAAGTTTTCTGTTTCAGGACTGCCGGTGCCTGTGGCTTCGGCGCCTAAAACTCCTGTGTCTGAACTGACGGCGCCAGTTGCTTCAACTGCCGGCCCCTCGGCGAGGAGCCGGGCAAAACCTTCCTCGTCCAGGACCTTCAACCCCAGCGACTCGGCCTTATCCAGCTTGGTGCCCGCATTTTCACCGGCCACCACGTATGAGGTGTTTTTTGATACCGAGCCCGAGGCCTTGCCGCCGCGGGTGATGATGGCTTCCTTGGCTTCGTCCCGGCTGTAGTGGGGCAGCGTGCCCGTCACCACAATGGTCAGGCCCTCCAAGGTGCGGGGGGTTGATTCATCGGCCTCATCGGCCATGAGCACACCCGCCGCAGCCCACGCGTCAACGATCTCCAGGTGCCAGTCAACGGCGAACCATTCGATCAGGGCGTCGGCGATGATGGCGCCCACCCCGTCCACGTTGGCCAGCTGCTCCCGGACGTCCTCAGTCTTCAGGGCCGTGCGGATGGCCGCCATGGTGCCATAGCGGGTGGCCAGGGCGCGCGACGCCGTGGGGCCCACGTGCCGGATGCTCAGGGCAACCAGCACCCGCCACAGCGGCGCGGACTTGGCCTTGTCCAGTTCCTTGAACAGCTTCTCGGTGGTCTTGGACGGCACCGAGGGTTTCTTGGCCGTCGCCTTGGTGTGGAAGTAGGGAACCAGTTGGAACTTGCCGGTGCCGGCGCCCTTGGCCCGAATTTCACGCCACACGTTGACGTCGGCCAGCGCCTCGCGCAGCGCAGGATCAAGATGGCTTTGGGCCAGCTGGAAGACCTGTGCCTCACTGGTGATCACCCCGGGGCCGCTCGGGGCAATCACGCCGCCGTGCTCCGCCGGGTCCGGGCCCGGGCCGTTGGTCAGGGCAGCCGCAGCCTCATAGCCCAGGGCCTCAATGTCGAAGCCGCCGCGACCGGCCAGGTGCGCCACACGCTCGGTGAGTTGGCTGGGGCACGAGCGGGCGTTGGGGCAGCGAATGTCAATGTCACCCTCCTTGGCGGGGGCCAGTTCGGTGCCGCAGGACGGGCAGTGCGTGGGCATGACAAACTCGCGCAGTTCGTCCTCGCGGCCTTGGCGCAGGGCCATGACCGGACCCACAATCTCCGGGATCACGTCCCCTGCCTTGCGCAGCACCACCACATCGCCAATCAGCACGCCCTTGGCTTTGACCACGTCCTGGTTGTGCAGGGTTGCCATTTCCACTGTGGAGCCGGACACCAGGACAGGGGCCATAATTGCATAGGGCGTAACCCGGCCGGTGCGCCCCACGTTCACCCGTATGTCCAGCAGCTTCGTGTGGACCTCCTCCGGCGGGTACTTGTAGGCGACAGCCCAGCGCGGCACGCGGGAGGTGTTGCCCAGGGCCCGCTGCGTGGCGAAGTCGTCAACTTTGACAACAATGCCGTCAATCTCGTGGATCAGATCGTGCCGGTGTTCGCCGTAGTGGGCGATGAATTCCAGCACCTCCGCCAGGGTGTCCAGCACCTTGTAATAGGGGCTCGTGGGCATACCCCATTCCTTGAGCAGCGCGTATGTCTCGGACTGGCTGGTGGTTTCCAGGCCCTCACGGGCGCCGATGCCGTGCACGTACATGCTCAGCGGCCGCTTGGCGGTTTCGGCGGGATCCTTTTGGCGCAGCGAGCCCGCCGCCGAGTTGCGGGGGTTGGCGAACGGTGCCTTGCCGGCGGCCACCATTTTCTCGTTCAGCTCCACGAAATCCTTGGAGGCGATGAACACTTCGCCGCGAATCTCCACCTCGGCCGGAAAACCCGAGCCGTGCAGCTTCTGCGGAATGTCCTTGATGGTGGCCACATTGTGGGTGATGTCCTCGCCCGTGGTGCCGTCCCCGCGCGTGGCGGCCCGCACCAGCACGCCGTCGCGGTACAGCAAGTTCACGGCCAGGCCGTCAATCTTCAGCTCGGTCAGCCATTTCGGGGCCAGCCCGTGCTGCTTTTGAACTGAAGCCTCGGCCTTGCGCAGCCACGCTTCCAGCTCCTCGAGCGAGAAC
>JBDTQM010000318.1:0-3689 GCA_039932175.1 Specibacter sp.
GAACGTGGTGTTGGACAGCGGCGCGTAAGCAAACCAGCCAAATGCTGCAGCACCCTGGGGCGTGATGAACCCGGATACTGCAATGGTGCTGCCAAAGAGGAAGAACCAGAAGGCCAGGGCGTTCAGGCGCGGGAAGGCAACGTCGGGTGCACCAATTTGCAAAGGCATGATGACGTTGGCAAAGCCGGCGAACAAGGGGGTTGCAAACATGAGCAGCATGATGGTGCCGTGCATGGTGAACAACTGGTTGTACTGATCCTTGGTCTGCAGGATCTGCATGCCAGGCTCAAACAACTCCGCCCGAATGATGAGCGCCATGACGCCACCAAGACAGAAGAAGATGAATGCTGCGATCAGGTACATGTACCCGATCGTCTTGTGGTCGGTTGAGGTGATCCAGTTGACGACAATGCGTCCCTTGGACACGGGAACCACCCGCGGGGCAGCCGAATTCACTTCGGTTGCTGAGTACTCGAGCGTAGACACTTTCCTCTTCCCCCTACTTCTTCTCGGTGTTCTCGGTGCTGGCGGCGTTGGGATTGCGATCGTACTCTTCGCCCAAGGAGCCGGTCTGGCCCTTGGCCTTGAGATCGGCAAGGTGCGCATCGAATTCGGCCTGCGTGACAACCTTGACGTTGAAAAGCATTTCGGAGTGGTATTCACCACAAAGTTCGGCACACTTGCCGTCATAGGTGCCCAGCGCCGTCGGCGTCAGGGTCATGTAGTTGGTCTTGCCGGGCAGCATGTCCTTCTTGTCCAGGAATGCCGGCACCCAGAAGGAGTGAATCACTTCACGGGAGTTCAGCTGAAGCTCAACCGAGCGATTCACGGGCAAGTACAGCGTGGGCAGCTTCGTCTTGTCGATCGGCTTGCCATCCAGCGCGGCCTGGACGCCGGCTGAGTACACAGCTTCCTTGACGTCGTTGCCTGCCACGTAGTTGAAGTCGAACGACCACTGCTTGGCGCGTACATCAATGGTGACATCGGGGCTGTCTACACGGGCATTGATGGACTTCTGCTCCACATCTGTGAAGTGGAAGAACACCAGAACCATGAACAACGGCACCAACACATAAAAAACCTCCAACGGGAGGTTGTAGCTCACCTGGCGCGGGAAGCCTGTGGCACCCTTGCGACGGCGGTACGCGATGATGCACCAGATGATCAAGGCCCAAGTGATCAGGCCAATTATCAAGACTGTGATCCAGGAATTGACCCATAGATCGATGATACCCGCCGTGTGATTGGTGGTATCAGGCGTGGATGGCAACCAGCCATTCTTACTCTCTGCCGTACATCCAGACAAAGCTAACGCTCCGGCAATAGCCAATCCTGATATCGGGATGACTTTTGCGCGTCGGCTGCCGGTTCGGTCCTGCGAACTCACAGACGGCCCTTCCTCTTGTTGCTGCGCTCTGGGGCGATTATGAGCCGCCGCGAGCTAAATGGGTTTTACTACTCGATGTAGAGCTTACCGCTACGGCACAGAAAATGCGTACTAAACCGCCCGTGCGTCGGATGTCCGCAAGGAATCTTTTGCGGTTAGCTCTACATCCAGTAGAACTCTTTACTTAGTGGAACGAATCTCCGCAGGCGCAAGAGCCTCCGGCGTTGGGGTTGTCAATGGTGAAACCCTGCTTTGAAATGGTGTCTTCAAAGTCGATGCTGGCACCATCCAGGTAGGGGACGCTCATTTTGTCAATGACAACCTCGACGCCGTCAAAGTCGCGGACTGCATCGCCGTCGAGCATGCGTTCGTCAAAGTAGAGCTGGTAGATCAGGCCGGAGCAGCCGCCGGGCTGAACTGCCACGCGCAAGCGCAAGTCAGTGCGGCCTTCCTGTTCCAGCAGGCTGCGAACCTTTCCGGCAGCTACATCGCTGATCGAGACACCGTGGGTGGGCAGCTCGGCGGAGGCAACTTCTGCTGTTGAAGTTTCTTCGTGGACATTTGCAGTCATGGCATTTCCTTACGTGGGGGTACAAGTACATGCTACGTCGAGCCCGGCAGGGGCGCTAACTTATGTCAACTGCCGGGCAGCGCATTATGTTCCGCAAGGGCGCCGTTGTTGATGGCACCGAGCAAGTACGTCTGGGCCACGATGGCCTTTTCAAAGTCTCCCAGGTGCAGGGACTCGTTGGCGCTGTGCGCCCTGGAGTCGGGATCTTCAACACCCGTGACAAGGATTTGCGCGCCCGGGTAGATTTCCTTCAGGTCCGCAATGAAGGGAATGGAGCCGCCCATTCCCGTTTCAACGGCGGCAACCCCCCATGACTCCCCCAATGCCCAGAGCGCCGCCTGGGCGGCCGGGGCCCGGGTGTCCGTGGCAAAGGACTGGCCGGCCTCGCCGGGCACAAAGCTGACGTGGGCGCCAAAGGGCGCGTGGGCCTGCACGTGCTCGGCCACGGCCGCCATGGCCGCCGCCGGATCCTGGCCGGGAGCCAGGCGCAGGCTGATCTTGGCCCGTGCCGTGGGCAGCAGCGTGTTTGAGCTCATTTCGACCGTGGGGATGTCCATGCCAATGACCGACAGCGCCGGCTGGGTCCACAAGCGGGAAGTGATGCTGCCGCGCCCGGCCAGCTGCACGCCGTCGAGCACCCCGGCGTCGGCACGGAACGTTGCCTCGTCGTAGTCCACGTCGGTGTGTTCGTTGCGGACCAGGCCCTTGATGGCCACCGAGCCCTGCTCGTCGTGGAAGGTGGCGATGAGGCGGGCCAGCAGGGTGGGGGCGTCCAGCAGGGGCCCGCCAAACATGCCCGAGTGGACGGCGTGGGTGGTCACACCGACCTCCACAACACCATCCACCAGGCCGCGCAGGCTGGTGGTCAGCGCCGGAATCCCAATCTGCCAGTTGGCGGAATCCGCCACAACAATGACATCTCCGGCCAGCAGTTCCCGGTACTCCTCCAGGAAGGTGCGGAAAGTGGGCGAACCGGCTTCCTCCTCCCCTTCTATGAAGAACGTGACGCCAACACCCAAGTTGGCACCGAGCACCTGGTTTACGGCGCTGAACGCGGCAATGTGGGCCATGATTCCGGCCTTGTCGTCGGCGGCCCCGCGCCCGTACAGGCGGCCCTCGCGTTCCTGCGCCACAAAGGGTTTGCTGTGCCACAGCGTCTCATCCCCGGGCGGCTGGACGTCGTGGTGGGCGTACAGCACCACCGTGGGGAAACCCGGGGCCGCGGCCTTCCTGGCCACGACGGCGGGACCGCCCGGGGCGCCGTCGTCCTTGGCAACACGCAAAATCTGCACATCCTCAACACCCGCGGCACGAATCAACGCGGCCACTGCGTGCGCACTGGTGTCCAGGTGGGAGGGGTCGAAGGCGTCCCAGGCAATCCCGGGGATGGCAACAAGCTTGCCCAGCTCCGCCACAGTGTTGCTGAAATTCTGGGCCACGCTGTGGCGCAGCCCCTCAAGGGGGAGGTTGGCGGTTATGTTGGCTGGCAGCGCCGCGGCGCCGTGATCGGTGTGGGTCATAAACGCCAGACTACCGCCGGGAATGCGCCAGCGGTCAAGGCGGGCGGCCGTTTCGGGGTATTCTGTACGGGTGTTTGGACGTAAGAAAGATCAAGCCCCCGACCCGCAGCTGACGGCTGCCTCCTCCGAGCAGATTTCCCCTTCCAGGGATTCCCAAGCTGCCAAAGGTGTGCCCACCGAGGAACGAGCGCTTCTCGCTGACGTCGTCACT
>JBDTQM010000319.1:0-3676 GCA_039932175.1 Specibacter sp.
AACCCCACACCGTTGTCCGCGGGGGCCTCCGACGTTCCTGTCTTGCCGCCGGTTCGGTAACCGGGAATGCCCACCACCTTGTAGTCGGTCATGGTCACCACGCCTTCGAGCATGTCCCTGGCGTCCTGTGCGGTCTCGGGGCTGATGACTTTGATGCCGGGGGCTTTCGCGGGCGTTTCCACCGTTCCGTCGGCAGCCGTGAAGGAATCAATGATGGTGGGCTTGAGCCTGACACCATTGTTGGCCACCGTCTGGAAGATCATGGTTGTCTGCAGGGGCGTTTGTGCCACGCCTTGGCCGAACAGCACGGTGTACTGCTGGCGGCCGTCCCAATTTTTCCAGTCAGCCAGGATGCCGGGGCTTTCCCCGGGAAGCTCAATGCCCGTCTTTTCACCCACGCCGAATTTGCGCAGGTAGTCATAGCGTTGCTGCAGCGACAGTTTGGAACCGGCCATGACAGTTCCGGTGTTCATGGAATCGGCGATGATGCCTGCCAGGGTGCGCTTTTCGGTGCCGTGGTCAAAGGCGTCGGAGAAGTTCTGGCCGCCAATGGTCAACGATGGCGGTACCAGGAACTGACTCATGGGGGTGGCCAGGCCCTCTTCCACCACTGCCGAGGCAGTGACGATCTTGTCCGTTGAACCGGGTTCAACCACCGAGCTCACCGTGCGCGAGCCAATGTTGTTGGCATCGGAGGCGCCCGCGTCGTTGGGATCATAGGAGTCACTGTCGGCCAAGGCCACGACTTTGCCTGTTTTGACCTCAATGACTGAAACGCTGGCCCATTGGGCGCTGTACTGCTGTTTTTGCTGCTGGGCGGCCTGTTGGGCGTAGTACTGGATGTCTTGGTCGATGGTCAGCTTCACTGTCTGGCCGTCAACGGCAGGGACGGTGCGCACGGGGGCGGTGGGAATGATGATGCCATTCTTGCCGGCCTGGTAGGTGCGGGTGCCGTCGGTGCCTGTGAGTTTCGCGTCCATGGTCTGCTCAATGCCGGCCAGCGGTTTGCCGTCAGCGTCAACGAACCCAACGATGGGCCCGCCCACAGCCCCCATGGGATAAACACGTTTCGTGACGACTTCGGAGTAGATGCCCGGGACACCCAGCTCCGCGACTTCCTTTTCCACCAAGGGGCTGACATCCATGGCCAGGTAGTTGTGGTTCTTGGTGCCGGTGGCGTTCTTCTTCAGCTCGGCAAAGGGCAGGCCCAAAACATCGGCAACCTTCTTAAGTCCCTCATCCTTGGTGAATTCTTCGACCACGCCGGTATCAGCGTTCCGGTGGGCGTACTCCTCATAGTCGGCCACGTTGATTTGGGAGACTGTGATGTTGTAGCGAATGATGCTCTCGGCCAGGACCTTGCCTTTGGAATCAATGATCTTTCCGCGGACAGCCGGCAGTGTCTGGACCACCGTGCGCTGATTCTCGGCGGCCTGTGCCATATTGCCCGTGTCCAGGCCCTGAACCATGACCAATCTGCCGGCAATGACCAGCAAAACCACCATCATGAGGATGAATCCAAGACGCATCCGGCCACGACCGACCTTGTTCAGTTGCAGGGAACTTGCGCCGGGCGCGCCCTGGTTGGTTTTTTGTGCCACTGCTGTTATTCCTTGCACTCAAGCGTTGGGGCAGTCAAAGCTGCCAGGCCCTTGGCGTAATGCCTAATTGTCCTTCTGGGCGGGGGCCGGGATGGTCCCGCCGTTCAGACCAGGCGTGATGGCTGCGGTGGGATTCGGGGCTGTTGCCTTGGGTGCGGGCTGTTGCGTCTTTTCAGCGGACTGTGCAATGGCGGCAGGACTCAACACCGGTTCTGCCGCCACCACGGCGATGGGCGTGTCAATCAGAGCCGGCGGGATGCTGGCCAAACCCTTGGTGTCTGCCGTGGCCGGCAGCGGGGATCCGCTGACAGTTTTGCTGCGCACATCAATCTGGCCGGTGGTGCCTGCCGGCACCATGCCCAGGGCTGCTGCCCTGGAGACAAGGTTCTGGGGTGCCTGGCGGGCAGCAATTTCCTGTTCCAGCGTCTGGTTGGCCTTGTGCAGGTCGGACTGCTGGTTCTTCAAACCCACCAGCTCGTACTGGCCCTTGCTCACCGAAATGCTGGTGCCAAGGACCACGGCAGTGGCTGCCAGAACCACCAAGAAGAAGATGACCACAACGGAGGAACGGCTTCGCCGTGGTGTGGAGACCACCAGGGAGAGCGGTGTTCGCGCTTTCTTGGCGACAGGTTTCGGGAGCCGCAGTTCTGGGTCATCGTGCTGCAGTCTCAGTGCCAGGGCTGTGTTGCCCTCGGTCACGGGGAGGGTGCGTGGTGCACGCTGGCTCATGTTGCACTCCTGACTCTGATCTTTTCCACTGCCCGGAGCCGCGCCGATGCGGCCCTGGGATTCTCTGCTATTTCTTCGTCCGTGGGGATCTCGGTCCCCTTGGTAAGACGTTTAAGGGTTGCCTTGTGTTCTTCGAGTTCCACCGGGAACCCTGCCGGAGCCGAGGACGTGGAGCCTGCAGCAAAAACAGCCTTGACGATCTTGTCCTCCAGCGAGTGGTAGGACATGACCACGGCGCGGCCATGGAGGGCCAGGGCATCAACGGCTGCCGGAATGGCGGTTTCCAGCACACTGAGTTCCTCGTTGACCTCAATCCGCAAGGCCTGGAACGTACGTTTTGCGGGGTGGCCGCCTGTTTTGGCAGCACCGGAGGGGACAACATTTCGAATGATGTCCACCAACTCCCCGGTTCGGCTCAGCGGCGCAATGTTTCGTGCCGCCACAATGTGGTTGGCAATGCGGCCGGCGAACTTTTCCTCGCCCCATTTGCGGATGATGCGGACCAGGTCCTCTTCCGAGTACTGGTTGACAACGTCGGCGGCCGTTTGGCCCCGGCTGGTGTCCATGCGCATGTCCAAGGGAGCATCGAAGGAATAGGCAAAGCCCCGCTCACGCTCATCCAGCTGCAGGGAGGAAACACCCAAGTCCATGAGGATGCCGTCAATGCCGGGAATGCCAAGATCGTCCAGCACAGAAGCGATTTCATCGTAGACGGCGTGCACCAAGTCGGTGCGGTCCGCGAAGGGGGCCAGCCGCTCCCCCGCCAAAGCCAGCGCCTCGGTGTCCCGGTCAATGCCGATCAGGTGCAGGTCGGGATAGCGCTGCAGCATGGCTTCGCTGTGGCCGCCCATGCCCAGTGTTGCGTCAATGACGACGGGGGTGCGCCCGGCTGCCCGGGCAACCTCAAAGGCTGGGGCCAGCAGATTGATGCAGCGATCTTTCAAAACGGGAGTGTGGCGTTCGGACGTGGGTGGCGTGGGGTTTTCCGACGTCATCACGACTCCGTTTCTCTTCGGTCAAAACCGGGAGGGGAAATGAATTCCCCCCGTGGCAATGCAAATATGGCAATGAAAATCTGTTCTGGTACTGCAGGTGGTGCTGGGCTGCGCTAGTGCTGGAATCTGTCAACACCGTCGCTGATTCGCTTGGTGCGTTCTTAAACCAGATCCCCCTCCGCGCCAAGCCTTGTCCTGCCTGGCTCCGGGGAAGGTGAGTCAGGTCGAATTGTGCTGGGCGGCTGGAGATCTCATTCAAGATCACCACCAGTGATGCGAGAGTAAACGTCCGTTGTCTGCGCGGCCTTTACCCGTTGTGACTTTTACTGCTTGTGTGCTGCCTGTGAAACG
>JBDTQM010000320.1:0-3570 GCA_039932175.1 Specibacter sp.
TGGCCACCGGGCACCAGGGTAGCGGCGCTCAAGGTGATGCCGGCATTCGCCGACGAGGTCGCCGACGGCATCGCAGACGTCGTTGCACTCGGGGTCGCCGACGAGGTGGCCGAAGGCGTTGCACTCGGGGTTGCCGACGGTGTCGCGCTCGGCGTGGCACTCGGCGTTGCCGTGGGGCTTGGCTCAACCACGTCGCCAACATACGGCCCGTCACCGACGGGGCCTGTGGCGCGAAGGCCCAGCTCGTAAACTACCGGTCCGGCAGCCTGTGCCCGCGCAGGCGCCGCGGCGAACAAGATCCGAACACCGGAGATGCTTTCCTGCGTCAGGACAGCCTCCTGGAAGCTCACCGCCGGGTTCAGGTCACCCACGGTGACCCATTCGTCGTCGGACTTGACCTGCAATTGACCCGCCATGTAACCAACCACAGCCACCGACTTCATGGCGGCGGGCGCATCCAGAACATGGGTCAGGTGGGATCCGGCAACGGGTGCGGTGGCCGCCTCGAAAGCAGTGTTGATGGTGGCGTCGAAAGCACTGGCTGGACCAGTCCCATTGGCGCCGGCCAAGTCAGTGGTGAGTTTCTGGGTGGCCTCGAAGGCTTGGAACTCGCGAATCTTCACCCACTGGCCCCCGGAGTTGGCAGCCGCAGCAACCAGGCGGATGTAACGGGCATTGACTGGGGTGTCAAAGCTCTGCTCGATGCGCGGCTTGCTCGCGAATGTGCCCACTGAGGTCCATGTGGTGTTGTCTGTGGAGTACTCCAGGCGTGCGTTGTAGATCATGTCGCCAGCCTGGGTGTCTGAATCGGCCTGCTGGATCAGAACCTTGCCAACCGGCTTCACAGCACCCAAATCAATGGTGACGTTGGAGCCAACCGTCGGCGGAACACTTGACCACCAGAGGGTGCTCGCATTACCGTCGACCATCTTGTTGGGGGTGTTTTGCTGGTAGGTCGCCATCGTCGAAGCAGCTGTGGCGGGGAAGTTGTTCGCCACAGCCACGGGCGTTAGCTTGAGCCATGTGTTGTAGCGCGTCTGGGCGGCTGAGGTGAAGATTTCAAAAACGCCGTCGCCCACTGAGGGAATGATGACGTTGGGTGTGATGCCAATGTTGTTCGGCCCAACATCGGGCACGGTGGCACGCTTGGCCAGCGCGATTTCAGCGTTGGCTTCCAATGCGGCATCCGTTGCGACAACGCCGTTTCCGGACTTGATGGCGACAAGCATGTCAACTTGCTCTTCCATGGCCGTGGCCCAATGGGCAGCGGCGTCGATCCACGGCTTGGAATCGTCATGGAAGCCCTTCATGGCCATGGTTGCCAACGTCGCAGGGCCTGCCTTGATGATGGCCAGCCGGTCCTGCAGCGGCTTCATGCCTGCCGCGTTGCCGGCGTCGTAGGCTGTCCAGAAAGCAGCCACATCAGCGGACAGGGCAGGGGCTGTCTTGGAGCTGGCGCGGTAGGGCTTCCAGCTCTGGTTCAAGTCGACAAAAGTTTCCAAGGACTTGCCCACGGCAGCGTCCGGGCCCGCAAGTTCGGTGATGATTGCCGACTGTGTGGTTGCAGCGTTGTAGGCTGTGCTGTTCCATGAGTAGTCACCGAACCCGGCCAGGGCGACCATGGAGGCATAGGCCTCGATCATCGGGTTGGAGGTGATGCCGTCAATGTGCTTGTAGAGGTTGGGGTCGCGGCCTTCCAGCGGGTTCAGGAACAGGCGCCCGCGCTGGCCGTCGTTGACCGGCAGGTTGTCCCAGATGTAGAAGTGCTCGGCGTTGTAGGTGTCCACGGCCTTTGTCACTGATGCCTCGGTGATGGTGTCCGAGAAGACGCCCTCCCCTGTCCACTGGATCAGGATGGAATCATCAGTGGCCAGGCCGAACTGGTCCTTGTACGGATCTTCACTGGAACCGTTGTAGTTGGTGGGAACTGTCTGCAACGGCTGCAGATTGTGGACCTTGACGTAGTCGTTGACAATGCGGTTCAGGTAGAACGCCTGGCCGTCAGCCAGCTTGCGGAAGCCGGAGCTGGTGAACTTGGCCTTGTCCGCGGCACACTTGAGCACCGGGTCAATGTCATCCAGTGCAATGTAGAAGCTGCTCACGCCGATGCTGCGGAGCTGGTCAAATTTGGCCACCGTGGCGTTGTAATCGGCGTCAGAGGAGTAGCAAACATCATTGCCCGGAGACAGGGCAAAGGTGAAGTTCACGTGATTGGCGTTGGCCTCATCAACGAGTTCCTTCAGATCGGCCAGTTCCGTTGCGGGGTACAGGTCCCGCCACTGGGCGCGCAGGTAATTGTCATCCTTGGGCGTGTAGATGTAGGTGTTCATCTTGTGCTTGCCGTAGAAATCCAGCTGGTCCAGACGGGCCTGATGCGACCACGGAATCCCGTAGAAACCCTCAATGGCACCGCGGATGGACATCAGCGGAAAGTCCTTGACAGTCATCGCCGGAGCTGAGCCGTTTTCGACCACCTGGCTCAGGCTCTGTACTGCGTAGAAAGTGCCTGTGGCATCTTTACCGTTCAGTACCAGTGCGGGCTTCCCCGCGATGGTTCCGGTGGCAATGACATAGCCGTCAGCCTTCAAGGCGTCGGCACTTGTGGCGCCCACGGCTGCCAGTGCCGTCGGGATGGCGGAGTTGTTCGCGGCGGTGCCCAGGAAAACCGTGGCGCCTGCGGCTGCTGCGGCATCCACGAATGACGCGGTTCCGCCTGCTTTGTTGATGACCTGGCCCAAAAGGTTCTTGGCGGCTGCATCAGTGGTGGCACCCACGGCGACCTTGACCGTGCCCGTCAACGGAACGGAGACCCCCGTGGTGTTGACTTCCTGCGGCGTCGGCAGAATCCCTGCAGGTGTTGTTGCCGCCTGGGCCATTGGCAGCGCGGCTGGCGACAGTGCAGCCATGCCACCTCCGGCAATGATGGCCAGAGCTAGCGCCCCGGTGGCCACGTTCCTTAAAGCACGATTCACACTGTTCCCCTTGGTTTTTTGCAAGCAGGCGTCATCACCACAATGATATGGATCACAATTTACCGCCAATTGGGGGCAACTCTACTGACGCGCCAAGGGCTACGTCAATTGATTACGTACGACAATTGGATGCGATTTTCGAGCAAAAATTTGGCTGTCCGGCGGCCCGTGACAATGCCGCAAACCATAATTTGGACCCGAGAGGCTAGGCTAAACGCAAGGTATTTGCCCGCTCTGGGTCAGCCCCACACACTGAGGAGCGCTTTATGAACATCGTCTACAAATTGCTCGGCACCGGCGTTAGCCTGGGTGCAGGTTTTGTGGCCAGCAAGCTGGTGGATAAGGTTTGGGAGAAAAGCACCGGTAACAAGCCCCCCAAAGACGGTGCGGACCTGGAGAACAGCCTGCGCTCAGCACTGACCTTTGCGCTGGTGTCCTCGGCAGTGGCCGCCATCATCCAGGTTTTGGCCGGACGAACCACCCAAAAAGCCATCGCCCGCTTCAGCCAGCACCCCGAAGAGGTCTAAAGCTCCCGCCGGCACGCCCCAAGCAAAAAATCCAACGCACAGTTGATGCCGATGTTGCTGGGGCCAACATC
>JBDTQM010000321.1:0-3544 GCA_039932175.1 Specibacter sp.
CTAGCCGTTTGAACCACAATGCCCAGTTAGACCCGATGTCAGTCCCCCGACCGTGCGGCCGGAAAATTCAGAGAATGACATCTGATGCCGATCAAACTGGGGCATGTCCACAGCACCAGGTATGGAGGATTTCCTTCGTCCAAACAAACCAGGCCACGCCTGACCTGCAGTTGATACATTTCGATGTCGGGGCGGACTACTTGGACGCGTGGCATTCGTTGAGATTCTCCACCAGTGCACCGCCTCGGCAGCCACGCGACAGGTTCGGGCAACACATCTGAAGGTCAAGGAAACCCGCCGTCGTTGTGCTTGCTTCCATGCTTTCTGTAGGTGGGTGAATGCCCGTTCATCCAGCGGTGACGATGGTCGGCCATTGCCTCCGATTTTTCATGGGCTGGGCGTCTTCATTGGGACAGATCAGATACTGGACAGTTGTGAGGTGCTCGCTGCCCGGGACTGTACGTCCGGATGGTGCGGGGTCGCTGGGCGCGCCACGCGGGGGGACCTGCGGGAAAGGTCTTCGTCAGGCACTGCCTAGTCCCAGGCATCACGCCCCCCCGCTCCTGGGGACGTGGGGGCCTTTACCGGACATGGCACAATCAACATAACAAGCTGGCAACTAGAATAGTTTTAGTTGGCAACTATAGTGCAACTAGAATGGTTGCTATTTGGTTGCAAACCAGGTTGAATAACAACCATAATGCAACAATATGGGTTGTGCAACGTGTTAGGGTTATGCAATACGCCACCAGGGTTCAGTCGCCGAAGACCCCGGAACACGGGATGAAAGGAACAACATGATCATCACAGTCGGCTCCCTCAAGGGTGGTTGCTCAAAGTCAACATTGACCGTCAACATCGCTTCAGAGCTCACCCGACTCGGAAAGGCGGTCAAAGTCGTGGACGCCGATCCAATCGCCAGCACGACCAACTGGATTTCGGATCGAGAGGCGAGAAGCCCGGAACTTCCCGGGATCATAGGTGTTCAGAAGAAGGGCAACCTACGCGCGACGTTGTTGGATCTCGAAACCGCCGTAGATTACGTCATCGTGGACACTGGTGGTTATGATTCCCAAGAATTGCGGACAGCAGCAATCGCCTCTGATCTTCTCCTAGTGCCCATGAAGGCATCGCCTCTGGACCTGGATACCCTGCCAAAATTTGTGAAAGTACTTGAAGGCATCCGAGACTTCAACGAAGACCTTGTTGTGAGAGGGTTGTTTGCCCAAGCTTCGACTCATCCCATGGACAAACGTCTGGCGGAATCCAGAGATCTACTGGGCGACTACCCGGAGATCCCATTGTTGAAAACAACGATCTACCAGCGGAGCTCATACATGGATGTAATGCCCGTGGGTAGGGGAGTGGTGGAATGGACCGACTACAAGGCAAAAGCCGAGATTCAGGTACTCGTTCAGGAGCTGATTGACAATGAGTAATGCGCGGCCACTGCCAAACCGCCGGGCAAGGGAAACCACCCCGGAACTGGAAGCCAAGATTGAGGCTTTTGCCATGGAAGCGGAGACACTTCAAAACGTTGTGGATCCGGCGGAAGCGACTAACGCTTCAACACCCCCCAAGACGCCCAGGAAGACCCTCATTCCCGAAAAGCAGCCGAAGAACCGTTCCTACACTTTTAGAATGACCGACGATACGCTCAACAAGCTTCGAGCGGCTGCAGAAGCCCAAGATCGTAGTATCCAATGGGTGTTTGACAGGGTCCTGCTGCCCCAGCTGGACAAGTAGGTGCAACTAGTTCGGTTGCTACTTGCAACTGTTGTGCAATCGGGATAGTTGCAAAAAACGAAAACAGGGGCGCAGGCCCGACCTTGACACACCGTTGGGCGCGCCTCGGTCCAGTTGACTGTCTGACAGTTCCGCCAGTTTCTGCAGGGAGAGTGGCCGACCATCCACGACGGGTGGCCACCCTCCCTTGTAGCGACCATGCTCTGGGGCCAGCGCCTTGATGACGCCTTCAAGGAAGTAGCGGCGGGGAGTAGCTGCCTGGTTGTTGGGGTGTGTGGCGCATAGCCTCGGGTGGTAGCGCACGTCTGCGTTGTTGGTCCAACTGCCCAGACAGGTGCTACCTCCCGAGGCTATGCGCCAGTGTGTGGGGGAGGGGGCAACTGGCCCTCAAAAACGAGATAATCTTGCCCCGCTACCTCAGGTAAGGCGATTTTCCGATCGTCAAACCATCAAAAATAAGCACCTTGTCCTTACCATCCGGACGGATTCTTTACTTTCCGGTCCGCCACGCGACGTGGATGCCGCTGTCCGTTGCCGAGAACTCGAGCTCAGCCAGGCTGCCAATCACGAGGTCGGCCGTCAGATCCGCAGCTGTGTGTGTACCCGCCACTGCCAAGGTTGTGCACCCGGCATCATGCGCGGAGCGCAGGCCAGCGGGCGCGTCTTCGATGACGAGGCAGCGGTCAGGTTCGAAGCCCAGCCACTGGGCACCGAACATGAAAGGTTCGGGGTCAGGTTTGCCGCGCACAACGTCGTCGACGGTGACTACGACCCTGGGCGGCACCAGCCCTGAAGCCATGATTCGTGCCGCAGCAAGAGGCCGCGTACACGAGGTGACAATCGCTTTGCGGTATTCCCCGATGGCCGCTAGTGCTTCGGTGGCTCCCGGAAGGATGGTAATGTCGCCGACTTCGGCGATCTCAATTTGTTGAATGCGCTCAAAGGCTGTGTCGAACTCTTTAGCAGGGACCAAGGATTCCACAATATCCCGGGCCGGCTTGCCGTGGTTGGCGTCGAGGAACGACGGATCGAGTCCACGTTCGGCACCCCACGCGAGCCAAGCCCGATGCACCGCGGGGGTCGAATCAATGAGAGTGCCATCCATATCGAATAAGACCGCGTCAAACGTCTGACCGATCACGGGTCGCACGGGACGGCTCGTCTCAGCGGCTTTGGGTCCGGCGAAAAGGATGGTGCGGTTATCGAAGTGGCTCATGGATGCGGCGTCTTTCATTCTCGAAACTCGGACTTAGATAGTGGATCTTTCGCCTATGGAACCTCGCCCATTCGGAGAAAATATGGGCCCTCAGATGGTTTAGGTCTGGAACTCGGGTTTCTTGACGGCGGCTGTCTTGCTTGTGGACGCATCAGGTCGAAGCATTCATACGGAGCTTCCTCCGGAAAAAGGGCTGAAAAGGAAGCAATCAAGCTCCGGCTTCGGAGCGGCTGGTTCCACAACACCCTGTGGGATCCACTCCTACAATTTGCAGGCCTGCCCGCGGGGCTGGCGTTATCATCGCATATTGATTTTGTTTGGCGGACAGGTAGGTTGGGCCTTGCCGGCGAATGGGACTGAAGGGACGTTGAGGGGGATGGACATGATGGTGTCCTTTCGGAAGATCTCACCATGCTTTCCAGGCGTGTGAGGGTCGCTGCTATTGCACGAAACATGCATAAGGTGAATGCCCCTTGTGGGTAGGCCACGGGTGCAGCACCGCGCAAGAGCGTGTCCAATCAGGTGGACATGGTGGCGAACATCAGGGCCATGACGGCCGCGCCGAGCGCTTCGAGCACATGT
>JBDTQM010000322.1:0-3542 GCA_039932175.1 Specibacter sp.
TGTCGGTCGAGTCGGCAAAGAGGCGGGAGTCAATGTCGCACGCTTGCGTACGAAGGATGATTATTCGATCCGATTCAACGTTTCCGTTCGCAAGTCAGGTCGCCGGGATCAGGTCGTCACTACACAGCATTTTCAGATGATCCCCACGGCGGCAACAAGGCAGGCGTGGTGCTCGACGCCAGCGCCCTGGACAGCGGCCGAATGCAGGAGATTGCGACGCGGCTTGGCTACTCCGAGAGCGCCTTCCTCACACCTCGCAGCGACGGCAGCTACAACGTGCGCTATTTTGCGCCGGCAGCCGAGGTGCCGTTCTGCGGCCACGCCACCATCGCGGCGGCAGTGGCGCTCGCCCAAGGAAATGGCACGGGCCCGCTGACATTCCACACGCCCGTGGGTGAGATTCCGCTGGACACCTTTGAGTCGGACGGTCATATTCGAGCCACGCTGACCAGCGTGGACACGCAAGCTGTGGAGCTGTCAGCAGATCTGCTGGCGCGTCTTTTGGCAGCTCTGCGGATCAGTGTTGATGACCTTGACCCCGCCCTGCCGGTGCTGGTGTCCTTCGCCGGCAATTGGCACCCGATTGTTCCGGTGGCTTCCGCGGACGTCCTGGCCTCCCTTAACTATGATTTTGCGCAGCTTGCAGAACTCATGGCTGAGCAGGGCTGGGGCGCAACGGTGAATGCTGTGCACAGAATCACAAAAAATTCCTTTGAATGCCGGAACCCGTTCCCGCCGGGAGGGGTGCGTGAGGATGCGGCAACAGGATCGGCGGCCGCTTCCCTGGGCGGGTACCTTCGGCATTTGCACGAACTGGAGCTGCCGGCGGACGTTTCGGTGCGCCAGGGCCACCACATGGGCAGTGCGTCGCAATTGGACGTGACCATTCCGATGTCAGGCGGGATCAAGGTGACCGGATCGGCTGTGCGGCTGGATATCTAGCTGCTTCTTCGCTGCCGGGCCTGCCAACTGGCGCAAATCCGGGGGCAGGCGGCAGACCATGTGCCCCATGGGAAAGCTCGGACTTAAACAAAGGACTCCCCGAGAACCTAAGTTCTCGGGGAGTCTGTCCGTGCGCGAGAAGGGACTTGAACCCTCACCCCGTTTCCAGGACCAGCACCTCAAGCTGGCGCGTCTGCCATTCCGCCACTCGCGCAGGTGATGTCGGGAGCGTTTCTTCCTTTCGGATGAATCGTTGTCTCCCTCAGCAGCGATGAAAACAATAGCACGACTTTTGGCGGAAACAACAATCGAGCATTCGCGCTCCATTTTTTGGGCTCCCCGGCGCCCAATTTGCCGTCGGCCGGTGCCTGTCCCGGCCGCTGTCCGTGCCCTCCTGCGGCTCATCCGATCCCGCCCGCCCGGGGCGCCTTCGCCTCAAGCACGACGGCGGCGCTCGCCACGGCAGCGGAAGGCACCTTCCGCCGTCGTACTTTGCCTTGGTGGTTGGCTTGTAGGCCCTATCCATAACTCAAACAGCAGTGTATGATTTAATCCGTCGGAACAGGCACCGACCGGACGTCATCACAGCGCGGGGAACTCGCACCGCACAGCTAAATCCAGATCATCCCCTTGGAGCCCGTCATGTTGACACACCAGCACCACTCCCGCAGCAAAACTTCCCCAAGCCGGCCCGGACCAGCCAGCCCGCCCAAGCGCCGGCGGTTTCGGCGGTTCCTGCTAATTTCCGGCGGCGCCGCACTTACGGCAGCGGTTTTGCTGCTGGCATCGACCATGGCAAACCTGGTGCTGGATGGCGTTGAGAACGCCGCCGCGACGCCCTATGGGCAGAAGGTCAAGATTGACGGGGGAACCATCAATGTCACCCGCAGCGGAACTTCCGGCCCAACACTTGTGCTCCTCAGCGGCCTTGGCACCCCGGCGCCGGGCCTGGACTTCGCGCCCTTGGTCAAGGAGCTGACGGGTTACCAAACAGTGGTGGTTGAAGGGTTCGGTTACGGCTACAGCGACACCGCCGTCAGGCCGCGGACTGTGGAGAACATTGCCGAAGAACTTCATGAGGTGCTGGCAAAACTCGGCATCAAGGCGCCGTACACCCTCATGGGCCACTCAATCGCAGGCTTCTACACCCTGTACTACGCCAACAAATATCCGCAAGAGGTCTCCGCCGTCATCGGGATCGACCCCACCGTTCCGGCGAACAAATCAACCAGCGGCAGCACCACCACGCCAACGGCGATGCCTGCCCGGAACTACTTTTGGGCGCACATCCCCGCAACGACGGGACTTGTCCGCTGGGCCACCGCATTTGGCTACGGGGAACCCGGTGGGAACAGCTACACGGATTCTGAACGCCAACAAATGCGCCAGCTGACCAGCCTGACCTTCGGCAACCAGGCCGTCACTGACGAAACCTTCAGGGTCGGGGAAAATGCCACAAAACTCAAGGACATGCAGTACCCGGGCACCCTTCCGGTTCTGGAGTTCGTAGCCCAGGAATCCATGGACCACAACGCCGACTGGCTAGGCGCCCATGAGCGCCAACTGGCCAATGTCCAGCACAATGAGCTGGACGTCCTGGACGGGCAGCATTACCTGCACTGGACGCAGTCCGCGCTGATGGCGCAGAAAATACGGGCCTTTCTTGACCGCAACGGCGTCAAGTAGCCCCCTGCTACGCTCAATGACTTATCCGGCGTGTGCGGGGACCTCTTCACACACGCCGGACTGGCTGCCCCAAGAATAGGATTCCCCTCATGACTGATGTACAGACCGGCCAGGTTCGCCGCGCAGATGCCCAGCGCAACCGGGCTGCCATCATCGACGCAGCGCTGGCCTGCCTGGCCACCAACGCACGGGCCAGCATGACCGAAATCGCCCAGGCAGCAGGAGTGGGCCGGGTGACCCTCTACGGCCACTTCTCCTCGCGGAGGGAACTGCTTGACGCGGCGGCAGCCCAGACCATGCGCGTTGCTGAAGACCGGCTGGCACCGCTGAAGCTGGACGGAGACCCCCGGGCAGCGCTCGATACGCTTGTTCGCTCCTCATGGCGGATTGTTGACGACTTTCATGGGCTGATCGCCGCGGCGGAGGACGAGCTGGGCTCGGAGCAAATCCGTGCACACCACGAAGCGACCATGCACCGCGTCCAGCGGCTCATTGAGCGCGGCCAGCAAACCGGAGCATTCCGCACCGACCTCTCCCCGGGCTGGCTCACGTCATGCTACTTTTCCCTGCTTCACGGTACGGCCGCAGAAATCCTCATTTGCAGACGCCGGCTGCCTACATGGGCTGGCGGATATGCGGGGCGGCGGGCGGCAGGCGCTTCTCGAAACAGCGGCTGTAGATGTTGCCGACGTAGGGGCCGAACGGCGGAATCGCGCGATATCCGGCCGACAGATACAGCGCGATCGCCTCAGGCTGCCCGTCACCGGTCTCGAGCCGGAGCGTGTCGTACCCGAGCTCGCGCGCGCGGGTTTCAACCGCGTCAATCAGCTGCCGCGCGATGCCGCGGCGGCGATACTCGTCGCGGACGAACATCCGCTTCATTTCCCCGGTGCGCGGGTCGAGCTCGCGCAGCG
>JBDTQM010000323.1:0-3512 GCA_039932175.1 Specibacter sp.
CAAAATCGCGAAAGAAAGCGCTTTCCACTGCAACAACTGCGTCATGGATCCGGGAGGGACGGGTTTGACCTGCCGTCCTAGGCGATCCGCCCCGCGTGCGTGTACACGTTCATCCTGTTCCCGCGGCTGAAGCCCACCAAGGTTACGCCGGCACTGTGGGCCAGCTCCACTGCCAACGACGACGGCGCACTCACGGCCGCGAGCACCGGCACCCCTGCCATCGCCGCCTTTTGAACGAGCTCAAAGGAGGCCCGCCCTGAGACCTGCAAGATGGTGTTGGACAGCGGCAGTTGCTTGTCCCGGAACGCCGCGCCAATGACCTTGTCCACGGCGTTGTGCCGCCCCACATCCTCCCGCAAGCTCAGCAGTTCCCCGTCCGTGGCAAACAGCGCCGCCGCGTGGACGCCGCCGGTTTTTTCAAACAGTTTCTGCTGCTCACGCAGCGTATCCGGCAGGGCCGCCAGCACGCCGGCAGAAATCAGCGGCTCCGCAACGGCAGTGGCCATGGGGAAATGTGACGATTTGTGGACCGCGTCAATGGACGCCGTGCCGCAGATGCCACACGCGCTGGAGGTTGTCACATGGCGTTGCGCGGCCGGCAGGGGCATGGCCACGTCGGGACGGAGCTGGGCTTCAACAACATTGAAGGTCTGCACGCCGTTCTCATCTTCACCGGCGCAAAAGCGCAGTGAAATGAGCTGCCCAGGCTCAAAGATGATGCCCTCCGAGAGAAGAAAACCGGCCACCAAGTCAAAATCATCGCCCGGCGTGCGCATTGTGACGCTGAAGGAATCGTGCCCCAGCCGGATCTCCAATGGCTCCTCCACGGCAAGCGCTTCCTCGCGCAGCACCCGCCGGTCGCCGGCAATATCAATCCTGGTGGCCTTGACCCGTTGGACCAGTCGTCCCATACAATCCTCCAAATAAGTTCTAACGTCTATGATCAGAGTAGATCCTCAACGGCGAAGGGACCCCCATGGCTGGCAAAGCGCCCCACGAAAACATTGACGAGCAGCAATTGCACGTTGGCAGCGTGCAGAAGAAGGCCGTGGGCATCCCCGGCATTGTGCATGCCCTGGAGATTTCACTCAAGCAGATGGGGCCGGTGCGCAGCGCCCAGACACTGCTGAAAATCAACCAAAAGGACGGCTTTGACTGCCCCGGCTGTGCCTGGCCTGAGGCCGACAAACGGCACAAGGCGGAGTTTTGCGAGAACGGTGCCAAGGCTGTCGCCGAGGAAGCCACCAAAAGGCGCGTGCCGCCGTCGTTCTTCGCAGAACACAGCGTCAGCGAGCTGCGCGAATGGGATGATTTCCGGCTGGGCCAGCAGGGCCGGCTGACCGACCCCATGTACCTGGCCGAGGGCAGCGACCACTATGTGCCCGTCTCCTGGGACCGTGCCCTGGAACTGCTGGCCGAAGAGCTCAAAGCGCTCAAGGACCCCAATGAAGCCATTTTTTACACGTCCGGGCGCACCTCCAATGAGGCGGCGTTCCTGTACCAGCTCATGGTCCGCGGCCTGGGCACCAACAATCTGCCCGACTGCTCCAACATGTGCCACGAATCCAGCGGTTCGGCCCTGACGGAGACCATTGGCATTGGCAAGGGCTCGGTGTCGCTGGAGGACATTTACAAGGCCGAACTGATTTTGATTGCCGGGCAAAACCCCGGCACCAACCACCCCCGCATGCTCACCGCCCTTGAAAAAGCCAAGAAGAACGGCGCCGTGATTGTTGCCGTCAATCCGCTTCCCGAAGCCGGGCTGATGCGTTTTGAAAACCCACAAACCCTGCGCGGGCTGGTGGGCGGCGGCATCGCCCTGGCTGACGATTTCCTGCAGATCAAGCTTGGCGGGGACCAGGCCTTGTTCCAGGGCCTGGGCAAGTTCCTGCTGGAAGAACAGCGCCAGCCCGGATCCAAACATGCCGGCCGCGTGTTTGACACCGCCTTCATCGACTCCCACACCACAGGTCTTGGCGAGTATCTTCAACAGCTTGAAGCGGTCACTTGGGCGGAAATTGTCACCGCAAGCGGCCTTTCGGAGGAACAGATCCGCGCCACCGGCCGGCGGCTGCTGGCGTCCAAGGCCACTGTTGTCTGCTGGGCCATGGGCCTGACCCAGCACAAGCATTCGGTGGCCATGCTGCGCGACGTGGTCAACATGCTGTTGCTGCAAGGCAACATTGGCAAGCCCGGCGCCGGGGTGTGTCCCGTCCGCGGCCACTCCAACGTTCAAGGCGACCGGACCATGGGGATCTTCGAGCGCATGCC
Source organism: Specibacter sp. (assembly GCA_039932175.1). Classification (GTDB taxonomy): domain Bacteria; phylum Actinomycetota; class Actinomycetes; order Actinomycetales; family Micrococcaceae; genus Specibacter. The sequence goes on from JBDTQM010000323.1 coordinate 2,272, forward strand.
AGCGGACTTCCACGACGCCCTGGACCGCGAGTTTTCCTTTGCCTCCCCCCGCCCGGACGGCTTCGACACGGTGGCCGCGATCGAGGCCATGCGGGACGGCAAGGCGGGCGTGTTCTTGGGCATGGGCGGCAATTTTGTGCGCGCCACCCCGGACTCCAACGTCACCGAGGCGGCGCTGAACAAGCTGTCCATGACGGCGCAAATCTCCACCAAGCTCAACAAGTCCCACTTGATCACGGGCCGGACGGCGCTGATCCTGCCCACCCTGGGCCGCACCGAACGCGACGCCCAGGCCGGCGGCGACCAGCGCGTCACCGTTGAGGACTCCATGAGCGCTGTGCACGCTTCGCGCGGGCGGCTGGCCCCGGCGTCGGCGAACCTGCTTTCCGAGGTCGCCATCGTGTGCCGCCTCGCCAAGCTGCTGTTTTCCGCGGACGACGGCGGCACCCGCCCGGGTGCGCCTGCCGCCGATTGGGATGCCATGGCCGGGGACTACAGCCTGATCCGGGCGCACATTGCGGCCGTGGTACCCGGTTTCGAGGATTTTGAGGCCAAGATCGACAAGCCCGGCGGCTTTGTTTTGCCCCATGGCCCGCGCGATTCCCGGTCGTTCTCCACCGCCTCGGGTCTGGCCCACTTCACGGCCAATGAGCTGGAGTACCCCAAAGTCCCGGCCGGGCGCCTGCTGCTGCAGACACTGCGCTCCCACGACCAGTACAACACCACCATTTACGGCAAGGATGACAGGTACCGCGGCATTAAGAACGGCCGCCGCGTGGTCTTTGTGAACCAAAAGGACCTTGACGCCCTGGGCTTTGCCGACGGCGCCATGGTGGACCTGGTGTCCGAATGGAAGGACGGCGTTGACCGCCGGGCCCCAGGCTTCCGGGCGGTGGCGTACTCCACCCCTGTTGGTTGTGCTGCGGCGTACTATCCGGAAACCAATGTCCTGGTGCCGCTGGATTCCAAGGCGGACATCAGCGGCACCCCAACCTCCAAGTCAGTGGTGATCCGCCTGGAGCCTGCCAGGTAGTCCGGCGGTTGGGCCAGTCGAAGCCCGGTGCCGCCGCCTCCTCCCGACGCTATCGCAGCAGTGGTGTGTTTTTCGGGAACGCTATCGCAGCAGTGGCTACCTTTTCCCGGACGGTATCGCATCAGCGGGTGCCGGTCGTCGGATTCTACTGGCATGTTGCGGTGAGATTGCGTTGCCCGAAATCCAGCCACTGCTGCGATAGCGTCGG
>JBDTQM010000324.1:0-3512 GCA_039932175.1 Specibacter sp.
GACCTCTCTGGCCCCCGGCTCCAAAGTCGTCACCGCCTACCTGGACAGCGCCGGATCCCCTGTCATTCTGGGCTATTTTCAACCGACGTTCCTCTACGAATCCCTCTGGTGCCTGACAGCCGCAGGATTGCTGATCTACCTCGACAAGAGATTCCGGCTCGGGGCCGGATCCGTCTTCGCCCTCTACGTCGTCCTCTATACCGCGGGGCGGTTCGCCTTCGAGTTGCTGCGCTCCGACTATGCCAACACGATCCTGGGACTTCGGGTGAACACCTGGGTCGGGGGCCTGCTGCTGCTCGCCGGCGCCACCGCATTCCTGTTATGGCGAGGCAGACCTCGTTCAACCGTAGAACCCCAACCCACCACCAGCTCAGACTATAAATCCGCGACCCCGTCTACTCCAAGGAGAAACCAATGAGTAACGCCAAGGATCGACAGGCCGAAAATCAGGCACGAATCGGTGCCGTGTTCGCCACACACCGAGTGAAGCAACGCCGACGTAACCTTTTCGTCTACGGCGGATTTGGACTGCTGGCTGTCGCCGTGATCACCATAGTCGCATTCGTCATTACCGGGTCTATTCAAGCCCGCGAGGAGACGGCTGCGGCCGCCAAAAACCCGATCACCGGGGTCCAGACGTACCCGAACCTTACCCGTAACCACGTCCAAACCCCCGTCAGCTACCCGCAGAGCCCCGGTGTTGGCGGTGACCATTCAGCAACATGGACGAACTGCGGTATCTATTCAGACCCAGTCAATGAGGAACGGGCCGTTCACTCCCTCGAACACGGCGCGGTCTGGATCACCTACAAGCCAGACCTATCCCAGAAAGACGTCAGTGCCTTGACGGACCTGGTCAAGGGAAAACCCTACGTCCTACTCAGCCCCAATCCGGACCAACAAGCGGCCATCACTGCCTCCGCGTGGGGCACTCAGCTAACCGTACCGAATGCCGATGATTCCCGACTTCCCGTGTTCATCAAGGCCTACGCCATGGGCCCGCAAACACCAGAACCCGGGGCTCCATGCTCTGGTGGCACCAACGGCTAAGCAACCCACCAAGGACAAGGACAGAACATGAATAATGGTCTCCCCGGTCATGACGCCCACAAGGACTACCGTCGTCATCGCCGGTTAGTCAGGATCGGCCAAGTGATCATGGCCGTGGGGGTTCTGGTCGGACTCTCACACTGGATCGCCCACCTCGCCCTGACCGGGGGTCCGCCCGGCATGCAGGATCTCCTCATCGGATACCCCACAGCGGCTGCCCTCCTGATTGCAGGTGCCATCTTGGCTGGACGTGCCACGCCCAAGAAGCGCTGACCTGCCACCCTAGGGCATGCAGGCGAGAACCAGGCCCATGACGGCAACCATACTGCCCCTGATGGGCCCCCAGTGTGCTCAACGATTGAAGACCGTGACGTTTCACGGTCCTGATCCTAGAGTAGCCTCAGCCTTCAGTTATAGGCTGCTTGGGGCGTTGCTCTGCCGATCTCTGGCTACCCATTGTTTGTTCTGTTGTTATCAGTTCTGGGTACCACGATCGTCGTGGACGGGTGATCATAGGTTCTCTCGGAGCAGCCCGTTATTCGCCCGGCGTTAGCATGCAGCACGCTTCGTGGATGAGCTCAATAATGATTCATCATTGAATTCGCCCGTGCGTGCCTGGCCAATGGGTGGGGTCACTTTCTGCGCCGGGACCTTCCAAGAAAGCGGGGATTCGATCAGATGAACGGTGCCGGATCGACAGTTTGACCATTGACGACGACCTCGAAATGAAGGTGGCATCCGGTGGAATTACCCGTTGACCCAACCCCAGCAATCTGAGCGCCTGCACTGACCTGCTGGCCGACGCTGACGCCAATGCTGTCTAGGTGGTTATACGTGGTTTTGATCTCGCCACCATGGTCAACCACAATCCGGTTTCCACCCCCGTACTGGCTCCAGCCAGCCTCTGTCACGGTCCCGCTCCCCGAAGCGAATACCGCGGTGCCGCAAGCACCCCCGAAGTCGATCCCGTTATGCAGTTCTCCACCCGCGCCGCTCAACGGATTGGTCCGATACCCGAAGGGTGAGGTGACCGTCAGGGCAGCCAAAGGAGGCACCAGCCCCGAGGACGACTTAGGAGTAGGAGCTTCCGGGGCCGGTGCAGGTGGCGTAGTTACTGGTGGGGCCTGTACCGGCACAGGGTTCTCGTCTGCCGCCGCCGGCTGCAGTCCGCCCACAGGGGCTGTCGTTGGCGCCGGCTTACTGACAATAGCCGGCCGCGCGAAAGACAGGACAACGTCCTTGTCCGCTGTCACTGTCGGTTGCGCTGTGGATGTGGCGGCATTGGCGGTCACCGCAGGGGAAAGGTGGTTGGTTTCGGCATGTGCGGCGGGGAGTGCCGTTAGGGCAATGAATCCTGCCGCAGCCACGGCTAGTGCCAGTGGCTTTCGGCCCGTGACATGTTTGGATTTGATTTCAACTGGAGACGTCCAGTGGCGTCCAGGCGAGGTGGGGGAAGCCTTGGAGACGGTGGCACGGCGGCGGCCGTGTTGGCGGTGGGCAGGCATAGATAAGGTCCTCTCGACGCCGACGAAGTTAGCTGTCGGATTCGGGCGAGGGTCTGCCCGGCCCGCTCAACGCTTAGCCGTACGGCAGTGGTTTGTTGAGCGTGCTTCACCCCAAGGCGCACTAAGGCGCCGGTGGTGGTTCCTCCGTCCCCGTCTGGAAAATGAGCGGTCGTGATCCGCCGACGGGGTTTGGCGAAGCGGTCACGAACATACCCGTAAGGGGTATGTATTTGTTCAAGGCTACCTAAGAAACTTCAAAAGTTATACTTTCGTTACCTTAGGATTCCGGCGCTCTTCTCCCCTGACATCAGTGTCTTTCATAATTTGCAGATGATCCAGATCACAAGACGCCACTCCTCCACTATCGTCCCAGTAACCGTTCCCAAAAGGAGATCGGACTCTAGGACGGATTCATCGACACCGATGCTGGCTGCCAAGTCTCACTACTTCGGGACTGCTTCGGGACTGCTTCGCTGATATTGGACCTACCGACTAGGGATCGCACGTCGGGGCTGGTGGGTGTCCGAATGCAGACTTAGGATACTTTCCGTGTCCCCGTGCAATTTCCGGGTTGGCACCTTCACTGCACTTAATCTAGTGAAAGGGAAGCTCAGTACCTTGGTCATAGAGCAATACACCCTGGGCGGGCGTCATTGTGAACCATTCACCACCTTGTTTAGCGGCGAAGATGATCATTCTTCGGCTCGAGTCCAGGGGATCACCGTGGGGGTAAGACTCGCCATTGCCACAGGTCTGAGGCATTGAGGAGATCCGGACGGGACCCACCCCGGGATCGCCTTTGAGGATCTTCTCGACGTTGACCAGATGGGTCTGTGCCTTGTACCCGTAGGCACTGGTCTCCCCGTCCCTGCCCGCCGGCTTTCCAATGAGCACCATGGCAGCATTATCAAATTGTTCTTGAGGGGTTTCAAAATGGACCCAGTCAACACACGTTTC
>JBDTQM010000325.1:0-3492 GCA_039932175.1 Specibacter sp.
ATTCGCCCATGGTGGGCCGGGGGCGAATGTCCACAACGACCCCCGGGGGTGCCGCACGGCGTTGTGGGTGCCGCTTGGGGTGGCTAGAGTTCGGTGACCTTGCCGCCGCGGACATCCCAGCGGGCGTCCAGGCGGACGTTTTCCAGGAGCCTGCGGTCATGGGTGACGAGCAAAAGGGTGCCCTCATAACTTTCCAGGGCTTCTTCGAGCTGCTCAATCGCCGGCAGGTCAAGATGGTTGGTGGGCTCATCGAGCACCAGCACGTTGACGCCGCGGGCCTGCAACAGGGCTAGTGAGGCCCGGGTGCGTTCGCCGGGGGACAGGGCGGCCACAGTGCTGCTCACCTGATCGGCCTTCAGGCCAAATTTGGCCAGCATCGTGCGGACCTCGGCCTGGTTCAGCTCGGGGACAAGCAGCTCAAAGGCTGCGCCCAGGGGGGTGTCCTCGGGGAACTGGCTGCGGGCCTGGTCAATTTCACCCAGCGCCACATTGGCGCCCAGCGAAGCCGTGCCCGTGTCCGGTGTCGTGTGTCCCAGCAGGAGCCTGAGCAGGGTGGACTTGCCGGCGCCGTTGGGGCCCGTGATGCCAATCCGTTCACCCGCGTTGACCTGTGCCGAAACAGGCCCCAGGGTGAAATCGCCCTGCTCCACAACGGCCTCATTCAGGGTTGAAACAACTGTGCTCGAACGGCTAGCGGCGCCAATGCTGAACTGCAGCGCCCACTCCTTGCGCGGCTCCTCCACCTCATCGAGGCGGGCAATCCGGGACTCCATCTGGCGCACCTTTTGTGCCTGCTTTTCGCTGGACTCCGCACTGGCCCGACGGCGGATCTTGTCATTGTCGGGGTTCTTCTTCATGGCGTTGCGCACGCCCTGCGAACTCCATTCGCGCTGGGTGCGGGCGCGCCCCACCAGGTCGGCCTTCTTGTCGGCAAATTCGTCGTACGCCTCGCGGGCATGCCGCTTGGCGACGGCGCGCTCCTCCAGGAACGAGTCGTAGCCGCCGTCGTACACGGCAACCTTGTTCTGGGCCAGGTCCAGCTCGACGACGGAGGTGATGCAGCGGGCCAGGAACTCCCTGTCATGGGAGACCAGGACCACGCCGCCGCGCAAACCGGTGACAAACTCCTCGAGCCGGGCCAGGCCGGCCAGGTCCAGGTCGTTGGTGGGCTCATCCAACAACACAATGTCGAAGCGGCTCAACAGCAGCGCGGCAAGGGCCACGCGGGCAGCCTGGCCGCCGGAAAGGCCCGTCATGAGAGCCTCGGTGCCAACATCCAGGCCAAGCTCGGCCAGGGTGGCGGGGATCCGGTCATCCAAATCGGCGGCTCCACAGGCCAGCCAGTGGTCCAGGGCGTTGGAGTAGTTGTCGTCGTCCTCGGAGTTGCCCGAACCCAGCTTCCCGGCTGAGGACTCCATGGCTTCGGTGGCCTCGGTGCAGCCTGTGCGCCGGCCAATGTAGGCGGCTATGCTTTCACCCTCGAGGCGTTCGTGCTCCTGCGGCAACCAGCCAACAAAGGCATCCTGCGGCGCCGTGCTGACGGTGCCGCCCTGGGGTGTGTCTGCGCCGGCCAGCAGGCGCAGCAGCGTGGATTTTCCGGCGCCGTTGGCACCCACCACGCCAATGACGTCGCCCGGGGCCACCGTGAAGGAAAGATTGCTGAATAGGGTGCGGTGGGCGTGGCCTCCGGAGAGGTCCTTCACCACAAGTGTTGCGCTCATGCTTCAATCTTAAGTTGCTTCACCGCGCAGCTCTGACGGTGGTGGCCCACGTCTCGCCCCCGCCAAGATCTGTGACGCAGCTGTTGCATCAAATTCCGCCAAAACGGGGCATTTTGGTACATCTACTGCGTCACAGATGTTAGCCGGCGGGCAGACTGGTGAACAGAGTCAAGAGTCCCGATCATGCGGCCCAGGCCGGTCGGGCGGCAACCCTCAACACCATAGTGGGGTGCCCCTGGTGACGATTCGACACTCGCGCGGCGATGGACTGCGCGGTGTAAGTACGGCGCGGTGCCCGGCACTCGCCTTCACCCGAGGGAATCCCATGACTGAATCAACCATCTGTACCGCCGCTACACCTGGGCGCGCCGTGGCCACCCAGATCTAACGGTTCATCCCCGCAGCGGATTTTGAAACAGAATTGTCAGTGCAGGCTGGCGGTGAGCTGCAGCTCATCGCCGGCATCGCGCCGGGCCCGAAGTTCCGCTTTCAGCCCGGCCCTGTCGTAGCTGCCGGTGAAAATGGGAGTGCCGGGCTCAAAGGCCGTGCCGTTGCCCAGGGCGCCGGCGTCCACGGCGTCGTAGCCCAGCCGGTCCACAAACTCCAACACCAAGGCGAGCGTGGCGTCGTCGTCCGCGGCAACTGCCAGCGCACGACGGTCGGCCGATCCGGCGTCGCGGGCGTCCAGCTCAAGCTCGTGGTAGCCAATGTGGTTCAGTGACTTGGCCATAAGGGCGCCCGGCACGTGGGCGTGCACCATTTCAGAGCTCGACGGCGCATCCTCCAACTCGGGCATGTCGCCGTTGGTGTCGCGCCAGTAATTCATGGTGTCCACAACGTGCTTGCCGGCGAGGGCGTTCGGGTCCAGGCTGCGGAACTTGTGCAGCGGCACCGACAAGACCACCAGATCGGCCTCGGCCATGGCCTGCGCGGCTGTGACGGCAACGGCGCCGGGAGCCATGACGGAAATGATCAGGCCAATGTCCTTGGGGTCCCCGGATGCCGCTATCAGTACGCGGTAGCCGGCCTTCAGTGCCTGGCGCGCAACGCCTGTGCCCACCTTGCCGGCGCCTAGGATGCCAAGGGTCTGTGTCGTGGTGGTCATTCGATCAATCTCCGTCCATATATGTAGTTCTACAGATCATCTTACGCAAATATGATCTGTTTTAAAGCCCAGTTCTCCGATATCATGGTTCCATGAGCAACAAAGCAACCGCACAACGCCCGCCCGTCGACGCCCGGAAAGACTTTGGCTGGGCGCTGGGTGTTTTGGTCCGCAACTACCAAAATGCCTCAACGGCAGCGATAGGTGAATTTCCGCATGGCACGCGTGGCTACCAGGTGCTGATTGCCGTGGTTGGCGGGGAGCTGCCCAACCAGTTGGCGCTCGCCCAGCACTTGGGCATCGACCGCACTGTCATGACATATCTGATCGATGACTTCGTCAAGGAAGGACTGGTGGAACGCCGGCTGAACCCTGCCGACCGCAGGGCCCGCATTGTGGTGGCTACCGACTCCGGTGAACTGGCGCTCGCCGGGTTGCAGCAGCGCGTGGCAGAGGCGGAAAACACTGTGCTGGGTGCGCTGGCTGCCGAAGAGCGCGGACTGTTCAGGACACTTCTGCGCCGCGTGGCCTGCGATGCCCCTGCCGTTTCCGAGCATGACCTGGGAGCCTGCGAAGCGGTGGAGCAAATGCTGGGCTCGGGGAGCTAGCTGCAATGCCGTGAAGTTAAGGGTTTGGTGCTGGCGTCAACCCGGGATGTAGGGCAGT
>JBDTQM010000326.1:0-3454 GCA_039932175.1 Specibacter sp.
CGCCGGAGCCGGCGTCGCGCGCCTTCTTGACGCACTGGAAGGTTGAGCCTCCCGGTCGCTGGTGGCTCCAGCCCTGTTGCGCCCCGCCAAGGCGGCCTACGCTGGGGTCATGGTTGAGCATCGCAGCAGGCCGGAATGGGCCGGTGTTGAAGAGTACCTGTCCACCACGCTGGTGCACGGCGGGCCGGAGCTCGACGCCGTCATTGACAGCATCGACGCCGCAGGGATGCCGCGGATTGAGGTGGCGCCCAACGCCGGAAAGCTGCTGATGCTGCTGGCCCGGATCCAGGGCGCCAAACGTGTGCTGGAGATCGGCACGCTGGCGGGGTTCAGCACCATTTGGCTGGCACGTGCCCTGCCCGACGGCGGCCACATCACCACCTGCGAATACGTCCCCGAGCATGCCGAGGTGGCACGGAAGAACATCGATGCGGCAGGTTTTGGCGCAGTGGTCGACATTCGGGTGGGCGCGGCCCTGGACACCCTGCCCAGGTTGCTGGGCGGGGAACCCTATGACTTTGTTTTCATTGATGCCGACAAGGGCAACAATGTCCACTACCTGCAGTGGGCGCTCAAACTGTCCCGCCCCGGCGCGGTGATTGTCCTGGACAACGTGATCTGGGAGGGCACCATCCTGGATCCCGGCGATGACCCCGACGCCGCGGCCATCCGCGCCGCGCTGGAATTCATGGGCTCCAGCGAGCTGCTCGACGCCACCGCCATTCAAACGGCGGGCTCCAAGGGTTGGGACGGGTTCGCGATCGCCGTGGTGCGCTGACGCTGGACTACTCTGGAAGGCGTGACTATCTCGCTGCCTGCTTCCGCTGCCCACCCCATGCCGGCCCACTGATGGGTCGCCAACGCACGCCCAGGAACGCCCCGGTTGAGCCGGAGCCGGACCTCAAGGGGCCCGTGGCGGGGACGTTCGCGACGGACACCGGCACTGCCGAGCTGATCCCCGACGGCGACAACCCCAACGGCTGGCTGCTCATGCTCAACGGCGTGCAAAGCTCGCACGTGGACCTGGCGGATCCGCTGCGGCTGGATTTTGAGTACATGCGCTGGATCATGGCACTGGTGCAGGACCGCTGGGCGGCGGGGGAGAAGCTGAAGACCCTGAACCTGGGCGGCGCGGCGTGTTCCATGCCGCGTTATTTGGTGGCCGCCTACCCACATTCCCGCAACGTTGTGGTGGAAATTGACGGCAAATTGGCCAACTACGTTCGCGACTGGTTTGAGCTGCCGCGGGCGCCCCTGCTGAAAATCCGGGTGGGCGAGGCCCGTTACGTCACGGAAACACTCACCGAAGCCAGCCGCGACTTGATCATTCGTGACGTGTTTGCCGGTGCCAGGACACCGCACGCCCTGACAACGGCGGAGTTCACCGCAGCCGCCCGCAAGGTGCTTATTCCCGGCGGCGTATATGTTGTCAACTGCGGCGACACCCCGGCCCTGGCCACGGCCCGCCGCGAGGCTGCCACCATAGCCGCAGCCTTCAAGCACACTGCGATCATTGCCGATCCGCCCATGCTCAAGGGCCGCCGGTCGGGAAACATCATCATCGCCGGAAGCGACGCACCCCTGGGCGACGGCGCGGGCCTGGCCCGCGTCCTGCTCGGCGGGGCCATGCCGGCACAGCTCTGGGACGACGCCAAGGTGCGTCAATTTGGCCGCAGTGCAACGGTCCTGACCGACGCCGTCTAGGGAGGCGGCGGAGGCGACATTTTTTGTCGGTGACGTCAGGGAGGCCCCCAAGGCCGCCCGCGGCCGACGGGCCGGAAAGTCACCGGAAAAATGGCGGTCCTCCGCCGGAGCCTCATCGACCTGGGTGTGGACTAGCCCATTGCGGCGGGGACGGGCTCGCGCTCCAGCCGTTTGAGGGATTCGGTGAACTCCCCGTCGATGCCGCCGTGGTGCTTGAACGTGAGCAGGCTGACCACCACGGCCACGGCGAGGTTCAGGAAGAAGCCGGGCACGATCTCGTACATCGAGGCGGCCAGCGGGGACTTGGCCCAGAGCACCACGGTGAGTGCGCCTGTCAGCATGCCGGCCAGGGCGCCTGCCGTGGTGAGCTTGCGCCAGTAGAGGGACAAGAGAATGATGGGCCCGAACGCGGCGCCGAAGCCGGCCCAGGCAAACGCCACCAGGCCAAGAATTGAATCATTCCGGGCGGAGGCGAGCATAACGGCCACGACGGCAACAATGAGCACGCCCAGCCGGCCCAGCATGATCTGGGTCTTCGCGGGGGCGTCCTTCTTGACGGCGATCTTGTACAGGTCCTCGACCAGGGCCGAGGAGCACACCAGCAGCTGCGAGGAGATGGTGCTCATGATGGCCGCGAGTACGGCTGCGAGAACAATCCCGGCAAGGAACGGGTGGAAGAAGATGTTGGCCAGTTCCAGGAAGACGGCCTCGGGGTCGGTCAGTGTCAGTTCCGGATGCTGCTGGAAGTAGGCGATGCCGACCATGGCTGTGGCAGTGGTGCCCAGGACTGTCATGAACATCCAGCCGATGCCGATCCGGCGGCCCGCCTCGGCGTCGGCCGGGGACCGCAGGGCCATGAAACGGACAATGATGTGGGGCTGGCCAAAGTAGCCAAGCCCCCATGCTGCTGCGGAAATGCCGCCCAGCACTGTGCCGCCGGCCACAAGGCTGAACATGTCCGGGTTGACCTGGTTGATGGAGTCGATGGTTGCGCCGATGCCGCCGGTGTGGAACACGCCAACCACCGGGACAAGGATCAAGGCGGCAAACACCAGCAGGCCCTGGGCCACGTCGGTGTAGCTGGCGCCCAGGAAGCCGCCAAAGAGTGTGTAGAGGATGGTCACCCCGCCCACCACAAGGATGCCCATCATGTAGCTGGAGTTGAAGGAGCTCTCAAAAAAGACGCCGCCGGCCACCAGCCCGGAGGAAACGTAGAACGTGAAAAACACCAAGATGATGACACCGGAGACGATCCGCAGCACATGCGAGTTGTCCTTGAGCCGGTTTTCCAGAAAGCTGGGCACCGTGATGGAGTCGTTGGAGACTTCCGTGTAGGAGCGCAGCCGGGGTGCCACGAACTTCCAGTTCAGCCAGGCCCCGACGGTCAGCCCTATCGCGATCCAGGCCTGGAACAGCCCGCCAATGTACAGTGCGCCCGGCAGGCCCATCAGGAGCCAGCCGGACATGTCGGATGCGCCGGCACTCAATGCGGCGACACCGGGTTTCAGGTCGCGCCCGGCCAGCATGTAGTCGCCCAGGTCGGTGGTGCGACGGTAGGCCCACCAGCCGATGCCGAGCATTCCTGCCATGTACAGCGCCATGGCTGCGATTTGAAAATAGTTGCCCTGCACAGTGATGCCCTCCCGTCCGGCCGGTTGCCGGCAGGACCCGCTCAAGTATCCACGGGGTGGCGAATGGACACAAACCACCGCCCCGCCATGCAGCCATTTCTGAACTAGTGGGCACTTTG
>JBDTQM010000327.1:0-3446 GCA_039932175.1 Specibacter sp.
CCAGGCGGGATGATCGTCATCTGGGTTAGCGTTGCAGGTCTCGCAGCCCTGGGCTTGTGGCTCCTGCTCCAGGCAGGGCTCGGCATCGGCTCCTCGTCCAAGAAACGCTGGGCCCGGAGCCTGGTGTCCTTGGGTAAAGGCATCGCCTATCTTGCCCTAGCCTTCACCGCCCTGTCCATCGCGCTCCGCCACCCAACCAGTTCCACGACCTCCACCCGCCACGCCACCGGGACCCTACTCTCCCTTCCCGGCGGACAGGCCCTGCTCATTGTCCTTGGAATCATCACGGCCGGTATCGGAGGCTACTTCATCTACAAAGGAACCCGGCAAAAGTTCCGCGACGACATCACGCTCCCCTCAGGCCGCTCCCAGAATGCCATCACAGCACTGGCCATGACCGGATACATCGCCAAAGGCATCGCGATCCTCACCCTCGGCATTCTCTTCGTGGTCGCGGCAGTCAAGGTCGACCCCCAACAAGCCTCCGGCCTCGACGGAGCCCTGAAGTCCCTAGCTGCCCTACCCTTCGGCGAAGCAATCCTGCTCGTGATCGGCATAGGACTCATCGCCTACGGGCTCTACAGCTTCGCCCGCGCCCGCCTCGCCCGACTGTGACCGACTGTGACCGAGCCTACATCCCACACAAACCAGCACCCGTGCCTCCCATCAACGGCCCCGGCCCCTACGCGGTAGGCATAACCGTATCCTCCGTGAAATCGGCTCCTTACGGTGGGCTCCATGTCCTCGGCCGAGACGACGAGAATACACGCGGGCACGAAGACCGGCACTTCGACGTCATTGCCGCCGTGCCGGGCGGACTCGATACGGCACGCACAGCTGGCCCGGCTGTGGATTCGACCACGTCACAGCGCTACATGCCCAGGCGTACAAACAAGGTCTGAGCCGGTCTGTGACAGTCCATGGCGCCGATTCCGCGTCACTTGTTGCCGTCAGCGGGACCGGCCGGTAGATTAACAAAATGGGAATCGTAATAGCACTCATCGTTGTCGGAATCGTACTGCTCGTGCTCGGCATTGCAGTGAAGGCTGCGATGTTCCTACTCTGGATCGGCATCATCCTCTTGGTCGTTGGCGCTGTCATGGCAGTCATGCGACAAGTGCGCAACAAGGCGTAGCTTCACAGGCAGTAGCGCTTTGTTCTAACCTCGGCCATTCATGAGGGTGTGACCGTGAGACGTCATTAAAGCCTGAAAGGTGCTCTGACGTGGGAAAATGTAGTTACCACACCATATTTTCTTGACACATCAGGAGCACCCTGCAGGTGAACTACTTTACCGGTTTTTACCCCTCTGTCCGAGTTGATGCCACCGGTGAGGGTGTCGTGTCCCAGGCCGGTGGTGTTCTTCTGACCTCGATGGTGAAGGCTTCCGGGCTCACAGACGGGTTGTCTGCGGCGTTGGGACCGTGGCGCAAACCGTTTGCCACTCATAATCCGGGGAAGATCCTCACCGACTTGGCCTTGTCGTAGGCGACGGGTGGGGATTTCGTTTCCGATATTGATCGGATCCGCAACCAGCCAGAAGTCTACGGATTGATCGCTTCAGATCCGACGATCAGCCGTTTGTTCAAGGTCCTGGCCACGGCGAAACCTGAGAAGGTGCTGACAGAGATCAACAGTTCCAGGGCTGCGGCCAGGGCCCACGTATGGGAGCAGGCAGGGAAGGACTCGCCCCTGCACGGCGTCAGTGTGGAAAACCCTTTGATCATCGACCTCGACGCGTCCCTCTTAAATTCTCATTCAGAGAAGGAAGATGCCCGCCCGACGTGGAAGAAGGGGTTCGGCTTTCACCCGTTGTGTTCCTTCGTTGACCACGGCCTCCTCGGCACAGGGGAACCCTTGGCAACTGTGCTGCGTTCTGGCAATGCCGGCTCGAACACTGCTGCTGACCACATCCAATAAAGTCAAAGACTCCGTCAAGCAACTGCCCAAGGGGTGCCGGTCGGGCAGGAAAGTCATGATCCGCACCGAATCCGCCGGTGGCACGCATGGGTTCCTGGACTGGCTCACCGCCAAGCACCGTAACTTCTCCTACTCCGTCGGGTTTCCCATTCACGGTGCCGTGGCCGAGGTTCTGCCGCTGGTCCCGAAGAAAGGGTGGGCCAAGGCCTACGACCGTGACGGAACTGAACGAGACGGCGCCTGGGTCGCCGACATCACCGGGATGCTCGATCTGTCCGCCTGGCCCGCCGGGATGCGGGTCATTGTGCGCAAGGAAATCCCGCACGTCGGGGCGCAGCTACGGATCACCGACATTGACGGGAACCGATACACGGCTATCGCGACGAATCAGGAAAAGGGCCAGCTGGCCGCCCTTGAAGTCCGACACCGGCTCCGGGCCCGCTGTGAAGACGGGATTCGCAATGCCAAGGACACCGGACTAGCGAACCTGCCCTTCAAATCCTTTGCCGCCAATGAGCTCTGGTGCCACGTAGTCATGCTCGCTGCGGAGATCATGGCCTGGAGCCAAATGATCGCCTTCACCGGCAAGAAAGCCAGACGCTGGGAACCCAAGAAAATCCGGGCCAGGCTCTTTGAAATCGGCGGGAAGATCGCCACCCACGCCCGCCAAACAACCTTGCATCTGGCCTCCACAGCCGCGGACGTGCAGCTGCTGATCAAAGGACTGAATCGGATCGCGGCGCTGAGCCCTCCATAGACGGCAACCACCGACCGTCCACCACTGAACAGAAGCAAGAGCCAGCACCACCGTGACCGGTGTGGAACCCGTCACCGACAACCGCCCCCAGGCCAGCGGTAAAAATGTCACAACCAAATGCCAGAATTGAGAACCCTCAGGCAGACCGTCAGCCCTGAACCGGCAGAAACCCCACCTCATGAAAGATCGAGGCGGGCGCCACGAGGCGCTTGTTGTTCGAATGGAGGTGTGAGACCTCGGTCTACTGGCACTCGTAGGTGCTGGTTGAAGCTGACGGCAGCCGGGCCCATGGATTGATGGGTGAGGTGGGAGCAGCCGTGACGAAGTCGGAACGGTCCGGGATTCCTTGACGGACCGGGTCTGGTGAGCGAGGCGGGAAGGTATACGTAAGGAACCGGTGTTGTTAAACCTCTTCAATCAGTACCTGCTCAAATCAAGGAAATATGGGCTGGGTTGCGGTGCGTACCCGTTCTTTTCCACCGGTAGTGGGAGCGAACGGGGAACTCTTGGTCTGGTTTGTCTCGTTGGGGCCAGAAGATCATGGTGAAGGTCTACGGCGTAGCCGTGATGATGCCGCAGGGGTATAGCCGGGTGCCTAACTCGCTGATCGAATGCAAGTGAACGTGGGAACCGGAAGCGTCGCGTTCCGTGCTGCTGTTTGGTGGCGGCGCGGATAGACACTATGCCTGTTGAAGGGCGTTTCTGGGGCGGAGTCGCCGTAGTAGTCCGAGGCCGGGAAAGCCGGTCACATGGCGAAGGGCGGCAGTGT